>NZ_BBUX01000005.1:0-181591 GCF_000974725.1 Methylobacterium sp. ME121
TTCGCAGGTACTCCAGGAGCTGCCGGCGCTGGGTCTCGTCGAGCTGCTCGGTCCCGTAGGCGGGCCCCTCGTGGCCGGTATTGGCATTGCCCGGCAACGCGGTGTCGAACAGGAACGGCCCGCTGTCGGACCGGAAGCCGATCCGGTCCTCGTCCAGCTCGCGGCTGCCGACCCGGAACGTCCTGGATCGCCGGCTGGACGGCAGCAGCAGTTCGTACAGGTTCGGCACCGAGCCGTTGTGCAGGTACGGGCCCGTCGCCCAGATCCCGTTGAGGGGCCGGGCCTTGTAGACCAGCAGATCGCGGTCCCTCCGCGCCCCGACAAACGCGGCGACGAGGCCCTTGCCGCCGGCGGTCGAGACATCGTCGAGCATCGCGTTGCGGGCTTCGAGGACGGCGGCGCCGCGCTTGTGCAGTCGCTCGAGGATGACGGCCTGGTCCGCCCCGACGCCCGACGGCTCCGGTCCGCGGTCGAGCGGCGCCAGGATCGCGCCGGCCACGAGCGCGGCCACGAGGTCGAGGCTGCTCGTCTCGGCGGCCAGCGGCGGCGTCGTCGCCAGGAACGGCATCCGGACCCCTTCGAGGATCCCGGTCCGCGCGCGCCGGGATACGGCGTTCGTCGCCATCTTCGGGTCGGTCCCGATCTCGGCCAGCGGCGTCAGGGTCACGGTCAGCGTGCGGTTCGCGCCGGTCGGGGCGATCGCGTGGCAGGACACGCAGTACCGGTCGTAATGGGCCTTGCCGGCCGCGGCGTCGCGGGTCTGCGCCTCGGTGCGCGGCGCGATCCGGTCGGGCCAGGCCGGCGCCGTGAGGGCGCCCAGCTGGTTCTCGATCCGCAGGAGATTGACCCGGTCCGCCGAGGTCTCGAACCACAGCGGCGGCAGGATCGGCTCACGGATGTCGGCACGGGCGAAGACGCCCAGGACCTCGCCGACGTTCCGGCCGAGGCGCTCGACGGCGAGCCCGTTCGCGGCCGAGCCGTTCCACTGCACCCGGTCGTGCCACGACGTATCCCACAGGAACGGGTAGCTGACGGGCGCGTCGGGCGGGGCGATGTTGTGCGGGTCGCGCAGATCGATGCCGGTCGCCCGGTTGAAGATCATGCCGAAGGCGTCCAGGCGGGCCGGCCCCCAGGGCACCGCGGTCCGGCTCGACGCGACGTAGCGGGAGAAATCCTCGGCCAACCGCGTCAGGCTGACCCGCAGCCGGCGGCGGTCGGCCTCGGACGGGCCCGCCCCCGGCGCCGACAGTTCCGCCGGGATGACGCGGCGGGCGAAGCGCTCGAAGCGCGCCCCGTCGTCGCGCGTTTGCGCGAGGGCGCGGCCCAGTTCCTCGATGAAGGCGAACATGTCGGCATCGGCCGGGCCGCCATCGATCAGGATCGACCGACCGCGCAGGTCGATCCGGTTCACGTGGCAGGCGGCGCAGGTCATGCCGATCCACTCGCCGCGATCGTCCACATCCTTCACGAAGCCGATGGGAAGCCCGCTGCGGTTCGATCCGCGCGTCCCGTCATACGGGTTCGGCAGGTAGCCGAAGCGCGCGAGCCCGTCCGCGACGAAGAGCCTGTCGTCGTCCGGGCGCTCCAGGGACATGAACCAGGCGTAGGGCATGATCTGCGAGCCCTGGCTCGCCCCGTAGAACCACGCGCGCTCCTGCGACGTCCAGGATTGATCGAGAAAGTGCGGGCCGCCGTCCGGCCTGTCCCCCGGCTCCCGGTCGGCGGCGCGCAACCCGGCCTGCGCCGGGACCAGGATCATCGCCGTGAGCGCGGCGGCGCGGGCGGCCCGGGAGCCGGTCACGATCGCACCTGGGACATGGCGGGAACCCTGCCTTCGCGAAGTGTCTGCCGATTCCAGTAAACGCCGATCGAAGCCCGCGCGTCCTTCAAATGGATGATGTTCGAATACAGTTTTTCTGTGAGGCTCGGAGCGACTGTAGTTTTCGCTTTCGGCAGTGCGGCGGTGGCGCGCCGCCATAATGCTGCATCGATAGAATCGTCTGTCGCATATAAATTATGAAATCGTTCATGACATCAATACTGATGGTGTAAAATTTTAGCATAAACTGTGCCGATGGCCGGCGGAGAGATGTTTGCGCGACCGCTGATCGGAACGGCTGAACCGCGAAGTCCGGCACCGCGCGGGCGATAGGAGGAGCGATGAGCGCCAGTCCCGCAGACATCCAGGCGGACGCCCCGTCCCATCACCTGCCCGCGGTGATGACGGGCCGGGACGCGTGGTTCCTCGATACCGAGCAGGCACTCGAAGAGGAGATGGATCACTTCTGCGGACCGCCGCAGCCCGGCGATCGCGCGCCCTGGCAGGCGCGGGCCGACCAGGCCCGGCTCGCCGCCCTGTGCCTGTCCGGGGGCGGGATCCGCAGCGCCACCTTCTGTCTCGGTGCCCTGCAGGCCCTGGCCAGCCGGCGGATGCTCGGCGAGTTCCACTACCTGTCGACGGTATCGGGAGGCGGCTTCGCGGGCGGCTGGCTGCAGACGTTCATACGCCAGTGCGGCAGCATCGCCGAGGCCGAGCGCCAGCTCGGCGGCTCGGGCAACGAGATCTTCGCCAAATTGCGGCGGTACACGAACTACCTGACGCCGGAAGTCGGGATCCTGTCGTCGGACACCTGGGCCGGCATCGTCCTCTACATCCGGAACACGATCCTCAACTGGTTGATCATCTTCCCGCTGCTGCTGTTCGTTCCCCTCGCGCTGCTCGCCTACAGGACGGCGCTCGAGGCTGCGCGCGGCAGCACGCTGTGGCTGCCCCTGGTGCTCGGCAGCGCGGCGCTGTTCGTCGCGACGTTCAGCGCCTGCATCCTCCTGCCGAGCCATCGGCCGCGGACCGGCGGCGTCACGGCGTACGCGTCCCCGGCGCGGGTCGCGGCCTGCATCGTCGCGCCGACCTGCGTCTGGGCCCTGGCGCTGCCGTTCACGCTCCGCGCGCTGTTCGAGCAGCCGCTGCCGGTCTCGGGCCTGTCCCTGTGCCGTCTGGGCCTCGCGTACTTCGCCGTGCAGGTCGCGGCCTATCTCAGCGGCCTGATCTGGCAGACCGCGAAGGGTCATCCCGGCCTCTGGCTGTACGAGCGGAACGTCGGTCCCTGGCTCGCCAGCAGCCTCGTCTCGGCCGCGCTGATCAGTCTCTGCACCGGCGCCTTCATCGACTGGCTGGTCGGCGGGGCTGCCAGCTTCGATGCCGAACGGGCAGAGGTCTCACAGACCCTGACCTACGCGGCCCCGCCGGCGCTGATCGTCATCCACCTGCTCCAGAGCGTCATCTTCATCGGGTTCCGGAAGAGCGCCGAGTGCGCCGACCTCGACCGCGAGTGGGTCGCGCGGGTCGACGGACAGCTTCTGCTGGCCGCGATGGGCTGGACGGGGCTGTGCCTGTGCTGCCTCGTCCTGTCCGCCGACGCCCTCGGCCGCCACGACGCGCAGATCCCCGCCCTGTTCAGCGCGCTTGCCGCCCTCGCCACCGGCCCGGCCGCCGCCTTCCTGGGCAAGCAGGTCTTCGTCCGCGCGCAGTCCCTGGCCGCCAAGGGGCGGATGGACGACCTCGTGATGATGGGCCTCAGCGCGATGGCCGCGGTCTTCGGGATCAGCCTGTTCGCCCTGATGGGCTGGTGGCTCGGCCGCCTCCTCGGCTCCGCGTACGACTGGTGGGGCGACTGCCTGCTGCCGGGTTGGGCGCTCGGCGGCGCGGAGGTCGGCTCCGGCTGCGGCATCAACCCCTACGGCATGATCGTGATCCTGGATGTCGCGGTGGCGGCGGTCCTGGCCGGGGCCGTCTGGCTGTTCGGCCGCGTCAACGTCAACCGCTTCTCCATGCACGGCGTCTACCGCAACCGCCTGACCCGGGGGTTCCTCGGCTCGGCGCGGGCGCGGCGCGACGCCGATCCCTTCACCGACTTCGACGAGGAGGACAGCCCGCGCATCGCCGAACTCGGGACGGAGAAGCGGCTGCTGCCCGTCGTCAACATGACGCTCAACCTGACCGATCTCCTCCACACCGAGTGGGCGGAGCGGAAGGCCGCCTCGTTCACCGCGACACCCTTCGCCTGCGGCTCGGCTGTCCTCGACCGCGCGGACAGGGCGCGCGACCTGCCCGCCACCGGCGGTCCGCGCGGGGCCTACATCCGCACATCGCAGTATGCCGGGATGGAGACGCGGGGCGATCGTGTCAGCGCGGGCAGAGGGCCGCTGCTGGGCGGGCTGCTGACGATCTCCGGGGCCGCGGTCAGCCCGAACTGGGGCTATCACTCGTCGCGCCCGATCGCGTTCCTGATGACCCTGTTCAACGTCCGGCTCGGCGCCTGGCTGCCCAACCCCGCGGTGGCGCGCCGGGACGACTTGAAGCTCGCCAAGCCGAGGAATTCCGTGCTCGCGCTCCTGAGCGAGCTCGGCGGCCGCAGCACCGATGTCCGGCAGGCGATCTACCTCTCGGACGGCGGCCATTTCGACAATCTCGGCGTCTACGAGATGCTGCGGCGGCGCTGCGCGCGGATCGTGGTGATCGACGCGGGCCAGGACGAACACTGCACCTTCTTCGACCTCGGCAGCGTGATCCGGAAGGCCGAGGTGGACGGGTTGGCGAAGGTCCAGATGGGCGAGATGCGCATTCTCGCCCGCTCGACGATCGAGCGCGAGGGCAAGCGCGCCGGCGCGCTGGGCTACGCGCGCGGTACGATCGCGTATCCGGGCGCCCGCGACGCGGCATCGCTGATCTACATCAAGCCGAGCTTCCTGGACGACATCCCCGCCGAAGTCCGCGCCTACGGCGCCACCAGCCCGGCCTTCCCGCACGAGAGCACGGCCAACCAGTGGTTCTCGGAGAGCCAGTTCGAGAGTTACCGCGCCCTGGGCTTCCATCAGGTCAGCAAGATGTTCGGCTCGAAGCTCACGACCTTGTCGGACTGGTCCGTGTATCTCGACAGCGAGATCGGGCGGCGCCCCCCGGACTGCTAGCGCCGGCGATCGTGCCGGACACGGCCGCCTTCCGATCGCAAGGGGGCGGCCGACCGCGGCAGCCGCGCGGACGCGGAGATCCGGGAAGACCCGCGCCGGGGCGCGGCCCGTCGCGCTGTCCGCACCTCGGCACCGGATTCGTGACGGAGGCGATGATCCGTCTCCCCTCGCGCGGCCAAGGCTCGGGACAGCCGGTGCCGATCTCGCCGCGCTCAGGACGTCGGCGCGTCATACCGGCATCGAGGCTCGGCGAACGCGACCCTGTTCACGGCGTCGCGACCGCCGCGGCGCGGGTGGTGCCGAGAAGGCCTTCGCGCCCACGCCGCGATCCCTGTTGAGCCGGCCAGCGTCCGCCAAGAGACGCTGCGATCGAAGCTGAGTGGGGCCGGGATTATTTCGCTGGGGCGGCGGTTCGGTGAAGCGGAGGGGTCGGAAACTCTATTGCGCAATCGGATCGGGGCCTGAATTGGGAGATCTACGTAAACTTGCTCGCCTCAGAAGCGCGGAATCGATCAAATGATGGATGCGTTAATTAGAAGTCGCTGCTAGGACACGTCATCATGTTGGCGGAGGAGCGGATGCGCTACCGGGCCGTAAGCGTCTTGGATGTGTTGGCCGTGCCTCCCGATGAGAGCCCGACCGACGAGACTCTCATGCTCCGCGAGCACATCCGCCGAATCCTGCGCAAACTCTCCCGGGCGAGGGCCGAGCTCCAGTACAGCTGAAGTGGGCGTGGCCTGTCGGCGGCGGTGCCGATCTCCGCCCCGACGGCCGTCAGGATCGACTGCGTCGCTCCGCGTTCCCATCGCCGCGATGGGCGGCGCGCTCCGTTCCGAGCCTCTGTGCCGTCTACGAGGTGACCTCGGTGTCGTGGCGGCTCGGCGCGGGTTCGACGTCGCGACCGGACGGGGTGTAGGCGCACCAGCCGCATTGCCCGAGGTCGGCAGCCCGCGGCGCGTTCCACTGCGAGCACAGCGGGCACACCTTCAGCACGAGCTTGGCGCCGTGCGCGAAGGCCAGACCGCGGCCGCGGAACGTGACTCTACCCTGGGGAAGATCAGTGGACATCGGCGCCCTGACTGTAACACAGGTTAGTGATTGGAACCTGTCCAATCTGCGCAACTCCGTCAACCCCGGACGGTGCCGGGCGTCGTGATCCGGTTGTCGTGCTCTGCCCCGGTGGCGAAGTCGACCGAGACCTCCCGGTTGATCGTCGAAGACTTCGAGCGGCGTTGGCAGCCCGGCATCCGTGCGGCGGCAGCCGGGTCGTGGCGCGATCGGATCAGGTCACGCGTCCGGCTCGCACAGGTCTCGCATCGCACCTTTCGATAGCGAGGACGGTTCCGGTCAGATCGCACCGAGGGCGACGTGTCGGCCGAGGATCGGGCGGCGCCTGCGCGTCCGGCAACCGACCCTGTCGGAGAAGCTCGGCGAGCGGCGCACCGTCGATATCGTCGCCAGCTGGCGCGAGCACAGGGTGGCCTTCTACAGCTTGACCGATCCGCGCCTCCGGGCGCTTCTCGACGCGGTCGAGGATATCCTCGCGATCAACCGCCGACCGCGGCGGCTCCTGGCGCGCGCCCGACGCGCCGGATCGGGCGCTCGGCCAGGCCGCGAAGTTCGGGCAGATCGGAGACGGACCGTGACCGCTTTCCTCGCTCCGCTCGCGGGGGGCGCCCTGATCGGCGCCTCGGCGGCGCTGCTGCTTCTGGCCAACGGCCGCATCGCCGGGATCAGCGGCATCCTCGGCGGCCTGCTCGGCCGCCTGTTCGACCGCCTGTTCGGCAGCCCCCTGGGGCCGGCGGCCCGCGACTGGGCCTGGCGCGCGGCCTTCCTCGTCGGGCTCCTCGCCGGTCCCGCCCTGTACCGGCTGGCGGCGGGTCACTGGCCGGATGTCCGCGCGGGCGCGTCGTGGCCGATGCTGATCGCCGCCGGTCTCCTCGTCGGCTACGGGACCCGCCTGGGCTCGGGCTGCACCAGCGGTCACGGGGTCTGCGGACTCGCCCGGCTCTCGCCGCGCTCCCTGGCGGCGGTCGCGACCTTCATGGCGGCGGCCATCGTCACCGTCTTCCTCGTCCGGCACGGCGTGGCGCGATGAGCGCGCCCCGCCTCCTCGCCGCCCTGGTGAGCGGCCTGCTGTTCGGCGTCGGCCTCGCCCTCTCGGGCATGATGGACCCCGAGCGGGTCCTGGGCTTCCTCGACGTCGCGGGCGCCTGGGATCCGAGCCTCGCCTTCGTGCTGGCCGGGGCCGTCGGGGTCTCGGCGCTGGGCTACGCGATCAAGGCGCGGATGGCGCAGCCCGCCCTGGCGCCGCGCTTCGAAGTGCCGACGAACCGGAGCGTGGATGCCCGGCTGCTCGCCGGAGCCGCGCTGTTCGGCGTCGGCTGGGGGCTCGCCGGCTTCTGTCCCGGCCCGGCCCTGGCCGGCCTGACCCTCGGCCTGCCGGAGGTCGCGCTGTTCGTGGCGGCGATGCTCGCCGGGATGCTGCTCCACCGCGTCAGGTGGCCCTCCGCAGGGTGACCCGCGTCAGCTCCGACGGACGCCCCAGCCGGAGGGCGAAGCCGGGCCAGAGCCCGGTGCCGTTGCTGACGTAGAGCCGCATCGTCCCGACCCGGTACGCGCCCGAGACGAACCCGGCATTGCCGCGCGCCACCAGCCGGTCCAGGCCGCGGATCATGCCGCCGTGGGTATGGCCGGAGAGCTGGAGCGCCACGCCGCGCGCCGCGGCCCGGGCGGCGTTCGCCGGCTGGTGGTCCAGCAGAACGATCGGCGCGCCCTCGGGCGCGTCCGCCAGGGCCGTGTCGAGGTCGGGGCCCGGATGCCCCGTGGCGGGCGCGGAGCGGTCGGTGACGCCGGCCAGCACCAGCGCGGCGCCGCCGCGCCTCAGGACCGTGTGGGCGTTGGCGAGGACGCGGATCCCCAACCCGGCGAGGTGGCGCATCCAGGCGTCGTGGTCGAAGAAGTACTCGTGGTTGCCGGGCACGGCCCAGACTCCGTCGCGCGCGCGCAGGTCCTGCAACGGCCTGACGTCGCTCCGCCGGGCCTCCAGCGACCCGTCGATGAAGTCGCCGGTCACCACGATCAGGTCGGCCCGGAGGGCGTTGGCGCGCGCGACGACGGCCCCCGCCCAGGCGGCCGGGAACAGGCGGCTGATATGCAGGTCGGTCAGGTGCAGGATCGTGTAGCCGTCGAGGCCGGGGGGCAGGTCCGCGATCGCGACCGGGACGTCCTTCAGCGGCGGCACGCGCGCGGCCCGCCACACGGCGACGGCCGAGAGGCACGCGGCCGCCGCGGCCAGCGCGGCGCGCCAAGCGGTCGGGATCGCCCAGCCGCCTCCGGGCAGCGCCAGGGAGATCAGGGCGACGAGGTCGAGGGCGAGCTGCATCACCGCCGCCAGCGCGATCGCGCCGAACGCCCAGTTGAACAGGATCACGACCGGGCGCGGGAATTCCGGCGCGAAGACCGACCCGGAGGAGAGGCGGCTCCACAGGTGGTACTGGGAGGCGACGAGGAGGAGCGCGGCGAGGCCGAGCCTGAGCGCGAGCGGCGCCGGCAGGGGCCACACCACCCGCGCGATGACGTAGGCCGCGGGCAGGCTGGGGATGAGGCGGATCATGGGCGGCTACATGGACCGGGCGGCGGCCGAAAGGCAAAGCTTGCGCCCGGTTCGACCCGGTCGCTCGGTGCGCGGCGACCGGAAGGACCGCCGTCGGCGGCTCTGAAGGCGCCCTCCGCCGACCCGTTGCCCGCCCCGGGACCGCACCCGCTGCGCCCGGCGAGCGCCGGCGTCAGCGCGCGCTCGGCTCGAACCAGCCGCGCAGCGGTTCCAGGGTGGTCTCGTGCGCCAGCGGGGGCGGCGCGCCGTCCGGGGCCGCCATGCCCGCGCGGTCGTGCCAGTACGTCGCCAGCCCCACCCGCGCCGTCCCCACCAGGTCGAAGGCCGAGCCGGCGACGAACAGGCAGCGCGCGGGCTCGACCCCGAGGGCCTGCAGTCCCAGCCGGTAGGGACGCGGATCGGGCTTGTAGAATCCGGCGCGCTCCGCCGTGACGACCGCGTCGAGCTCGACCCCCACGCAACCGGCGGCGATGCGCCCCAGACGTTCGGAGCAGTTGGTCACGACGCCGAGCCGCACGGAGCGCGCCGCGAGCGCCTGCAGGGTCTCCGTCACGCCGGGCCAGGGCCGGAGTTCGCCGTAGCGGTCCTCGAGGTCCGCGGCGAGGCGGCGCGGCATGCCCACCGCCTCGGCGGCCTCGGCCACGAGATCCTCGTACGGCCGGTACGCCCCCGTCCGGTAGGTGATCCGCAGGTACTCGGCCCGCCACCGGCGGCCGGCCTCCTCGCTGCCGGCGACCGAGTTCCACAGGGACCAGCTGTCGAGCAGGGCCGTCAGGAGATCGAACAGGACGGCGTCGAACCGGTGGGATGTCATGGTGGGGTCTCCTTCCGTGTCGCGCGCCGCAGCGGGCGGTGCCGTCCGTCGCGCGGCCGCGGGCCGCGCCGCAGCGTCCCGGCGCGTCAGTCCGCGCCTCACCGCATCCGGACCGGCTCCCGTCGCGTCCGGCGTCGCCGGGCGGTCGAGGTGCGCGCCATCCGTGCCGTCACGGTCGGCACCGCCTACCAGCCATTGATGCGCGGCCAGACGGCGGCGACCCGCCCGTCGGCGTCGAGGACGTGGTAGCGGTCGTACTGCGCGCCCGTCGCGCAGGCGTGGTTCGGCAGGACGCGCACGCGGTCGCCGATGGCCAGCTCGGGGAGGGCGGCGCGGGAGCCCGGGCGCAGGGCGAGGATGCCGTGCTCCTGGTTGGCGTCGGCGACGATCAGGTCCGGATAGGGGCGGCCGGCGCGGTCGCAGACCACGCCGTAGCCCTGATCGACCGCCTGCCGGGCCGTGCCCCGGTCGCGCGACAGCGCCATCCAGCCGGCATCGGTGATGATCCAGCCCTTGTCGCGGCGGTGCCCGATCACGGTGGCGAGCACGCTCACCGCGATGTCGTCGACCGCGACGGAGCCGACGCCGGCCTGGAACAGGTCGCCGAACATGAACACGCCGGCCCGAACCTCGGTGACCCCGGCGAGGTCCCGGGCGTAGCGCGCGGTCGGGGTCGAGCCGACGCTCACCACCGGGCACGGCAGACCCGCCCCGCGCAGCAGGGTGGCCGCCGTCACCGCCGCCGCGCGCTCGGCCTCCGCGGCCGCGGCGAGATCCTCGGGATCGCTGAGGCCGTAGCTGTCGCCGGCATGGAGCAGCACGCCGCGCAGGTCCGCCCCCGCGCCGAGCGCGCGCCCGATCGCCACCAGCAGCGCCGCGTCCGCGGGCTTCACGCCGGAGCGATGGCCGTCGGCGTCGACCTCGATCAGGACCGGCAGACGGTCGCCGGTCCGCGCGGCCCAGGCGGCGACCGCGTCCGCCTGCTCGATCGAGTCGAGCACCACGGCGAGGTCCGCGCCCCAGCGTCGCCGGATCGCGCCGACGCGGTCGAGCTTCTGCGGGGCGATGCCGACGCCGTAGATCATGTCCCGCACCCCGCCCTCGGCGAAGTACTCGGCCTCGCGCAGGGTCGAGACCATCGCCGGGCCGGCCGGACCGGCCATCGCCAGGCGGGCGACGTCGATCGACTTCGCCGTCTTCAGGTGCGGCCGGAGGGTGACGCCCAGCCGGTCCAGGTGCGCCCGCATCCCCGCGAGGTTCGCGCGCAGCCGCGCCTCGTCGAGGAGCAGGCACGGCGTCTGGAGGGGGCTCGAGGCTTCGTCGATCTCCGCTGACCGCAACGGCGCCTCGGCTCGATTGTCCGGCATGTCCGCGCCTCCCTGTCTCACTGCCGGGTTACAGACCATGCCGGGCCGGAAGACACCATTAATCTGTTCGGCATTCTGGATTAAGGTGCGCCTTAATGCTCGACACCGACGATCTCCGGTTCTTCGCGGCGGTGGCGGCCAGCCCGTCTCTGGCCGCCGCGGCGCGCAGCCTGAACGTGTCCCCGCCCGCCGTGACGCAGCGGCTGCGCAGTCTCGAGAAGCGGCTGCGGGTCCATCTGGTGGACCGGTCCGGCCGCGGCCTCACGCTGACCGACGAGGGGGAGCTGCTGGCCGAGCGCGGCCGCGACCTCCTCGGCGCCTTCGACGATCTCGCCGACGCCCTGGCCGAGCGCGTCGGCGCGGTGACCGGACATCTGCGCGTCGTCGCCCCGCTCGGCTTCGGGCGCCGGCACGTGGCCCCGGTCGTGACGGCGTTCCGGCTCCGGCATCCGGGCGTGCGGATCGACCTGCTGCTCTCGGACCGCCTGGGTCGCATCCCGTCCGAGACCTGGGACCTCGCGATCCATGTCGGTGAGATCAGGGAGGCGACCCCGAGCCTGACCGTGCGCGCCCTCGCGCCGAACGATCGGATCCTCTGCGCGGCGCCCGCCTACCTGGCCCGGCACCCGGCCCCGCGCGTGCCGGTCGACCTGCGGGATCACACCTGCATCGCGCTGCGCGAGAACGACGAGGACGTGACGCTCTGGCGCTTCCGGACGGCGGACGGCGCCGAGGCGCGCGTCAGGGTGGACGCGGGCCTGGTCAGCAATGACGGCGACGTGGTGCGCGGTTGGGCCCTCGCGGGCCTCGGCGTGATCGTCCGCTCGGAATGGGACGTCGCCGACGACCTGCGCGCCGGGCGGCTGACGCGCCTGCTCGAAGGCTACGCCCTGCCGTCGGCGCCGGTCGTCGCCCTGCTCGGCTCGCAACGGCGGTCGCGCGCGGCCCGGACGGAGCGGTTCCTCGAGGCGCTCCGACGCGCGTTCGACCCGCTGCCGTGGCGCACGGCCCGGGGGCCGGACGGGCCCGCCCAGGACCCCGTCCGCTGAGGCCTGCCCGGACGCCGAAGGACTGTCCCCCGGCCGGCACAGGCCTCCCGGCGTCCCGGCTGGGCTCCTTCCGAGGCGCGGGTCGCGCCCGCGCAGCCATCCGTCCAATCGGCCAGACGAGGCGGGCGTCCGACCCAGGAGAAGCCGTTCCTGAGGCCGTGGATCACGATGTCTCCGCCGGGCGGCGCGCCGGCCGCGGATGCCGCGGCGCGGCCGGCTGCGTCCGGATAGGGGATCCGCCGCGAGGCGGGCGATGCTGTTCGGGTTCTTGCCCGCGATGCGGTCGTGACCCTCGGTCTTCTGCCGTCGCGTTCCGCCGCCTTCCGTCGCTTTCGGGCCGATCGACGCGAAGCCCAGGGAGACGCGGCAGACCGCCAGCACGCGCCCGCCGCCGAGGAGCGTCAGCCGCCGTCGCGCCGCGCCGTGCGCCTCGGCCAACGGCGCGGCATTCGGCCCTGTTTCCGGGTGGGGCGGGTCGCGATGCGGCCGCCGCAGCGCGGTGGGGCAGGACGGTCATAGGGCTAGGGCGCGCGGCGGAGGTCTACGGGCCCGATGGGACGGCCCCCGCGCGTCGCTCGGGCAGGGCCGCCGGCGGCGAGAGCGACGTGGAGGCGACCCGCGCCGCACGATCACCTGGGCGTCGACGGGCCGCCACATCCCAATAGCCCCGGCTTGCAAGCAAAAGCGGCTAATCGGCCAGAAATTAACCAAAGCTTAATTATCTGAGGAGGGCCGCTCCGGCCGCCTAGCCCTGCGGTGCCGGCCGCGATACGGTTAAGGACCACTTAACGGATCCAAATGAAATGGCGTCTATTACAGGCCTCGCCAAAGATTTGGTGCCTTACACCGGTCCTGTGCCGCTGCGACGGCGGCCGACGCCCGCGCGGCGACCGAGCGAGACGCGGATCGCTCCGGCCGTATCGCCCGCCGATCCCGGCCTCTCCGAACTCGCTCAGATCGAAGTCGATTTCGAAGCCGGTAGCAACACCCTGTGGGCCTTCATGCGCCCGCACGGACGCCCCTGCCAGAATCCCGAGATGCTGGCCGATTTCAGCCGGCTGCAGGACGATATCGAGCGGGTCTTCGGCAACGGCGGTCCTGATCTGAACTATTTCGTCTTCGGGTCACGATTTCCCGGTGTGTTCAGTCTCGGCGGTGATCTGAACCTGTTCGCGAGCAAGATCCGCGCGGGCGACGAGGCCGCGCTGGTCGGCTACGGCAACGCGTGCGTCGATGTTCTTCACCGCAACATGAACGCGCTGAATCTGCCGATCATCACGATCGGCCTCGTTCAGGGCGACGCGCTGGGCGGGGGGTTCGAGGGCCTGCTCTCGTTCGACGTGATCATCGCCGAGAAGGGCACCAAGTTCGGCTTTCCGGAAATACTCTTCGGACTCTTCCCCGGTATGGGAGCGTACAGTTTCCTCGCCCGGCGACTGGGGACCATCAAGGCTCAGGAGATGATCCTCGATGGTAGAACCTACACCGCCGAAGAGATGCACGAACTGGGGATCGTTCACATCCTCGCCGAGCGCGGCCAGGGCGAGGCCGCCGTGCGCGCCTACATCGCCGGCAACCGTCGGCGGCGCAACGGGCAGCAGGCGATCTATCAAGCGGCCCGCGAGGTCGATCGCATATCCTTGGACGAGTTGAGAAAGATCGTCGCGGTCTGGGCGGCCGCCGCGATGAACCTCACCGACAGGGATCTGAGCATCATGGAGCGGCTCGTTCTGGCCCAGGACAAGCTCCGGGGAAAAGCCCAGGCCGCTCAGGCCGCTCAGGCCCGCACGGTGCCCGCCCGGGCGCTGTCGGCGTCAGCTCGCTAGCCTCGTCAGGGGCCCCGCGGCCGCGAGCATGGTCCGGATCTGCGGCGCGGCGACCGGACGGCTGAAGACGTAGCCCTGGATCAGATCACAGCCCTCCGTGCGGAGGATGGAGAGTTGCGTCTCGGTCTCGACGCCCTCGACGACGATGGCCATCCCGATGCTTCGTCCCATGCCGACGATCGCCCGGATGATCGCGGTCGACTCGGCCTTCCGGTCCAGATCCGACACGAACGACCGGTCGATCTTCAACTTGTCGAAGGCGAAATTTCTCAGGGAGCTCAGGGACGAGTAACCCGTCCCGAAGTCGTCGATCGACAGGCGGATCCCGAGCTGGCGGAGCTTGTTGATGGTCTCGACGATCTTGTGCGTCGCGCCCAGCGTCACGCTCTCCGTGATCTCGAGTTCCAGGCGATGCGCCGGGAGGCCGGAGCGATTCAGCGCGCCGATGACGTGGAAGGCCAGCTGCGGATCGCCGAACTGACGCGGCGACATGTTGACCGCGACGCTCACGGTCGACGGCCACTTCCGGGCCTCGCGGCAGGCCTCGTTCAGCACCCAGTTGCCGAGCTGGACGATGAGCCCCGTGTCCTCGGCCACCGGGATGAAGTCCGACGGCGGGATGTATCCCGAGACGGGGTGGTGCCACCGAAGCAAGGCCTCGCAGCTCACGATCGCCCCGGTGCTCGAGTCGACGATCGGCTGATAGTGCAGCTCCAGCTCCCCGTTGGTCAGAGCGGCCCGGAGATCCGACTCGAGGGCGTGCCGCGCGCGCGTGGCCGCTTCCATCTCATGCTGGAAGATCTTGAACCCGCTCCTGCCGGCCCCCTTGATGGCGTAGAGGGCGATATCGGCGCATTTCAGGAGTCTGTCCTCGTCGTTGGCGTGGAACGGGGCGATCGCGATGCCGATCGAGGCGCCGATGGTGACGTGAGTGCCGTCGATATCGAAAGGCCGCTCCAGTTCTTGCAGGACGCGCCGCGCGAGATCCTCCGCGACAGCCGGCGACGTGACGGATTGCTGGACGATGACGAACTCGTCGCCGCCGAGGCGGGCGACCGATCCGGATAGCGCCCCGATCCCGCGCAGCCGGTCCGCGACCATCTGCAACAATCGGTCGCCGGCCGGGTGCCCCAGCGTGTCGTTGATGACTTTGAAGTGATCGAGGTCGAGCAGATGGACCGCGAAATCTCCCTTCCTGCGGGCGCTGGCCTTCAGCGCCTCGGAGACCTTGGCCTTGAAGCTGCTTCGGTTCAGCAGGCCGGTCAGATCGTCGTAACTCGCCATCTGCTGGATGCGGGCCTCGTTTCGACGCCGCTCGGTGATGTCCTCGAAGATGATGACGTAGCCCTTCTCGGCGGTCCGCCGCTGCATCAACGAGACCACGCGATCGTCGGGGAGGATCAAGACCAGATTCCCCGATCGCAACGCATTCGACGCCGCCGCAAACGTCGACAGCGTCGAGCCGCGACCCGCAGACCTCTCATCGACGATGGCGCGGCTCAATTTGTACAGCGATCTGGCCGTGGAGTTGGTATGGATCCGGCTTGAGGGAATGCCTGATATCGAGAGGAACTGGTCGTTCCAGACCTGAAGGCGGCCGCGCGCGTCGAACATGCACAGCCCGTGCGACATGTTGCGCAACGCGATGTCGAAGAGATTGGCCTGGGCCTGGAATTTCGCGGCGAGCGCCTCCTTCTCGCGCGTCGTGACCAGGGCCGACACGATGATCTCGCGCGTGCTGAGCGTGATATCGATCATGCCGTAGGCGAACAGGAGCGAGAGGATGCCGAGCGAGGCCCGCTCGCCGTCGCCGGACACCAGCAGACCCGCCGACAGCGGCATCGCCGACAGGACAACCTGCGCGATGGCCAGCAGGGGGCGGCCCGCGTTGCGGCCCGAGATGCCCGCGGCGTAACCGATGGTGAACGTGGGGGTGATGACCTGGAGCGCGAGGTTGGACGACCGGGTCGTGATGAGAAACGACAGGATACCGAGCGACGCGGCGTAGGCGAACGCGCCGACGGAGAAGTATGTCTCCCAGATTTCGTGCCGATCGTACTTTTCCGGGCCCTTCGTCAGGTAAACCCGAGCGAGCAGGACGCGGGTGAGCCCGATCAGGCCGACCGCGAACGCGGTCAGGGTGATCGCCCGATCATCGGACCAGAACGCCGCGGCCGTGGCGACGATCGTGCCGGACGCGGCGCCGACCGCGAGAGAGGCGAAGGGTTGATACAGCCCGTCGACGAGCGACCGCTTCACGTCGCGCGAGAGCAGGGCGTCTTCAGCCAGTGCGGCCCGCAGTTTGGAGTACAGTCCCAAAGCGGCGTCTCGCTACTTCGCTCTCGTTGCGGCTGTCGTCACTGAGGCAGTCCAATCCGAAATTATCTCCGCAGATTAGCGGCCTCGAATTTCAAAGATATTGAAGGGCGTGGTTAACGGCGCTCGTCGGGCGTGTCTATGCATCTAACATTCATATAATGGCCGCGAATATTTTATAATTATGGCCATTCGCGGAGTCGAATAGCGATGCCGTCCCGGGCCATCCGGCACAGATACGGAGGGAGCGGACGCGGAGGGTTCACACATGTCCCGTCGGGCGTCGCGTCGGTGACGACCCGTATCCAGAGACGTCGTCTTGCGCGGCCGTATTCGATCGGAAGACGTCGGCCTGCTCGTCAGATGTCGGAACGATCGGGCGCTCTTGCCCCGGTCCCAGGGCGGCCCCGCCCGTCCCGTTTCTCACTCGACGTCTTCATGCCGTCCTGACGATGTCGTCGTGTCAGGGACTTTCACCTCCCGGGCGCAACGCGCGCGCTCGTGACATCGCTGCCGGGCGCGGTGGACCGCCGCGTTGCAGGCGAGCAGCCTCGCAGGGGCGGGCACGGGGCGACAGCCTCTGCGACGCGCGAGCCGGACCGGTCCGGTAGGGCGGTTCTGGCGGTCATCGCGCGGCCTCCTGCCCGGTCTCGGCGCTCAGTGGGCCGCACCGAGATGGGCCGCGTTGGCCCTGGCCTGCTCCCCCGCGACCGGCGCCCGGTAGACCTTCATCATCTTGGATTCCCTTGGAACAGCTTGGCGATTGGCGACCTCGGCGTCCCAGAACGCCTGCCCCTTCTGGGGCGGCTGCCTGGCGACGTAGTCGGCCGAGCGGCAGGTCAGGCAGTTCTCCCGCGCGGGCTGCGAGCCGGCCGCGAGCGCGGCATCCGGGGCCGGCCGGAACTGCGCCGTCGGTATCTGGCGCGGTGGCGAGCGCGAAGGCGGCGGCGACCGCCGGGCGAAGCGGGCGGGTGCTGGACATGCCGATCGCCCCTCTAGGCCGCCCGCACGCGGGTCGTCTCGACGACGTTGCGCCTGTAGCCGGCGGGGTTCCGGCGCGGCTCCCGCTCAGCCGCGTGAAATCCCGTCTCGCGCGATCGGTCATCGCGCGCTCCCGCTCGGGCTGCCGCGGCGGCGGTCCGGTTCGGCCCGCCCGCCTTCGGCCGCGGGGCGACGCTCCCGACGGGATCCCGATCAGCGAAGGACGGAGAGGTAGTGGATGTCCTGCGTCAGGCAGGTCGAGAGACGCCACTCGACCGGCCGCTCCTCGAGATCGATGGCGACGCGGTCGATCTCGAGGGCGGGGGTGCCGGCGGCCACCTGGAGCAGCTCCGCCTCGCGGGGCGCGATCGCCACGGCCTTCAGGCGCTCGTTGGCGGTGGCGATCGTGATGCCGTAGCGGGTGGCGTACAGGCTGTAGAGGGTGTTCGGCAGCTCGATCTGGGCGATGCCCGGGAACAGACCGGCGGGCACGCTGATCGTCTCGACCACGCAGAGCTTGGCGTCGACGGCGCGCACGCGCTCGATCCGGACCACGCGGGCGGACCGCACGAGGTCGAGGCGCCCGCGCTCGTCGGCGCTGGCGGCCGCCTCCGCGATCCCGGTCACCCGGCTCGACGGCATGCCGGCGCCGTCGCCGTCCGGCCGCAGCTTCAGGAAGCGGAAGACGCTCTGCTTGTCGTCGTGATCGGCCACGAAGGTCCCGCGGCCCTGGCGGCGCACCAGCAGGCTGTCGGCTGTGAGCGCGTCGAGGGCCTTGCGCACCGTCCCCTGGCTGACGCCCAGCTCGGCGGCGAGCTGCCCCTCGCTCGGCAGGACCTGGCCCGGCTGCCAGACCGCGTCGGCCAGGCGCTTCAGCAGCGTGTCGTAGACCTGCCGGTAGAGCGGGCGGAAGCCGACCGTGCGGGCGCCTCCCGAATCTGTGCGCCCCGAACCTGCCTGCCCTTCGCCTGACCGTTCCATCGCGTGACGACGCAGAGCCCCATCCGTGGGTAGAGCGTCGAAGGTTGTGTCCAGCACCTCTCCCTCCTCTCGCTTACGTCGGCCAGACGACGGGAGCAATCACCGCTTCCTCGTCCGCACAGGCGATCCGCGTCACAGCGCCCGGATCTCGGCGACGAGGGCTTCGGCCACGTCGAGGCCGGCCTCGGCGGCCCGGCGGCGCAGCCCGAGCCGGCGGCTGCCGGGGAGCCGGGCGCCGTCCTGCGCCGCGATCGTGCCGGCCAGCGCCGCGAAGCGCTCAGGCGCGTCCGGGCTGAGCGCGGCCGCGTCGAGGACGAGGATCAGCTGCCCGGTCCCCGGCGGGTCGCCCGCGGCGTCGAGGAACGAGGAGGCCTCGCCGGCGAAGCGCGCGCCGACGAGGCCGGCGGCGAGCAGTTCCACCATCAGGGCGAGCGCCGTGCCCTTGGCGTCGCCCAGCGGCACCATGGTGCCGTCGAGGGCGGCCCCCGCATCCGTGGTCGGGCGCCCGTCGGCGTCGAGGGCCCAGCCCTCGGGGATCGGCTCCCCGCGCCTGGCCGCCCCGACGATGTTGGCGCGGGCCACCTTCGACAGGGCGAGGTCGACCACGATCGGCGCGCCGCCCGGCAGCGGGCAGGCGAAGGCCAGCGGGTTGGTGCCGAACACCGCCTGGCGCCCACCCCACGGCGCCATCGCGGCGGGCGTGTTGGCGAAGAGCAGCGCGACGCAGCCCTGCTCGGCCAGGCGCTCCACCGGCCGCCCCGCGGCGCCGCAATGGTGCGAGCGGCGGATGCCCGCCGCCGCCACGCCCTGCTGGCGGGCGAGACCCGGCAGCGCCTCCAGGGCGAGATCGATCGCCGGGTAGGCGAAGCCGTGGGCGGCGTCGATCGCGAGCAGGCCCGGCCGCGGGCGCGACGCAAGCGGGACCGCGTCGCCCACGACCTTCCCGGCCCGGACCTGCGCGGCGTAGGGCGCGACCCGCGACAGGCCGTGGCCCTTGAGCCCGTCCGCCTCGGCGCCGACCAGGGCACGGGCGACGCTCCGGGCCGCGGCCTCGGCCGTGCCGCATCGGACGAGGGCGTCGGCGGCGAGGGCCCCGGCCTCCGACAGGGTGAGGTTCGGCATCGGCTCAGCGCTCCGTGAGGTGGCGGCGGACGGCCTGGGCCGTGACGGCGGAGACGCGCACGTTCGATTCCTGCGTCACCCCGGCGATGTGCGGCGTGAGGATCAGGTTCGGCACGTCCGCGAAGACGGCGCCCGCCGCCGCGTCGAGGGGCTCCCGGTCGAACACGTCCAGCGCCGCGCCGCCGAGATGGCCGGAGCGCAGGGCTCGCGCCACGGCGGCCTCGTCCACCACGCCGCCCCTCGCCGCGTTGATCAGGATCGCGCCCTTCGGCATCCGCGCCAGCGCCGCCGCGTCGATCAGGCCGCGGGTCCGATCGGTGAGCGGCACGTGCAGCGAGAGCACGTCGCTCTGGGCGATCAGCGCGTCGAGCGCCCGGCTCTGCACGGGACCGGTGGCCGGGTTCCAGGCCGGGTCGTCCGCGGCCACGAACGGGTCGTGGGCGGCGACCGCCATGCCGAGCGCCGCCGCCCGCCGGGCGGTCTCGCGGGCGATGGCGCCGAAGCCCACGAGGCCGAGGCGCTGGCCGGCGATCTCGCGGCCCATCAGGGCGTTGCGCGGCCACGCGCCGGCGGCGACGGCGGCGCTCGCCCCGTAGGCGCCGCGCAGGAGCAGCAGCGCGGAGGCGATGACGTACTCGGCGACCGCGCCGTCGTTGGCGCCGGTGGCCGGGTAGACCGCGATGCCGCGCGCCCGGCAGGCGGGGAGGTCGATGTTGTCGAGGCCGACGCCGAGGCGGCCGACGACCGTGAGGTCGCGGGCGGCGTCGAGCAGGGCGCCGCGGACCTGCGTCCGGTTGCGCACGATCAGGGCGTCGGCCCGGGCGGCGGCGGCGGCGAGGTCCTCCGGCCGGTCGACGAGGCCGGGATCGTACACCACGTCGAGGCCGGCGAGCTCGGCCGCGATCGCGGCCTCGTCCATGAACTCGCTGATGATGACCTTGGGCATGGTGAATCCTTCTCAGGTCGCCGGCACGGCAGCGGGGAGGGGGCGGCGGAAGGCCGCCGCCGGCTCGCGGGCGGGGATCGCGTCCGCGGCCTCGCCGTCGTCGTCGAGGAGGTCGAGGTTCGGGGTGATGCGGCCGTCGAGCACCGCCCGGGCGTGGGCGAGGTCGATCTTGCCCTCCCAGCGGGCGATCACGAGGGTCGCCACCATGTTGCCGACCGCGTTGGTCACGCAGCGCAGCTCGTTCAGGATGCGGTCCACCCCGATGATCAGCGCGATGCCCGCCACCGGCAGGAGCTGCGAGGCCTGGAGCGTCGCCGCGAGCACGAACAGGATGGCGCCGGCCACGCCCGCCACGCCCTTCGAGGTCACCAGCGCGATGGCGAGGATGCCGAGCTCCTGCTCCCAGGTCAGCGGCACGTTGAGGGCCTGGGCGATGAAGCCGATCGCCATGGTCAGGTAGATGCACGAGCCGTCCATGTTGAAGGACAGGCCGGCCGGCATCACGAGGCCGGTGACGCTCTTGTCGACCCCGAGCCCGTTGAGCTTGGCCATGATCCGCGGCAGCACCGATTCCGAGCTCGTGGTGCCGAGCAGGATGAACAGCTCCTCGCGGCTGTACCGGAACAGCTTCCACAGGCTCAGGCCGACGTAGAAGCGCATCACGCCGCCGAGGAAGACCGCGATGAACACGATGAAGGTCAGGTAGAGCGAGACGATCAGCATCCCGTACTGGGCGAGAATGCCGAGCCCGAACTTGCCGATGGTGAAGGCCATCGCGCCGAAGGCGCCGACGGGGGCGAAGTGCATGATCAGGCCGACGACCTTCATCAGCACGTCGCCGAAGGCGTGGACCACCTTGAGCGGGAACTCGCCGCGCCGGCCCAGCATCGCGAGCCCCATGCCGACGAGCACCGAGAAGAACATCACCTGGATCAGGTCGCCCTTGGCGAAGGCGTCGACCGCGCTGTGCGGGATGATGTTGGCGACGATCTCCATCGGCGACTGCGCGTGGGCCTTGCTGGCGATGCCGGCCACGAGCTTGGCGTCGAGGCTGTCGACCGTGGCGTTCACGCCATCGCCCGGCCGCAGCAGGTTGACGAACAGGAGGCCCGCGGCGAGCGCCACCGTCGTGGCGACCTCGAAGTACAGGATGGTCTTCAGGCCCATCCGGCCGACGCTCTTCATGTCGCCGACATGCGCGATGCCGACCACGACCGTGCAGAAGATGACGGGGGCGACGATCATCTTGATCAGGTTGATGAACATGTCGCCGAGGATCTTGCAGCCCACCGCGAAGTCGGGCGCGACCACGCCGACGCCGATGCCCAGCGCGATGCCGAGCAGAACCTGGCCGTAGATCGACCGGAGCAGCCTCATGCGTTCCTCCACTGTGACGGGACGGAGGCCGCCGCGGTTTCGCCCGCAGTCGTGCGCTCCCTCGTGGTCCTGAACCCCGTGGCGTCGGGGCGGCACCCGCGGACCGGTTCGCGGTCCGCGGGCGCGGGACGTGTGCGTCGGCGACTCGCGCGTCAGGCGCTGCGGTAGAGCTTCGTCATCACGAATTCCCGGTGGCCGAGGGACTCGGCCGCCGTGAGCCGGCCGTTGGCGGTGCGCACCACCATGTCGATGAGCGCGTCGCCGGCCTGCGGGATCGTCATCTCGCGGGTGAGCACGCCCGACACGTCGACGTCGATGTGCTCGCCCATGGTCCGCACGGTGCGGGGATTGCCGGTGATCTTGATCACCGGGACGATCGGGTTGCCGATCACGTTGCCCTGGCCGGTCGGGAAGGTGTGGACCACGTAGCCGGCCGCCGCCATCAGGGTCACGCACTCGGCCGCCGCCGAGGACGTGTCCATGAAGTAGAGGCCGGGCCCCTTGGTGGGCGCCTCCGCGGGCTGCAGCGCGTCGATGAACCGGCATTCGTGGCCGATCTTCTCCAGGTTTCCGAGCGCCTTCTCCTCGATCGTCGTCAGGCCGCCCGCGATGTTGCCCTTGGTCGGCTGCGAGTCGGACAGGTCGTCGGTCTTGTGGGCTTCGATCACGTCGTCCTGGTAGGCCTTCCACATGGCGTACCACTTGTCGGAGACTTCGGGACTGATCGCCCGCTCGCGGCACAGGTGCTCGGCGCCGGTGATCTCGGAGGTCTCGCCGAACACCCCGTAGATCCCGTGCGGGATCAGCTTGTCGTACATGTTGCCGACGGTGGGGCAGGAGGCGAGGCCGGTGGTGGTGTCGGACTCGCCGCACTTGGTCGAGACCCAGAGGTCGGCGATCGGGCATTCCTCGCGCTGGAGCTCGGTGGCCCACTGCACGAAGCGCTTGGCCTGGTAGCTCGCCTTGGCGACGATCGCGATGTCGCCGTGGCCCTCGATGCCGAAGCCGACGACCGGCTTGCCGGTCCTGGCGATGCCCTCGACCACGCGGTTGGTCCACTGGTCCTCGATGCCGATCACCACGACGGCGGCGACGTTCGGGTTCGAGCCGATCCCGATCAGGGTGCGGAAGTGGAGATCCAGATCCTCGCCGAACTGGAGCCGGCCGTAGGCGTGGGGCAGCGCCATCGTGCCCTTCACGTTGTTGGCGACCGCCTCGCAGGCGGCGTTGGACAGATCGTCCAGCGGCAGGAGCACGACGTGGTTGCGCACGCCGACCCGGCCGTTCTCCCGGCGCCAGCCCATGAAGGTGGCGGCCGTGTAGTTCTCCGAGGCCCGCTCGGTCGCGAGCGCCTTCGTGGCGAACTGATCGGGGGCACCGCCGACGAAGGGGGTGGCGATCTCGTGTTCGAGCTGAGCGGCTTCCTTGAACATCGTCACCTCACCAGCGCTTCGTCTTGACGTTGTGGACGTGGACGTGCTCGCCCTTGGCGACGTCCTTGATGACCTTGCCGATGTCCTGACCGTACTTGATGGCCGTGTCGCCCGCCTTCAGGTCGGTGAGCGCCACCTTGTGGCCGATCGGGATGTCGTGGCGGACGGCGACCTCGAAGGTGCTGTCGTTCTCGGTGACCACCCCGAAAGCGTCGGTGTCCGCGCTCAGGCCCTCGATCACCGCGACGGCGACGTTGTCCTGGGGGGAGTGGGCGAGAAGATGCGGCTTGCGGTGCCCCGCGCCGGACGCGGCGTGGCTGCTCATGCGGTCCTCCTGACGGTGGTCGTCGGCTTCTCGGCGGCGACTAGTCTTATATAAGACCTATGATATTGCCGTCGTCAACGGCCGATTGAGGGGCGGAGGTGATTTCGCGGGCTCGGGGGACGGCACCGCAGGTCGCCCGCCTCGCTCAGGCTTCCGGGCCCGCACGCGTCTGCCGGACATCAGGCGCCCGCGAGACAGGCGTAAGTCCGTCTTCCCTTGCTGGGCGAAGCGAGGGAGAAGGGGGGCTGGATCGCGCGCGAGGGTGCCTCCTGTCCCGCCCCACCTCCGGCTCCTCCCCAGTAAGGGGGAGGAGAGCGCGTGGCGGCCGGGTGGGGTGACGAACGAAGGAAAGGCCGCGCAGGAGGGGGGCGCGCGCGATATATCCGGGTGGCCCGTCCGATCCGGCGCGCGAGTCGCGCGCCTTGCCCCAGGCGGCAACTCTTATATAAGATATATGCAGATGAAACCCGCCTCCGGCGGGAGACGGGCCGGGAGGACGAGGATGGCGGGTGCGCGCGCGGATGGCCTCGGCCCGGCCGGGCACGCCCGATGAACGAGACGCTCCTGCTCATCCTGTGCGTCGGCTGCGCCGGCGTGATCTCGGGCCTGACGGGCTTCGCCTTCGCGCTGATCGCCTCGGGCACCCTGCTGTCGATCCGCACACCCGTCGAGGCGACCGCCCTGGTGCTCGTCTGCAGCATCCTCTCGCAGGTGATCTCGATCCTGCGCCTGCGGACCTGGCCGCCGCGGGGCACCGCCTTCGCGATGATCCTGCCGGGCCTCGTCGGCGCGCCGATCGGCATCCACCTGCTGCACGACCTCGATCCGCGCTGCATCAAGGTCGCGATCGGCGCCT
Source organism: Methylobacterium sp. ME121 (assembly GCF_000974725.1). Lineage (NCBI taxonomy): Bacteria > Pseudomonadati > Pseudomonadota > Alphaproteobacteria > Hyphomicrobiales > Methylobacteriaceae > Methylobacterium > Methylobacterium sp. ME121. The sequence goes on from NZ_BBUX01000005.1 coordinate 23,978, forward strand.
TCCTGGTCCTGTACAGCGGCGGGGTCGCCCTGCTGCGCGCCGATTACCGGGTCGGCTTCGGCAATCGCTGGAGCGACGGCGCGATCGGCTTCCTGGGCGGCGTGCTGGGCGGCATCGCCGGCCTGTCCGGGGCGCTGCCGACGGCCTGGAGCCTCGTGCGCGGCTGGGATCCGCGCACCCAGCGGGCGGTCTACCAGTCCTTCACCCTGGTGATGCAGGTCTGGGCCCTGACGATCCTGGTCACTCTCGACCCGATCCCGCCCGAGCTCGTCGGCGACCTCGCCCTGGCGCTGCCGGTGGTGCTGGTGAGCGTGCTGGCCGGGCTCGCGCTGTTCGCGCGGATCGACCAGCGGCGCTTCCGCACCCTGGTCCTGGCGCTGCTCGCGGCGATCGGGCTGACCACCACGGCGCTGGCGCTCCCCGGCCTGCTGCAAGGCTGAGGCGGCCGCCGCGACGGGTCAGCTCCCGTCCCGGGCGTGGACGCCCGCGAGAAACAGGTCCTTCCAGCTCTCCGGCCGGCGGCGGATCGTGCCGGTGCGGGCCATGAAGGCGGCGACCTTGCCGACCGCCCGGGGCGTCGCCGTGAAGGAGACCTGCGGGTCGTTCAGGATCTCGGTGATCAACCCGGCATCGCTCCCGTCGCGGGCGAGCCGCACGTAGGCGCGCGCCGCCTCCGACGGGTCGGCCGCGATCGCGGCGAGCGCCTCGTCCAGGGCGGCGCCGAAGGCCGCGACGACCCGGGGGCTGGCGCTCGCGAAGGAGCCGGAGGTCCAGACAACGTTGAAGGTCGAGGGCTCGCCCAGCACGTCGAAGCTGTTCAGCACCGTGCGGATGCCGGGCTGGCGCAGTTCCAGCTCCTGGATCGGGGCGGCGGTGAAATGCGCCGTCACCTCGGTTCCTCCGAGGAGCGCCGCCATCCCGTCGGGATGCGACAGGGTGACGGTGAGCCGGTCGAGGTCGTTGCGGCGGGCCGCGCCGAGTTCCTTCTCGGCCGCCATCTGCAGGAACATCGCCTGGACCGAGACCTTCACGGCGGGGAGCGCGATCTTGTCCCGATCGGTGAAGTCTGCGAGCGTGCGCACCTTCGGGTTGCTGGTGTTCATCAGGAGCGGCATGCTGTTCATCGCCGCCACGCCCTTCACGGCCATGGCGGTGCCCTCCGTCTTCGACCAGAGCAGCACGAGGGGCGGCACGCCGCCGGCCGCGAACTGGATCTGCCCGGAGAGCAGCGCGTCGTTCATGGCGGCCCCGCCCGCGAGGGTGAGGTAGCGGGCCTGGAGCCCCGCCACGCCGCGGGCCATCGCCGCCTTCTGGAGCAGGCCCTGCTCCTCCATCAGCATCAGCGGCAGGTGGCCGAGGCTCGGCTGACGGGCGATCGCCACGGCGCCGGCCTCCTCGGCCCGCCCCGGGACGGGGCTCGCCAGGAGCGCCGCGGCCCCGGCCAGAACGTCGCGTCTGCGCATGATCCCCTCCCGAGCCGGCTACCACGCTCGAACACGTTCCTCGGGGACGAGCGCGACGCCCCCTCTCCCCGCGCGCGCCCCGCCGTCCGTGAGGGACGCGAAGGCGTAGCCCGAGCGGCGGGGAGGGGGCGATCCCGGGGGAGCCTCGTCCTGAATCGCCCCCTTCCCCTCGGCTGCTGCCTCGATGCGCCGACGACAGGGTCGTCACATCCCTCGCCCCGCAAGCGGGGCGCGGGGAATCTCAGCGGCCGTCGCCGGTGCAGCGGACGCGGTGTGAGTTCAAGGACCGACTCCCTCAGCCGGGGCGGCGGATCACCGGCGCCGGCACGCTCTCGATCATCACGTTGACGCAGGCCGGCAGGCCGCTGGCCTGGGCCGCCTCCAGCGCCGCCGGGAAGGCGGCCGCCTCGGTCACCAGCGCCCCGAAGCCGCCGAGCGCCTGGACCACCGTATCGTAGCGGGTCGGGAGCAGGTCGCAGTGGCGCGTCCGCTCGGGGCCGTAGCTGCGCAGCTGGATCTGGTGCTCGGCGTTCCAGCGCGCGTCGTTGCCCACCACGGCGATGAACGGGATCCGATAGCGCACGGCCGTGTCGAACTCGGCCATGTGGAAGCCGAAGGTGCCGTCGCCCAGGACCGCGACCACCGGGGCGCCGGGGCGCTCCAGGGCGGCGGCGAGCGCGAAGGGGATCGACGCGCCGATCGTGCCCGATACGCCGTTGATCAGCCGGCGCCCGGCGCGGACCAGGGCCTGGGGCCACTGCCCGATCTCGCCGCCGTCGCAGATCAGCGTGCCGTCGGGGTGGTCCTCCAGGAAAGCCGCGACCGCCCGGCACAGCTCCACCGGGTGCAGGCGCCCTTCGATCCCGCGCAGATCCGCCCAGGCGGGCGGCCGGTAGGCGAGGGCGGCCCGCGCGTCCCGATGCCAGGCCTCCCGGCGGGGGAGGGCGGTGGCGCGCGCGGTCATCGCCGCCACCACCGGCCGCGGATCGGCGAGGCCCGAGACGGCGAGGCGGTCGGCCGGGGCGCGGGCGAGGAGCGCCGGATCGGGATCGACGATGGCGAAGCGGCAATCGGGCGCGAGGGCGGGCGCCGCGCCGAAGCGCAGGGTGAAATCCAGCGGCTTGCCGAGGAGCACGAGGAGGTCGGCCCGCGCCAGCACCTCCGCGAAGGCGCCGAGCGCCGGGTCGTTGATCCCGCGCGGGCTCTCCATGCCGACGACCGGCAGACCGAGAGATTCCTCCAGCGCTGCCATCGCGGCCCGGCCGGAGCCGTCGCACAGGGCCGGACCGCAGGCGATCAGCGGCCGCTCCGCTCCGGCCAGCGCGGCGAGCAGGTCGGCCACGAGATCCGGTGCCGGCTCGGCGACCCGCAGGGCGGCCACCGCCCGGTCCGGGATCCGCACCGCGGCGGCGGGGACGGCCGTCTCCAGCAGGTCGACCGGCAGGCTCAGATGGACCGGACCGGGCCGCCCCTCCCGGGCGATCCGGAAGGCCCGGGCGAGGTCCGGCCCGAGGGAAGCCACCGAGCCGGCGGTCCAGGCGGCCTTGGTCATCGGCCGGGCGATGTCGGCCTGGGCGAGCTCCTGGAAGGCGCCGCGCCCGAGCTCGGAGAGCCCCGCATGGCCGGAGAGCAGCAGCACGGGGGAGTCCGCCGCGAGCGCCGTGGTGAGCGCCGCCGCGCCGTTGGTGTGGCCCTGCCCGCCGGTCACCAGGGCGACGCCGACCTCGCCGGTCAGCCGGCCCCAGGCATCGGCCATGTGGACGCAGGCCGCCTCGTGGCGGACGTGGACGAGGCTGATCCCGGTCTCGAGCAGCGCGTCGAAGACCGGCATGATGTGGTTGCCCGACAGGGTGAAGATCCGGGTGACGCCGAGCGCCTCCAGGGTCCGGGCCACGATGTCGGCGCCGCGCAGGGTCTGCATGGCGGGTTCTCCTCAGGCGGCGGCGTCGAGGAGCGAGCCGCCGGGCCGCACATGCGTGAAGTGCACCGGCTCCATCGCGAGGTCGAGCGCCCCGCCGCGCTGGCGGACCACGGTGTAGTGCGAGGTCGCGAGATCCGAGGCTTCCGGAAAGTCCTCGCGGAAATGGGCGCCGCGGCTGTCGGTGCGGGCGAGCGCCGCCCGGGCGATAGCCTGCGAGACCAGGACGAGGTTCTCGAGGTTCAGCCGGTCCATCCAGGTCAGCGCGTAGCGACGGTCGCCGTCCGGCGCGCCGGCCCGGGCGACCGCGTCGGAGAGCCCGTCGAGGGTGGCGAGCGCCCGGGTCAGGCCGGCCGCGTCCCGCAGGATGCCGACATCGGCCCACATCGTCTCGTAGAGCGCCTCGCGGATCTCCGGCAGCGACTCCGCCGGCCGGCCGAGCGGCCCGTAGGCGCGGGCCAGGCCCGCCTCGACGGCGGCGGGGTCTGGGTCGGCGAAAGAACCCTCGCGCCGCACGGCCCGCGCCATGGACTGGCCGGCCAGCCCCCCGAACACCGTGGAATTCGCAACGCCGTTGCCGCCCAGCCGGTTCGCCCCGTGGACGCCGCCGGTATCCTCGCCGGCCGCGAAGAGGCGCGGCAGCGCGGTGGTGCAGTCGACCGCGAACCGGACGCCGCCCATCATGTAGTGGGCCGTGGGGATGACCTCGACGAGGCCGCCCGCGAGGTCGAAGCCGCAATCGGCGCAGCGCTCGACCATGCCCTTGAACCGGCGGCGCACGTCCTCGGGCCCGAGATGGCTCATCTGGATGTGGACGCCCCCGCTCGGCGTGGAAAAACCCTCGCGGAGCCGCCGCATGATCGAGCGGCTGACCACGTCCCGGGTCGCGCGCTCGGCCCGCGGGTCGTAGGCCTCCATGAAGCGCTGGCCGGTGGAATCGAGGAGCCAGCCGCCGGCCCCGCGCAGGCCCTCCTCCAGCACCGTCCCGGTCATGCGGGTGCCGGCGCCGGCGAGCAGCCCGGTCGGGTGGAACTGCACCATCTCCATGTCGCGCAAGGGCAGCCCGGCGCGCAGCGCCATGGCGAGCCCGTCGCAGGACTTGTCGCCCGACGGCGTGTGGTACTTGTACATGGTCGGCCCGCCGCCGGTGGCGAGCAGCACGGCCTTCGCCCGCACCAGCTTCGGTTCGCCGGTGCGCATGTCGAGCATCAGCACGCCCGCCAGCCCCGATCCGTCCCGGGCCGGAATCAGTTCCAGGGCGCGGTGATCCTCCAGGCGGCGCACGTCCCGGCGCCAGACCTGCTCGGACAGGCGGTTGATGATCTCGATCCCGGTGAGGTCGCCCTTGTGCACCGTCCGGTCGAAGGTCTGGCCCGCGAAGGCCTTCTGGTGGACGCTGCCGTCCGGGTTGCGGTCGAAGAAGCAGCCGAGCTCGGTCTCCAGCTCGCGGATCCGCACCTGCGCCTCGGTGACGAGCGTCCAGGCGAGCGCCTGATCGTTCAGCCACTTGCCGCCCTCGATCGTGTCCATGAAGTGCCGCTCGACCGAGTCGCCCGGCGCCAGCGCCACGTTGTAGCCGCCCTGGACCATGCGGGTGCAGCCGCACTTGCCGAGCAGCCCCTTCACCGCGACGGTGACGTCGAGCTCGGGCGCGACCTTCTTGGCGTGGAGCGCGGCGAACAGTCCGGCCCCGCCGGAGCCGAGGATCAGGATGTCGGTCTCGACCTGCGCGGGGCTCATCGTGCGTCCTCGAGGGAGGCGATGACGGCGTCGCGCCGGGCGGCCACGTCGCGCTGCACGTCGGCGAAGAGCGAGCCGCCGTGGGAATCCATCCCGACCAGCAGCGGCCCGAAATCGCGGATCGCGAACTGCCACAGGCTCTCGGGGTGGAGGTCGTCGAGGTCGACGTCCACGATGGTCTCGATCCAGGTGGTCTCCAGCGCCGCCGCGCCGCCGACGATCGCCAGGTAGGCGCCGCCGCGCCGCGCGAAGGCGTCGAGGGTCGCCGGACCCATGCCGCCCTTGCCGACGATGAGGCGCACGCCCTCGCGCGCCATCAGGGCGTCGGTGAAGCGCTCCATGCGCATCGACGTGGTGGTGCCGATGCAGAACGGCGCGAAGCCGACCGGCGCCGCGTTGGAGACCGGGACGCGGTGGACGTTCGGCGCGGTGTGGATCACCGCGTGACCGTTCAGGTCGAGCCGGGTGCGGCGGTCCCGGTCGAACATGTGGATCAGGGTGGCGTCGCGGATGCCGAACAGCCAGCGCCGCAGGGTGACGGTGTCGCCGATCCGGAGCGCCCGGATCTCGGCCTCGCCGGCCGGCATGTCGAGGACGTGGTGGGCCACGGTCTGCTCCTCAATCGAACGCGATGCCGCCGGGCGTGAGCGTCGCGCGGGCGCGGCGGGCCGAGTGGCACTGGATGTTCACCGCGACCGGGTTCTGGGTGATGTGGGTCGCGGCGAGCTCGACATGGACGGCGAAGCTCGTCGACCGGCCGCCGAGCCCCTGCGGGCCGATGCCGAGCTCGTTCACCGCCCGCGACAGCTCGGCCTCGATCCGGGCGCCGTCCGGGTCGGCGCAGACCGAGCGCAGCGGCCGGGTCGCCGCCACCTTGGCGAGGTGCATGCACAGGTCCGAGGTGCCGCCGAGCCCGACGCCCACGATGGTCGGCGGGCAGACCCGGCCCCCGAGCTCGATCACCCGGTCGATGACGAAGCGCTTGGCCGCGCCGATCCCGTCCGAGGGCAGCAGCATCTGCAGGAACGAGCCGTTCTCGGAGCCGGAGCCCTTCGGGATCATCTCCACCGCGACGGTCTCGGGCCGGTCGTCGAAATCGACGTGGATGATCGGCACGCGGATGCCGCAGGAGGTCTGCGCGTTCCTGCGGGTGATCGGGTGGACCACCGAGGAGCGCAAGGAGAACTCCGTCGTGGCCCGCTCGCAGCCGCGCCGGATCGCGGCCTTCAGGGCGGCGCCGTCGACGCGCACGCCGGCGCCGATCACGACGTTGTAGATCGGGATGCCGGTATCCTGGCAGAGGATATTCTTCGTGCGCTCCGCGACCGCGACGTTCTCCACCATCGTGTCGAGGATGGCGCGGCCGGTGGCGCTGGTCTCGGCCCGCTGCAGGTCGGCGAAGCCCGCCTTGATGTCGGGCGGCAGGATCTTCAGGGCGCGGACGTAGAGGTCGCGGCAGACCTCCTCGAATTCGCGGATGTCGAGATCCATGGCGGGTCTCCGCTGACGAGGGCGATGGGCGACGGTCAGGCCCCGCTGAGGAGGAACAGGAGGCCGATCGCGAAGGCGGTCGCGAGACAGCCCGACACGACGAGGGCGTTGCGCTCGCGGAAGCGCAGCCACTCGATGGCGAGTACGCGCAGTCCCAGCGCCATGTGGACGGCGAGCGCGCAGACGAGGCCCCATTCGGCCGTGCGGACGAAGCCGTTATGGGTGAGGCCGAGGAAGCGCTCCAGCCGGTCGGCGCCCTGGAGCGCGGTGCCGAGCGCGATGAAGTGCATCGGCAGGAACAGCGCCAGGGCGATCCCCGACAGCCGGTGGATCAGCGCGGCGGCGAAGCCGGGCCTGCGCAGGGACGCGCGGGTGATGCCGGTCCGCCCGGCCGTGCTCGCGGCGGTCCTCATGCCACGTACACCGCGAGTGCCGCCCGCAGGCCCAGCCCGGCGAGCAGGGCCGAAAGGGCGATCATGGCGACGTCGAGGGAGCGGCCGCGCCAGCCGGCCCACTCGCGCAGGACGCTGCGCAGGCCGATCGGGGCGTGGATCGCGGCGGCCAGAACGAAGACCGCGTAGAACAGCAGGAAGGCGAGATTGCCCTGAGTCCGGCCCAGGATCTCGCCGGCCGTGAGCCCGCCGCGCACCGCGTAGACGATCGTGCCGAGGTGGACCGCGATCGTGACCGCGAGGATCGCCGCCGTGCCGCGCTGGGCGAGGTACAGGAGCGGACTCATCCGCGCCTCCAGAACCGGCGCAGCGCCGCCTTGCCGGTCTCGCGCTTCAGGCCGGCGATCGAGAAGGTCGGGCTCAGGCCCTTCGGGCAGTGCTCGGTGCAGCTCATGTGGCTGTGGCAGGAATGGCAGCCGGCATCGCCCGCCACCGCGGCGAGCCGATCCTGGTCGCGGTCGCGCACGTCGTTGACCAGCGTCCAGGCCCGGTTGAGGGCCGCCGGACCGAGATAGTCGGGATTCCAGGTGACGAGGTCGCACGCCGCGTAGCAGACGCCGCAATTGATGCACTCGATGCCGGCATCGACCTCCTGGCGCGCGGGCGACTCGGGCTCGACCGTCGCGAAGTCGTCGGGCGGGTTCTCGCCCGGCTCGAAATAGCCGTGGGCGCGGCGCCACTTCTCGAAGAAGGGCTCCATGTCGACCGCGAGGTCCTTCACCACCGGCAGGTTGCGCAGGGGTTCGAGCGTCAGCACCCCGTCCGGCGCCACGGCGGCGACCCGGGTGCGGCAGGTCCAGCGCGGGCGCCCGTTCACCGTCATGCCGCAGGAGCCGCACATGCCGACCCGGCAGGCGAACCGGTAGGCGAGGGTGGGGTCCTGGTCGCGCTGGATCTCGGTGACGACGTCGAGCACGGTCTGGTTGGCCCGGCGCGGCACCGTGAAGGCCGCGACCGCCGCGCCCCGCCGGATGTGGACCCGCAGCGCCGCGCTCGCCTCCGGCGTGACGGCGGCGCGATCCGCGGCCGCCGTCACCGCGTGGCCTCTTTCGGCGCGCCGCTGCCGGCGGCCGGCGCGGGGAAGAACAGCTCACCCTCGCTGGCCGCGGTGGCGGAGACCAGCCCGGCCCGGTTCATGTAGGCGAGGTAGTCGAGCATGCGCTGCGGCTTGGTCGTCCAGGCGTTCTGTGGCGCGCGGATGAGGGCGACGGCCTCGTCCTGCGAGAGCTTCGACCCCTCCGCCTTGATCCAGAGCGCCGCGGCCCGGGCGGGGTCTTCGCGGATCAGCGTCAGGCTCTCCTCCAGCGCCGCCCGGAAGGCCGCCGTGACCTTGGGATTGTCGGTGACGAACCGGCTGGTGGCCCAGACGAGGTTGAAGGTGTGGGGGCCGCCCATCACGTCGTAGCTGTCGAGCACCTTGCGGGCGCGCGGATCCTTCAGCTCCATCTCCTGGAACGGCGGCGAGCCGAAATGGGCGGTGATCTCGGAGCGGCCGCCCATCAGGGCGGTCTGAGCGTCCGGGTGACCCATCGAGACGGTGAGCGGGTCGAGCTTGCCCTGCTGGCCGGGCCCGAACGCCTTCTCGGCGGCCATCTGCAGGGTGATCGCCTGGATCGAGGTCTTGGCGGTCGGCAGCGCGATCTTGTCCTGCGGCCCGAAATCCGCGATCGACTTCACCGCGGGGTTGGTCGTCACCAGCCAGAGCGGCATCGCGTTCAGCGCCGCCACGCCCCTGACCTTGATGTTGGCGAGCGTGCGGCCCCAGATCGTCAGGAACGGGCCGACGCCGCCGGAGGCGAGGTCGAGGTTGCCGGAGAGCAGGGCCTCGTTCATCCCCGAGCCGCCGGTGAAGCGCAGCCACTCGGCCTTGACGTCGAGGCCGCGCGCCTTGGCCTGCTTCTCGAGCAGGCCCTGCTCCTCCATCACGGTCAGGGGCAGGTAGGAGATCCCGAACTGCTTGGCGAGCCGAACGGTCGAGACCTCTGCCCGGGCGGCGCCGAGGGCCCCCCACAGGGCCGCGACCGTCCCGACGAGCCGGATCATGCTCCGTGCCGTCATGGCGCTCCTCACCTGTCTGCGCGCCGATCTTGCGAGTTGTGCGACTTCGTCGGCGTCGGGTCGAGGATACGCTCCGGACGAGGCCTGTCAATAATCATGTATCATATATATGACCTGTTCGCTGGCCGTCCGCGGCCGCACCGAAGCGCGCCGTCGGTTACGCCCGGCACGACGGGACCGCGGGCCAGAGTGGCAGAGGCTGACCCGTGCGCGCGCTGGCGCCGGCGGGTTGACCGACGTGACCGGCGGAAGGTCCCGCCCGCGTCCCGGTGACACCCGCCGAGTCGGTCGCCGGTTCGCCTCGGAGACTTCGCGACCAGCCCGTGGGATTCCGCATCGCTGAGAGCCGGGCGCGGCGTCGGGGTCTGCGCCCGCCCGCTCCCGATGGAGCGTCGCACGGCGCCGATGCGCCACCACATGCGTCCCTCGACCGGGATCGCGCGCGAGAGTGTTGGGTCATTTACAAGACTGGGGGCGGCGCATCAGGATCGTGCGCTCGGTCTCCAGGACGCGGCCCCGGGGCGTGCCGGAGCGCGGTCCGCGGGCGGCACCGCGCACCCCGCGCCGGGAAGGGACGGTCATCGTCCGGCGCGGCGCACCGCTCAGGGCGCCCGCAGGCCGAGTTGCGACTTGTCGGTGAGGCGGTCGTTGCGGAACGTGAGCGTGATGTTGGCGCCGTACGTCCCGCGTCCGGGCCAGGAATAGGTCGCGCGCCGGACCCGCCCGACGATCAGGTGCGAGACGCGGCGGCCGTCGCAACCCAGACGGGCGCGCACCTGGCGGTAGGTCATCCCCTTCCCGAGGGCGGCATAGTGCGCATGGTCGACGCGGCAGTGCGGCGCCGCGGCCCCGGCGGCCGGCGCCGGGAGCAGTGTCGGAAGCAGTATCAGAACGAGCGCCGGCACGAGCGCGATCGGGAGCGCGGACCGCATCGCCCGCTCAGCCCGGCGCGCCCGGGGCGGGCCCGTCGGCCTCCGGCGCCCGCGGTTCGGCCGCGGCACCCGCGTCCGCCGACCGGATCTCGACCTTGAGGTCCTGCCGCATGTCCTGGAGATGGTCGGTCACTACCCGCTCGCCGGCCTTGAGCCCGGCCAGAATCGCGGTGTCCTCGCCGAAGCTGTCGCCCGTGGTCACGGGCTGCTGGCGGACCACGCCCTGATCGTCCACCACGTAGACGATCCGCTGGGCGAGCCGGGCCGACAGCGCGACCGTGGGGACGAGGAGCTTCTCCTCGGTGCCGGTCTTGACCCGCGCGCGGACGAACTGACCGGGCAGGAAGCGCTCGTCGGTGTTCGGCAGCAGCGCGCGCACGAGGCGCCGGGCGGTGCGGGGGTCGAACCGGTTGTCGAGCTGGTAGACCCTGGCGTCGCGCACGGGCTTGCCGGCCTCGTCCAGCACCTCCACGGTCACCGGGCCGGTCTGCATCGCCTCGCGCAAGGCCTCGGAATCCTCGGAAGAGAGCGCCATCTGCACGTCGATCGGGTCGAGCTGCACCACCGTGACCAGCTCCGTCTGGTTCTCGATGACGAGGTCGCCGGGGTTCACGATCGACAGGCTCGCCCGCCCGTCGAAGGGCGCGCTGACCACCGCGTAGTCGAGGTTGAGGTTCTGCCGCGCGATCGCGGCCTCGGCCCCCTGGACCTGGGCGGCGGCCGCGGCGGCGTTCGACTGGAGCTGCTGGAGCCGCTGCTCCGACGCGTAGCCCTTGTCGGCCAGCGTGTCGGTCCGGCTCACCTCGGCCTGCGCGAACTGGAGCTGCGCCTTGGCCTGCGCCTCCTGGGCCTGGGCCTGGGCGAGCGCCACCTGGAACGGGCGCGGATCGATCCGGAACAGAACCTGCCCCTTCTTCACGTGGCTCCCGGGCTCGAAGGGGCGCTCGGTGACGTCGCCGGTCACCCGGGCCTGCAGGGCCGCGTCCTGCTGCGCGATGATGGTGCCCGTGTAGGTGAAGCTGATCGGCACCGTCCGGGTCCGCGCCGCCGTCACCGTGACGGCGATCGGCGGCTCGGTCTCGGCGGTCTCGGCCGGCCGGTCCGACCAAGGCAGCGCGCTCATCAGGGCCGCGGGCTCCGGCCGGCCCATCGCGAACCAGCCGCCCGCCGCCAGGACCAGCGCGGCGCCACATCCGAGTAGTCCGGTCCGAAGCCCCGCCCGCACGCTGACTGCTCCTCCCGCTGCGGCGCGCCCGCGCCGAGCCCGACGGGGAACACGCCAAACGCGTTCGCGTTGCACGCCCGCGGTCCTCGCGGCCACCGATCACCGTCGAGGTCCGATGTTCGCCCGCTTCGTCGACCGGCCGGTCCTGGCGGCCGTCATCTCGGTTCTGATCACCCTGATCGGCGCCGTGGCCGGCCTCACCCTGCCGATCGCCCAGTTTCCCGAGATCGCGCCGCCGATCATCAACATCCAGGCGACCTATCCCGGCGCCAGCGCGCAGCAGGCCTACGACGCGGTCACGACGCCCCTCGAGCAGGAGATCAACGGCGCCCAGCACCTGCTCTACATCGCCTCGACCAGCAACACGGACGGCAGCGTCAACCTCGACGCGACCTTCGAGATCGGCTCCGACCTCGACGCCGCCGCCGCCGAGGTGCTGACCCGCGCCAACCGGGCCGAGGCGAAGCTGCCGGCCTCGGTGCGCGCGCAGGGGCTGGAGATCCAGAAGAGCTCCCGCCAGCGGCTCGGCAACATCGTGCTCTACGCCGATCCGGGTGCGCCCTACGACGAGCTGTTCCTGGCCAACTGGGCCGAGACCCAGGTGATCAAACCGCTCCGCCGGGTCGACGGCATGGGCCGGATCCAGAACTTCTCCCAGAAGCGCTACGCCATGCGCCTGTGGCTCGACCCGGTGAAGATGGAGGCGCTGGCGATCAGCCCCGACGCGGTGATCCGCGCGGTGAGCCAGCAGAACGAGCAGATCACCACCGGCTCCCTCGGCAAGCCGCCGACCGACGGCGCGCCCACCGCCTTCGAGCTGCAGGTCGTCACGCAGGGACGGCTCAGCCAACCCCAGGAATTCGCCAACATCCTGCTGCGGGCCAACCCCGACGGCTCCGTGGTGCGGGTGCGCGACGTGGCGCGGGTGGAACTCGGCTCGGAGCAGTACGGCGTGCGCTCCAGCTTCGACGGCGAGCCGTCGGCGACCCTCGGCCTCTACCAGACGCCGGGCGCCAACGCCGTCCACGTCATGGACGGGGTGAAGGCCACGATGGCGGAGCTCGCGCGGCGGTTCCCGCCGGGGCTCAAGTACAAGATCGCCCTCGACCGCACCGAGTTCGTCCGCGAGGCGATCCGCGAGGTGGTGCACACCCTGTTCGAGGCGCTGATCCTCGTCGTGGTGGTCACCTACCTGTTCCTGCAGAACTGGCGGGCGACGCTGATCCCCTCGATCGCCGTGCCGGTGGCGCTGGTCGGGACCTTCGGGCCGATGGCGCTGCTCGGCTTCTCGTTCAACACCCTGAGCCTGCTCGGCCTGGTGCTGGCGGTCGGCCTCGTGGTCGACGACGCCATCATCGTGGTCGAGAACACCGAGCGGCTGATGGACGAGGGGATGGAGCCGCGCCCGGCCGCCCGGGAGGCGGTGAACGAGGTCGCCGGCCCGGTGATCGCCACCACCCTGGTGCTGGCCGCCCTGTTCGTGCCCGTGGCCTTCATCCCGGGCCTGACCGGCCAACTCTACAACCAGTTCGCCCTGACCATCGCGATCTCGGTGATGATCTCGGCCGTGGTCTCGCTGACCCTGACGCCGGCGCTCTGCGGCCTGATCCTGAAGCACCGCCCGGAGGGCGCCGGGGCGCACCGGAGCCGGTGGAGGGCGCCGCTGCGCTGGTTCAACCGGACGCTGGAGCGCGCCGCGGGCCTCCTCACCGCGATGATCGGCCGGCTCACCCGCCACCTCGTGCTCGTCGGCCTCGCCTTCGCGGCCTTCGCGGCGCTCACCGCGCTCCTCGTGATGCAGCGCCCGACCGGCTTCGTCCCGAACGAGGACCAGGGCTACTTCTTCGCCGATGTCGCCCTGCCGAAGGGCGCCTCGGTGGCGCGCACCGACCGGATGGTCGAGCGGCTCGGCAGGAGCCTGCGGGACATGCCGGAGGTCGATCACACGATCGGCGTCGTGGGGCGCAGCATCCTCGCCGACGCGGTGGCACCGTTCTACGGGTTCCAGATCCCGGTCCTGAAGCCGTGGGGCGAGCGGGCGGCCTCGGCCGACGCCATCATCGCCCGCGTGCAGAAGGAATTCCGGCACGATCCGGACGGGAAGGTGCGGGTGGTCAACCCGTCGCCGCTGCCGGGGCTCGGCACCCGCAGCGGCCTGACGCTCGAGATCCAGGACCGCAGCGGTGCCGGCGGCATCAAGCTCGCCGAGGCGGCCCAGCGCTTCATCGACGAGATGGGGAAGAGCCCCAACGTCGCCCAGGCGCTGCCGACGACGAGCTACGGCGTGCCGCAGATCCGCCTGGAGATCGACCGGGCCAAGGCCGAGCAGCTCGGTGTGCCCCTCCAGAACCTGTTCGACGCGCTCGGGACCTATGTCGGGTCGAGCTTCGTCAACCTCTTCAACCGCTTCGGCTTCGTCTATCAGGTCTACGTGCAGAGCGAGGCCACGGGCCGGCGCACGATCCAGGATCTGCAGGCGCTGCCGGTCCTCAACAGCCGGGGCGAGCCCGTGCGGATCGGCTCCCTGGTGCGGGCGGAATTCACCACCGGCCCCACCGCGGTCCTGTCCTACAACACCTACCCGGCCATCGAGGTGGCGATCGAGGTGGCCTCCAGCGCGAGTTCCGGCACGGTGCTCAAGGAGGTCGAGGCGCTGGCCAAGCGCCGGCTGCCCTCGGACTACGCGGTGGAGTGGACCGACGTCGCCTTCCAGGAGAAGGTCGCGGGCGGCTACGCGCCGCTGATCTTCGGCCTCGGCGTGCTGATGATCTTTTTGCTGCTCGCCGGGCAGTACGAGTCGCTGCGCCTCCCCTTCGTGATCCTGCTGGCGACGCCGATCGCGATCTTCGGCGCGGTCGGATTCCTGGCCGTGCGCGGGCTCGAACTCGACATCTTCGGCCAGATCGGTCTGCTGCTGCTCGTCGGGCTCGCCGCCAAGAACTCGATCCTGCTCGTGTCCTTCGCGGAGGACCTGCGCCGGCAGGGCGAGGACGTCCTGAAGGCGGCCCAGGACGCGGCGCGCCTGCGGATGCGCCCGATCCTGATGACGTCGTTCGCCTTCATCACCGGCTCGATCCCGCTCGCCATCGCGAGCGGCGCCGGGGCGCATGCCCGCGTCTCCATGGGGACGGTGGTGATCGGCGGCTTGGTCGTCGCGACCTTCATCACCCTGTTCATCACGCCGACGTTCTACGTCGCCTTCGAGCGGCTGCTCGGGCGGGGCGACGCGGCCGCCAGGGCGCAGTCCGGGCCGGCCGGCGCGGCGCAGCCGGCCGAGTAGCCACTCTGGTCCGTCGCCGAGACGGTCGCGCCGCCGATCCCGGGCTCGGCGGCGAACGGGAGCCTGCGAGAGCGTGAGGACCGTCCCGCCGCGTGGCGGCTGATCCTGTCCCGAACCCTCCGTCAGGCCGAGTCCGCGCGGCGCTCGACTGCGTCGGCCGCGTCCCGACGGCCCTGCTCGCGTGGCGCTTCCAGTTCCGCGCGGAGGAGGATCTCGCCCTGAGCGCCGACGCCGACGCCTTCGGCCCTGTCCTGAGCATCCTCGCCTCCGCGATGCTGACGGTGACGGCCTTCTCGCTGACCGTTCCGGTCAACGCCCGCGGTGCCGCGTCGTCGGGCGTGACGCGGCGCGCCACGACCCCGTGGACCGGAGACCGGCCGGCGCACGACGCGCTCGCCACGATCCTCGGCGCGTTCATGTTCTCGGTGGTCGAGATCATCGCCCTGTCGACCCCCCTCTACGGGCCGGGCGGGCGCCCCGTGCTGCTGGGGGCGATGGTGGTGGTCATCGACCTGGCCGTCGTCGTCTTCCTGGGCTGGATGCGGCAGCTCACCCGCTTCGGCCGGGTCGGCGAGACGATCCGGCCGGTCGAGCAGGCGGCGTCCCGGGCCCGGCCGCGGCGGCACACGGCTCCCGCGTTCCATACCGCGGGGCGCGGCCGCCGCGGCGCCACGCGGAGGCCGCGTCGCCGCACCGATCGACGAGGAGCGGAACTGCCCGCGCGCCGATCCATTGGGTCACCGGACGACGGCCGGCCGACTCTCAGGGATGGATGGATCGATGGTTTCGATAGGCACGCGCTCCGGCGGCACCGCCCGGGTTTCCGCGGTTCGCGCGGCCGCGGGCGCCTGCGCGCTGATCCTGTCGTCCGGACCGGTGCTCGCCCAATCGGCGGCGAGCCGGATCGATCAGCCGACTGCGGCCACGCTGCCCCCGGGCGTCAGCACGACCAAGGGCGGCGCTGCCCCCGCCGACCGGTCGACCGGACCCGTCTCACCGCCGAGCGCCATCTCGTCGTCGACGGACGTCATGGCGGGCGGGAGCGCCGGTACCGACACGAGCCGCAAGAAGGACGCGCGCACCAACCCGCTCGATCATCTCTCCCCGGAGTACAAGCGGTAGAGCGGGCTCGATCGCCGCGCGAGCCCGGAGCGGGCCCTCCGCGTGACGACCGGGCGCCGGCCGGGCTCCGCGCAACCGTGAGCCGGATCGGCCCGCGTCAGAATTCCAGGGGCCGAAGCCCGGTCGACGGGGATTCGACCGTCAGACCGCAGGTGTGGTCCTGCAGGATCTCGCCGTTGGCCGCCCTGCCGAAACGGCTGGTCACCAGGCCGTCGAGGAGCACGAAGCCCGGCTTCCCGCCCGGGAACTCGGCCCCCACGACGGCCAGCGAGTGCTCGCCCATGGCGGCGCGCGCGTCGCCGTCGCGCGCCAGCAGGTCGAACGGGTCCGCGGCGTCGAGGTCGTCCCCGAGCACGCGCATCGCCCTGAACGGGCGTCCGACCAGCGGTTCGGGCAGAGGCGCCCAGCGATCGCCGATCGTGGGCGCGAGGCGGCGAAGGGCGTCGCGAACGTCGAGGCGGACGCAATCGATGTGGATGTGCAGCTGCCCCTGACTCCGCCGCAGCCGCGCGTTCACCGCGAGGCTGACGTCGCGCCGGTCGAGCGGATGGCCGAGGCGGTCCTCGACGAAGGTCCGCGCGCGCCACGCCTTGGCGAAGTAGTTCGTCGTCCCGGGTCGAAGGAGCACGGGGCTCTCGATGCCGGTGATGCGCGCCGTCGGGATCAGGAGAAACTGCGCCCGCCCGCGGAGGTCCTTGAGGATGGCGTAGCCCTTCTCGACCCCGCCCGCCAGGTCGACCAGGCTGCAAGGTGCGGGTCCCTGTCCGCGCCTCTCGTGGGGGACGCACGCGCCGTGCACGATCGCCCACAGGGCTCCGCCGTTTCCGAGGAGGTTGGGCCCGACGGCGACAGCCAGCCAGACCGAGGCCGCCGCGAGGATGATCAGGGTGCCGAGCGATCTCCGCGACAGCCCGCTCCTCGCGCGGCCGGTGGAGCCGCGCGGTGACGCGGTGTCCGGCCGGCGACGGACGGCGTCACGCGCCTGACGGGCGAGCCTGACCGCGGCGCTGCGCAAATCCATGACGTGACCCGGTGTCCGGTTGCCGCGCGAGGCGTCGGGTCCGCCGACGCCAGGACCGTCATACAGGCCGCCAGCGGCCTGCGCGATCGCCGCCGTGCTACGGATGCAGCGCCGGACGGATCGCGCGGGACGCGGTGACGCCGCGGCGTCTTTCGTGCCCCGGATCCCGCGCGCCCCCTTCTCGGACGGCTATCCGATGGGCCATGCCTTGCGCGGACCTCGTCAGCGCCGCCGAACTGGGTCATGCCTCTGCCCATCCCGGTGCCGCCGGCGGTCGCAACCTATCAGGCGGCGCGCCGCCGGAATCGCGGCGAGAAGGACAGGGGTGGGACGGACCGCGCACGAGGACCGACCCGACGCGCGTCAGGAGCCGGGAGCCCGGCGACCGCTGAGACAGACCGGACGGCCGGGGTGACCCGGGCCGCCCTCGCGAGGAGACGACCATGACCGACGAACCGCACGGCTTCGACCGCGGCCTGACCAATTACGGCGACCGCGACTTCGCCCGCTACCTGCGCCGCTCCTTCGCGCGCTCCATGGGCATCTCGGTCGGCCTGCTGAACAAGCCGGTGGTCGGCATCGCCATGACCCCGTCGGGCTTCAACAACTGCCACCGGGGCATGCCCGAGCTGGTCGAGGCGGTCTCCCGCGGCGTGCTGGCGGCCGGCGCCCTGCCGCGGCCGTTCCCGACCGTGTCGCTCGGCGAGGTTTTCCTCAACCCGACCAGCATGATGTACCGCAACCTCATGGCCATGGACACCGAGGAGATGATCGCGGCCCAGCCGATGGACGCGGTCGTGCTGATCGGCGGTTGCGACAAGACCGTGCCGGCCCAGCTCATGGGCGCGGCCTCCGCCGACCTGCCGGCGATCCAGCTCGTCACCGGCCCGATGTCGACCGGCCGCCACAGGGGCCAGCGGCTCGGCGCCTGCACGGATTGCCGGGGCTTCTGGGCCAGATACCGGGCCGGCACCGTCGACGCCGAGGAGATCGCCGAGGTCGAGGGCCGGCTCTCCGTCACGGCCGGCACCTGCGCGGTGATGGGCACGGCCTCGACCATGGCGTGCATCGCCGAGGCGCTCGGCATGTCGCTGCCGGGCACCGCGGCGATCCCGGCGGTGCATTCCGACCGGCTGGTGGCCGCCGAGGAGACCGGCCGCGCGGCGGTGCGGCTGATCCAGTCGAAGATCCGGCCCTCGCAGGTGATCACCGAGAAGTCGGTCGAGAACGCGATCCGCGTGCTGATGGCGGTGTCGGGCTCGACCAACGCCATCGTGCACCTCACCGCCATCGCCGGGCGGCTCGGCATCCGGATCTCGCCCGAGCGGTTCAATCAGATCTCCGACGCGACGCCGGTGCTGGTCGACCTGAAGCCCGTGGGCCAGGGCTATATGGAGGATTTCCACGCCGCCGGGGGCATGGGCGCGCTCCTGCGCGAGCTGCGCCCGCTCCTCCACCTCGACACGGTGGACGTGGAGGGCCGGACGCTCGCCGAGCGCCTGGACGAGCCGGAGGCTTGGGTCGACCGCGCGATCATCCGCACCGCGGAGGATCCCGTGTCGCCGGTCGGCGGCCTCGTGGCCCTGTCCGGCAGCCTCGCGCCCGACGGGGCGATCTTCAAGCGCGCGGCGGCGACGCCTGAGCTGTTCGAGTCGGAAGGGCGGGCGGTGGTGTTCACCGGCCTGGAAGACCTGTCGGCGCGGATCGACGATCCCGCGCTCGACGTGGCGCCCGGCGACATCCTCGTCCTGCAGAATGCCGGCCCGCACGCGGCCGGCATGCCGGAGGCGGGCTACCTGCCGATCCCCAAGAAGCTGGCGCAGGCGGGGGTGAAGGACATAGTGCGCATCTCCGACGCGCGGATGTCGGGCACGGCCTTCGGGTCGATCGTCCTGCACGTGGCGCCCGAGGCCGCGGTCGGCGGCCCGCTGGCGGCGGTGCGCGACGGCGACCGCATCCGCCTGTCGATCCAGGACAAGCGCGTCGATCTCTTGGTCGCGGAGGACGAGATCGCCCGCCGGCTCGCCGACCACCGGCCGCCGCCGGCCCCGGCTCGGGGCTACAAGGCGCTCTACCGGCGCAGCGTCACGCAGGCCCCGGAGGGCTGCGACTTCGACTTCCTCGCCAAGGCCGAGGGCTGACGGCCCCGGTCGTCCCGGCCGGGCGCGTCAGAGGCCGGCTCCCCCATCCGGGGCGCACCCGTCGCCGAACTCGGCAAGCCTCGCCTGCCGGCCCCGTAACCCGGCAGGCCGGCCGCGCTCATCACCGCCCTGACGGTGCCGGGGTCGTCACGACGCCGCGCGCCGCGTGCGGCCCATCGCCTCCGGTCCGGGCGTCGCGGCCCGGAGGGCGGGACCGTCGCCCGCCGCGACGGCGCCCGGTGCCGCGGTGGTCCCGGGCGCGGCCCTGGTTCGGATCATCCGCCCCGTGGCGAAGGCGGCGGCATTGACGAGGCCCATGGTGACGAAGCCGGCCGAGAGGGCGGCGAACATCCCGGCCAGGCCCAGTCCGAGCACGGCCGCGATCCAGGCGCCGCCCAGCGCCACCCACAGCCGGAGAAGGCTGGCGGTGAGCGGCCAGCCGACGCGGCCGGCGCCCTGGGCGGCGAAGTAGAGGGCGAGGCCGGCCCCGAAGAACCCGTAGAAGGGCCCGACGATGCGGAGATAGGATGAGCCGGTGGCCATCATGGCCGGGTCGCCTCCGAACAGGCCCAGCCAGGTCTCAGGGGACCCGGCCGCCACCAGGCCGATGGTCTCCGTCAGGCCGCCGGCCACGAGGGCGCCGGTCAGCGCGGCCCGACGGGCGCGGACCTCCATCCCGGCGCCGAGGGCCGTCCCGACGAGGGCCGCGATGGGCGAGCCGAGCCCGAACACGAGCGGGACCAGCAGGTACTCCAGCCGCGCACCGGTGCCGTATCCGGCCACCGCCGCCGGCCCCGCCGTCCCGACGAAGCCGGTCGCCGCGATGACCGTGACGTTCGAGGTCACACTGGCGATGCCGGACAGAAGGCCGATGCGCAGGATCTCGCGGGACGGCGCCCAGGTCAGCCTCGGGGGACGCCGGCCCGGTCGCAGGACGCCGCGGCCGGACCAGATGTAGGCGGCGAAGACGGCGGAGCCCGCGGCGTAGTAGCCCGCGAAGGCGACGCCGCCGCCCACGACCCCGAGCCTGGGCAGCGGGCCCCAGCCGAAGATCAGCGCGGGCGAGAGCGGGATCAGCACGACGGCCCCCGCGCAGGTGACGCCGGCCGGGAGCGCCATGTTGCCGGTCCCGCGGATCACCGCCGCCAGCGCGTTGAACAGCCAGATCAGGGTCGCCGCGCCGAACACGACGCCCGCGTAGGCGGTCGCGGCCCTGAGCGAGCCCCCGGTGCCGCCCATCGCGGCGTAGAGCCTCGGCCCCAGCGGCAGGGCGAGGAGGCTGGTGACGACACCCAGTGCGAGGCCGATCGCGGCGGCATGCCAGGCGAGAAGATCTGCCTCCGCCCGCCGGCCCGCGCCCAGGGTGCGGGAGACCGCCGACTGGATGCCGCCGCCCATGCCGCCGGCGGACAGCATCTGGACGAGCATCACCACCGGGAAGACGAGAGCCAGGCCGGCCAAGGCATCGGTTCCGAGTTCCGCGACGAAGTACGTCTCGATCAGGCCGATGGAGGTCTGGACGACCATGACCACGACATTCGGCACGGCCATTCGCGCCAGGGTCGGCACGAGGGGCGCTTCGAGCAGGCGGCGCGTGCGGATGTCCATGGCGGGGGCCTCACAGTCTCGGGGATCGCGGCCGAGCGCCCGCGATGTCGACGGGGCGCGGGACCGACCTTCGGCGCGGTGCAGTCACGCGGGCGTCGACGGCGGGCGCGGTCAGCCGGCGGGCGGCGTCCTCGCCCCGGGCAGATCGAACAGGAGGCAGGTCGTGCTCGCGGTCGCGACGAGGCGGTCGGACGCGTCGCTGAGGCGGCCCTCGGCCACGGCCTGCTGCCGACCGGCGTGAACGACCTGCCCGACCGCAGTCAGCAGCCCGGACCGTTCGGTGGCGGCGCGCAGGAAATTCAGTTTGAACTCCAGCGTCGTGTAGCCGCGTCCCAGCGGCAGGGTCGCGTGCACGGCACAGCCCATGACGCTGTCGAGCAGCGTGGCGAGGGAGCCGCCGTGGACGGAGCCCAGCGGGTTGAAGAGGTACTCCGCGGCCGGCATGCACATCCGGGCCGTGCCGGGATCGACCGACACGAGCTCGATGCCCAGCAGCTGGATCGCGGGCGGCGGCGGGATCTTCCCCGCCATGAGCGCGCGCAGGAAGTCGATCCCCGCGAGGGCTTGTCCCGCCGCGGCGATGGAGCGGGGATCCGCCCATTCCACGATCCTCCGCCGCGAAGGCTCGGGCGATCTCGAAGCCGCGTCGCCGGTCATCGGTGAGCCTTCTCGGAGAGGGGGCGAGCGACGGACCCGCGGCCTCGCGGACGACCCGATCGGGCGATGTCGGTCCAGAGGCCTGGACGTCGATGTCGAGCGTAATCTATATAAATGCAGATCACAATCTAAAAACACGGGGCGCGGCCCAGCGGGCCCCGACCGAATGCGGTCCTCCCCACGGGGGTATCGGCTGCGGCGACGATGCGGCCCGATTGGCCCCCGGCGACCCGATCCCGTCCCAGGCTCCGTCCCGGCCATGACGCGGCCCGAGCGAGGCGCCGCCTCGAACCGGCTCAGCCCGGGATCGTGGAGCGCGCCGCCTCGAGCAGTTCGCCGGCCAGGGCCTCGTCGTCGACACCCCGTGCCAGCACCACCGCCCCCACCATGGTCGACAGCGCGATCAGGGCGCGCTGCCTGCGGCGCTCCCTGGACGCTCTGGGCAGCCTGTCCGCGATGAGGCCGGCGAGCCCCTTGACCCCCTGGGTGAACCGCGATCGCAGGGCGCTCCCGGGCGGCTCGCGCCCGACGTCGTTCACCAGCGCCGCGACGGGGCAGCCTCTCCCCGGCGTCCGGACGTGCGCCAGGGAGAGATAGTTCTCGATAAAGGCGTCGAGGTTCGCCCGGTACTCGGCGCTGATCGCGGCGTCGAACGCCTCCGCGGCGAGGGCCTCCTTGCTGGCGAACTGACCGTAGAAGCCGCCATGGGTCAGGCCGGCGGCCGCCATGATGTCGACGACGCCGATACCGTGCAGGCCGCGCTCCCGGAACAGGGCCGATGCGACCTCGACCACGCGCTGGCGGTTCAGCTTGGCTTGCTCCTGTGAGACCCTCGGCATCGTACCGTCCTCCGCTCCCCCTCTCACATAGATGCGCGATATCATTTATTGAAGGGACGGCGGCCCGCGCATGCTCGAGGTCCGGCGGATGGCGGCGTCGCGGTCGCGCCGCGGCCGCCGGTCAGGCTGTCGACCGGCCTGCGCGAGGGGGCGAAGCGCGGGCCGGTCGATGCACCGCGCGCCCGAGACCCGAACGCGCGATCGCGGGATGCCCCGGATGGCGGGGCATCGGTGGGGTGAGGCCGGGTCAGGGCTCGGCCGGCACGGGCACCGATGCGGGGCCGGATGCGCTCGGCGTCGCGCGCGCGTCCCGCGCCACCCGGAACCAGAGGGCGTAGAGCGCCGGCAGGAACAGCAGCGTCAGCAGGGTCCCGACCCCGACGCCGCCGATCAGCACGTAGGCCAGCGCCCCCCAGAACACCGAGTGCGTGAGCGGGATGAAGGCCAGCATCGCGGCGGCGGCCGTCAGGATCACCGGTCGGGCCCGCCGCACCGTCGATTCGACGATGGCCTCGTAATCCGACAGCCCCGCCGCGCGGTCGTGGTGGATCTGATCCACCAGGATCAGCGTGTTGCGCATCAGGATGCCCGACAGCGCGATCAGGCCGAGGATCGCGTTGAAGCCGAAGGGCTGGTGGAAGACGAGCAGCGTCGGGACGGCACCGACGAGGCCGAGCGGCGCGGTCGCGAACACCATGACCATGGTGGTGAACGAGCGGACCTGCAGCATGATGACCGTCAGGGTCACGATCAGCATCAGCGGGAAGACCGTCACCAGCGCCGTCATCGCCTTCTCGCTCTCCTCCACCGAGCCGGCCGTGTCGATCCGGTAGCCGGGCGGCAGCTTCGCCTTCACGGCGGCGAGTTCGGGGACGATCTGCGCGTGAATGTCCGGCGGCTGCTTGCCGTCGATCACGTCGCCCTGCACGCGGATATAGGTCTCGCGGTTGTAGCGCTTGAGCACCGCGTCCTCGTTGCGGCTCTCCAAGTGCGCAACCTGCGAGAGGGGCACCTGCCGCCCGTCCCTCGTGGTCAGCGTCAGGTCGCCGATGTCGCCCAGCGAGCGGCGCTCGGGACCGGGGCTGCGGAGGACGACGTCGACGGAGCGCAGGTTCTCGCGGACCTGGGTCGCCGGCGTCCCGTTGAGGTAGCTCTGCAGCTGCTGGCCGGCCTCCTTCGGCGTCAGGCCGATCAGGCGCAGGCGCTCCTGGTCGAGGGCGAGGTGCAGACTCGGCGTCCTGTCGCCCCAGTCGAGGTGGACGAGGCGCATGTTGGGATTGGCCATCATGACGTCGCGCACCTGCGCGGCAACGCGGCGGATGACGTCGAGGTCGGGTCCGACCACCCGGAAGGCGACGGGGAAGCGCACCGGCGGCCCGAACACGATCTGCAGCACCCGCACCCGCGCCTCGGGGAAGCCGCCCGCGTCGACGAGCTGGCGCACCTTGCCGCGCAGCACGTCGCGGGCGTGGGCGTCGGCGGTCTGGACGACGACCTGCGCGAAGGCGGGGTCCGGCAGCTCCGGATCGAAGGAGAGCACGAAGCGCGGCATGCCCTGGCCGATATAGCTCGTGATCTCGCCCGCCTCGGGGATCGCGCGCACGGCCGCCTCGACCTTCCGCACGCTCGCCTCGGTGGTGGCGAAGGCGGAGCCGGTCGGGAGGGTCACCTCGACGATGAGCTCGGAGCGCTCCGAGTTCGGGAAGAACTGCTTCTCGACCTTGCCCATGCCGGCCGCGGCCGCGGCGAACAGCGCCACGGTGATGCCGGCCGCCAGCCACTTGTGATCGACCGAGAGCCGCACGACCCGGCGCAGGCGCTGATAGTTCCGCGTGGCGTAGATCGCCGCGTGCCCGCCTTCCACCTGTCTGATGTCCGGCAGGAGCTTGACGCCGAGATAGGGCGTGAAGGTCACGGCCACGATCCACGAGACGATCAGCGAGAAGGCCACGACCCAGAAGATGTTGCCGGCGTACTCGCCCGCCGTGGAGGCGGCGAAGCCCACCGGCAGGAAGCCCGCGACGGTGACGAGCGTGCCGGTCAGCATGGGCGCGGCGGTGGCGCTCCAGGCATGAGTCGCCGCCGAGACCCGGTCGGCGCCTTCCTCCATGCGCACCACCATCATCTCGATGGCGATGATCGCGTCGTCGACGAGGAGGCCGAGCGAGATGATCAGGGCACCGAGCGTGATGCGGTCGAAGTCGCGGCCGGTGACCATCATGACCACGAACACCGCCGAGAGGGTCAGCGGCACGGCCAGCGCCACCACGACGCCGACCCGGAAGCCTAGGGCCACGAGGCTGACGAAGATCACCACCGAGAGCGCGGTGAAGAACTTCACCATGAACTCGTGGACGGCGTCGTCGATCACCTTCGCCTGGTCGGTGATCTTCGTGAAGGTGATGCCGGTCGGGAGTTCGTGATGGATCGCGACCTCCTCGGCATTGAGCGCCTGGCCCAGGCTGAGGCCGTTGAAGCCCGGCTTCATCACGAGGCCCAGCACCAGGGCCGGCGCGCCGTCGTTGCGGATCGCGAAGACCTTCGGGTCCTCGTAGCCGCGCCTCACCACGGCGATGTCGCCGAGCTTGAGGCTGCGGTCGCCGGCCGCCACCGGGAGATTGCGGAGCGCGTCGAGGCCGTCGATGGCGCCGTCGAGCCGCAGGTACACGCGCGGGCCGTCGGCCTCGACGAAGCCGGCCGGCGTCACGTCGTTCTGGTTGGCGAGCGCCGCCAGGAGCTGCTGGCCGGTGATGCCCAGGGTCGCGAGGCGCTGGTAGGAGACCTCGACGAAGATCTTCTGCGCCTGCTCGCCGAGGATGTTGATCTTCTCGACGCCGGGCACGCGCAGCAGGCGCTGGCGCAGGTCCTCGGCGCGCAGCACGAGATGCCGGTGCGGCAGTCCCTCGGCCTGGAGCGCGTAGAGGGCGAAGTAGACGTCCGAGAACTCGTCGTTGAACAGCGGCCCGAGCACGCCGCGCGGCAGGCTGGAGGCCTGATCGGAGAGCTTCTTGCGCGCCTGGTAGAACTCCGACTGGAGCTTGGCCGGTGGCATCGAGTCCCTGAAGAAGACCTTCATCAGCATCAGGCCGGGGCGAACGGTCGTCTCGACCCGGTCGTAGTAGACGAGTTCCTGGAGACGCTTCTCTAGCGGGTCGGCGACCTGCCGCTGCATCTCGTCGGTGGTCGCGCCGGGCCAGGCGGCCGAGACCGCCATGGTCTTGACCGTGAAGGTCGGGTCCTCGGCGCGCCCGAGCTTCTGGAAGGCGAAGATCCCGGCCGCCGTGACCGCGAGCAGGAGGAACAGCGTGACGGCGCGCTCGCGCACCGCCAGGGCCGAGAGGTTGAAGCCGGAGGCGTTCATCGGCCAGCCTCCGCCATGCTCGCGCTCGCCGGCCGGACCTTCTGCCCGGCCTTGAGCAGATGGGCGCCGAGCGCGACGATCCGGTCGCCGGGGTTCAGACCGGAGGCGATCTCGGCGCTCTCCTCCGACAGGCGCGCGACGGTGACGGGCTGCGCCGCGACGGTCTGGGTCTCGGCGTCGTAGCGCCAGACGGCGGAGCCGCCGCCCTGGTCGAACAGGGCCCCGAGCGGCACGGACACCCAAGTCCTCGCCTGTGCCTGGGCAGGGGTCAGCTGGAGCGTCACGGTCGCCCCGAGGGGCGCGGTCTCGCCGCCGCCCGAGAGGATGTAGCGGGCGCGGTAGGTGCGGGTCGCCGGGTCGGCCGTGGCCGACAGTTCCCGGAGCTTGGCTGGATAGGTGCTCTCCCCCTCGGCGTAGAGGGTCGCCGACGCCGTGCCTCTCGCGCGCTGCCGGCTCCCCTCCGGCACGAACACCTCCGCCTCGCGGGCGCCGTCGCGGGCGAGCTTCACCACCGTCTGCCCCGCGGCGACGACTTGGCCCGGCTCGCTCGGCACCTCCATCACGACGCCGTCGGCATCGGCCTGGAGTTCGGAATAGCCCGCCTGGTTGGCGATCTGGCTCGCCTGCGCCTCGGCGTTGGCGAACTGGGCGATGGCGGCGTCCGCCGCGGCCCTGTTCTGGTCGTAGGTCTGCTTCGAGGTCCAACCGTCGCCGACGAGCTTGCGGCTGCGCTCCTCGTCGGCCCTCGCCTTGATCATCTGCGCGCGGGCCGCCTCGACCGAGGCGCGGGCCGCGTTGAGCGCCAGGGTGAAGTCGGTCCGGTCGAGCCGCATCAGGGGCTGCCCGAGGCGCACGTGGTCGCCCGGGTCGACGAGGCGCTCGAAGATCTTGCCCCCGACCCGGAAGCCGAGATTGCTCTCGGTCCGGGCCCGGATCACGCCGGTGTAGCGCGCGGCGGCCGCCGTGGCGGGCGCGACCGCGACGGTCTGGACCAGCGGCGGCTCCGGCGTGACGGCGGTCTCGGCGGGCGAGCATGCCGCGAGCGCCAAGCCGGCGAACCCGATCACCCATCGCCCATCCATCGCCATAACCCCGTCGCCAGCCGGTCGCCTAAAAATTATATTCATCATTTATTATGGCGGCGCGGGGCGGTCAATGGCTCCGGAGGCGTTCGACCCGCTGGCTCGCTTCGGTGACGGCCGAGCGCCTCACGTGACCGGGCGGACGCGCCGCTCTCGGCCGGATGCGTGCGGCAGCCAGATGCCTATGCCGGGCGCTCGAGACATCCTCGGTCGTGGTCCAGGGCCAGCACCGTCCGAAGGCGAGGCCCGAGCTCTCCCCTCCGGCCGCCGGCCCGGCGGGCGTCCTGCACCCTTGAAGAGATCGGCCCCCGCCGGCATCTCATGATCATGCCCGATGTCGCGCTCGACGAAGCCAGCCTCACCCGCTTTCTCGACGCCTTTTACGGCCGCGTGCGCGGCGACGCGCTGATCGGGCCCGTCTTCGCGGCCGCGATCGCCGAAGCGGACTGGCCCCGGCACATGGAGACCGTCCAGGCGTTCTGGTCGTCGGTCCTCTTCAAGTCGGGCCGGTACAAGGGCAATCCGTTCGGGAAGCATCTCGCGCTGGGCCGTCTCCGGCCCGAGCACTTCGCGCGATGGCTCGGCCTGTTCGAGGACACAGCCTCCGCCCACTTCGCGTCCGAACCTGCCGCCCTCCTGATCGCGCGCGCCCACCGCATCGGCGACAGTCTGAAGGCCGGCCTGTTCTTCCGGCCGGACGTGTCGCCCGTGCGCGATGCAGGATCGGCCGCGCCGTGACCCTCGGAACGGCTCAGGCGTAGGACGCGCAGGGAGCCCTGGACTGGCAGGCGGCCCGGGATTCCGGAGCTCTCGATGCGCGGCCAGCCTCGTGCGCGCGCGACGGCAGCGGATCAGCCACAGCACGATCGCCACGTTGACGGCGTTCCAGGCCGACCCGTTGACGAACGCCGCACGGTAGGAGCCGGTGGCGTCGAAGATCACCCCCGTGAGCCAGCCGCCCAGCGCCATGGCGGCGAGCGTCGCCATCAGTACCGCACCGATCCGCGCCCCGGCCTCCTCGGCCGGGAGGTCCTCGCGCACGATGATCGCGTAGGCCGGCACGATGCCGCCCTGGAACAGACCGAACAGGGCCGAGATCACGTAGAGCGAGGTCAGGCCGTCGAACGCGGGATAGAGCGCGAGTGCCGCCGCCTGCAGCAGCGCACCGGCCAGCAGCGTCGCGAGGCCGCCGATCCGGTCGGCGACGAAGCCCGACCCGGCTGACGATGCCGAAGCCGAGCATCAGCGACAGCATCGGCGCGCCACGGGCGATGCCGTACCCGAGACCGCTGCAGCGCGCCACGATGTGGACCTGCGGCATCGCCATCGCCACGCAGCACGCGAGACCGGCCACGACCAAGAGGGCCTGCATCGCCGCGGGCGACAGCGTCGTCACGGCCGGCGGGCCGGCCGCGCAAGAGCAGCGCGAGCGGCAGCATGGCGACGCGGCAGAACAGGCCGATGCCGGCCCGCGTCGCGCGCCGGCCGAACGCGTCGACTCCGCGCTCCACCGCCGGCGCCAGAACCAGCGCGACACGTCGGCCATCAGCGGCCCGCAGGCGACCGAGCGGCCGAGTGCCCCGACGAGCACGCCGTGCGCGAGGGCGAACTGCCACGGGGTCGTCGAGAGGCCGCCGACCGCGAAGCCGAGCATCGTGAGGGTAGAGGGCAGTGCGGCCGCCCGATCAACCCCGAACTCGGCCTGCACCGCGGACAGCACGACGACGACCGACCACATGCCGACGCACCCGACCGTGCCGAGCGCCGTCGCCGCGGCGAGCCGACGCCAGGCGCGGCCAGAGTCGGCGATCCGTCCTCAGCCATTCCGGCGCAGATCTGACTCCGCCCGTGCCGCGTCTTTCACACGAGAGCGCCGTCGCCGGCACCGCGCCCGATCGTCGGGACGGTCCTCAGACAATCCTGTCGCCCGGCGGCCGATGCGGCCCGCCGGTGGATTGCGCCGTCGCCTGCGGGGCGGACGCCGGCAACGGGTCGCGAGCAACGCCGCGCCCTGCCGGACTGATCAGGTCCCGACCTGAATGCCGCGGGGCGGCCGCTCCGCTCGGAGGAGCAGGCCCGCGACAGTCTCGATCCCGCCGGTAAGCGCTCGACCGGCCCTGCCGCGGCGCGGGATCGGTGATAGACGGGCAGCCCGGCGCGCCGCCCGCCAGCGGCACGGGCCCGGGTTGGGGCTACCATCTGTCAGCCAATTTCGGGCATCGATGGCGGCCACCCACCGATCACTGCGTACGAGAGGGCTGACGCCACGATGCGAACGATCGTTTATGCCGATGGCGGATGCGACCCGAACCCCGGGCCGGGGGGGTGGGGCGTCGTCATCGCGGCCCCGGACGGCACAGTGGAGCTGTGCGGTGGAGAGCCCGGCACCACGACCAACAACCGGATGGAGCTGACCGCCGCGATCAAGGGCCTCGAGCATTTTCCCGCCGGGGCCGCGATCGAGATGCGGTGCGACAGCCAGTACGTCGTCAAATCCGTGACCGAGTGGATGCGCGGCTGGAAGGCGAGGGGCTGGCGCTCGACCACGGGTGACGTGAAGAACGTCGATCTCATGAAGCGCCTCGACGAATTGAACGCGGCGCGCGACGTGAAGTGGACCTGGGTCCGGGGACATGCCGGCGACCGTCTCAACGAGCGCGCCGACGCGCTCGTCCACCGGGGCCGCCGCGAAGCGAAGCTCGGCAAGCTCGAGTCGCGGACCAGTGCCGCCCCCGTAACGGCCCCGACCGCCGCACCGGCCCCGGCGAGCCGTGGCGCCGACCTGCGCGTCGATCTCGCGCTCGGTCTCCAGGTCGCTCGGGCCGCGAAGGCGGCGGGCGTCACCCCCGACGCCCTGGTCGACGATGCGATCCGCTTCTACCTCGAGATCGGTCCGAGCGAGGTCGCACGCCTGCGATCGGGCCGGACGTAGCGGTCGGGGCCGGACGGGGCGACGCCCAGTCGCCGCTTCGATCCGAACTGCGCTGCCTGCGCCCGCCGCTCGAACAGCAGCCGGCCAGCTCACGGGACAGCCACGGGGGGCGACGTGGTCTCCCCGAAGGCCTGCCCCAATTTGATCGTTGCCTGCCCGTCTCGGGCGGCCGTTCGTGGAAGCGGGCACCGTCTCCGCGCCCGCTTCCGGCCCGCGAATCTTGAGCCGCAAAATTATATACAATAGACGGCCGCGTTCCCATCTCGCCCATCGAACGGCGAGTTGCGCGCGCGGGCCGCGGATGCAACCGCTCTTCTCGATAGACAGTCTTCATCTTCGGAACGCGTTCCGTCGATGGCGGGAGATGGTCTGCGAGCGGCCGGTGCCGGCCGAGTTGCGGACCTTCCCCGACGCTCCGTTCCAGGGTCGTCTGGGGATGTGTCGCGCATCGGCCAACTGCCGATCTCGCACTTCTCCCACACGGCGGTGCGAACCGAGGCGACGGCCGACGCGGTCCGGCGCAAGGGCCCGCACGGCCGCGTCTACGCGGTCATGAAGCTCTCCGGCCGAGACACTGTCCAGCAAGGCGACCGGGAGGCGGTGAGCCGGACGGGCGCCTTCGTGGTCCTCGATGCGCGCCCGAGCGTCATCCAGACGGAGACGGGCGGCGCCCTGGTCCTCGACCTGCCGCGCGAGCGTTTCGAGGCCGTGCTGGGTCCGTCCCGGCTGTCCGGTGTCCTCACGGTCGGAGCGGTCCTCGCTTCCACGATCCTGGCGAACACACACCTCCGGGACCTGATCCGGGTGAGCGATCGACTCAGCCCCGACGCGGCCACGCGCACGGCGTCGATCGGGATTGACGGGATCGCCGCGTAACGGCGGCCGGCGTCCGGCTGTTCGTTCGACCCGCACCGCCGGCCCGCCTCCGGCAGGCGTGCTGGGACGGGGACGCGGCCTTGGCGCCCTCTCACGGCTCCGGAGACGGACCTTCGATCGGACGCCGATCGATATGTCTTTGCTAGATCTGGCGGCAGCCAGATATTGACCGCGGCATGAGTGTCGATAATTAATGAAATGTCTCGGATCTGAAACTGCTTACGCCATAGCGACCACCTTGTTGGATCGGAGCGCTCCGGTGCCTCGGATTGTAGATGTTTGCATCGGCAGGACGTCCTCGAAGAAGACTTATAGACAGCTGTCCATCCTTTCAGGAACCGGTGCTCTATGAAAATCGTTCGCGCGATCGCGGTCTTCATCCAGAAAGTCGTTCACAGGATCCTGCAGTGGCCATCTAAGGCGATTCACCAAATCTATTCCATTAGACTTATTAAGACGAGAAGAGAAGAGGGCAGGGCTAGCCTCGTGCGAGCCCACGCTTCCAACCTCTCGGAATTGCGAGACGACGTGAGATTGCTTGGGCAGGCTCTTGTGGAGGACGGCTTCTGCGTGGCGGATGCCGGGATTTTCGAGTCGTTCGGAAGCGTGAAGTTTCAGGCTGCCGCGAATGAGATTTACGATTGCATGGAGGAGCATTACCTCAGGACCGGTCGGAACATCGACACCATAAAATTGCTCGACCTGTATCCTTCTCTCTTGGATCAGTTCAAGATCGTCTTTCGAGCCGGGCTCGACATCGGGGTTCTGGAAATTGTCGAGCAGTATCTGAGGCTTCCCGCTGCCTACGGGGGCGTTGATATATTCTTTACTGTAGCCGACGGGTCGGAGAGAGGTGCGAGAACTTGGCACAGGGATAGTGAGGACAATCCCATGGTGAAAGTTGCTGTCTATCTCAATGACGTCGATGACAGTGGCGGGCCACTGGAAATCCTTCATCTGCAGCATCTTGCCCCTATGTCGCGGACATTTCGCGGGTTCAGGCATCAAAAACTTGTAAATCTCCAGAAAGAAGGCAAAATTGATTTCGATGTCACATCATTTACCGGACCGAAAGGGACCGTAGTACTTTGCGATACCTTCAGATATTTTCACAGGGGCAAGCCCGCGACAGGGAGGAATCGAAGGGCGCTCTTCTTTAATTATTACGCCAACAAGCCCCTGACCCCTTATTTCTGCCCAAACCCACCCTTCTCATCCGATAAAATGGAAGCTCTGGTTTCGGATCTGTCCGCGAAGCAGAGGGACGCGGCTCTGTGGCGCGAGAGGCTGACAGGTATCGACAAACTGGTCACGAAAAGACGACCGTATCTGAATGTGTAGATTGTCGCGCAGGCAGCAAGGCGTCCGTAGCTATCGCGCGGAGCTTCGAAGAACTGCGGTCCCGCTCGTGATTTGCCGGATGTGCGAGGAAGGACCGTGATCCAAGAATCCTCGATGGCCGCCTGCGTGACCGGGATGGGCCGGGCGCCGAATGGCCGCTCCGAGTCGTGTTTCCTCCGACCGCTGCCGCCGCGCAACGCGGCAGAAGCGGTCATCGGGGTGGCGCCGTAGCGTTCGAGCCGCGATGCTGTGCCAGGCGACGGCGGGCTCTGCACGCCGGAGTCCGGTCCGCGTAGCAACCTCGATGACGTAGCCGCCCCGCCCCCTATCGTAGAACGTCCAGGCCCCCTGAGACGCTCGGCTCGGGCACCGCCCAGCCATCGGCCCAGCCATCGACTCTGAGGCGGGCGTTCAGCGCGTCGACCTGCTCCCGGCTGTCCTGGATGCAGCCGATGTGGTGCACGTCGGAGTCCTCGGGATAGGCGAACGCGCCGCGTTTCCGGGTAAAGTCATTGAGAATCAGGACCATGTCGTGATCGTCGTGCAGGACGGCGAGCACCGTCCCGCGCATGACGGAGAAGGCCGAAATAGGTCTCGCACATCGCCCGATCGGCGGGCCCGTTGAGGCCGGTCAGAGCGATGTGATCGAGCGTCACGGAACGTACCTTTCCTGTCGACCGGAAAGGACGCGCTGGTAGTCGGCCGCTGACGGCGGCCGCCATGCACGAGCGATAGGCCCCCCGGACTACCGACCGGGCTGCGGCTTCTACACGTCCGCGTCCGAGCTCGGCAGCACGCCGCAGCCCGTCAAAGGGGCACGCCCGGACGGCGCGTGAGCGTTCGGCGACCTCCGGGGCGCGGCCGGCCTACTCGCAGACCTCGACCTGCCGGACGTGCTCGTACCCGTACGGGTCGATGTACGCGCGTCGCTCGACGTGGCAGGCGCCATAGGGGTCGGGCGCGGCGTAGACGGGGCGACCCGGGTAGGGCCCGTTGCTGGCCGACGCGATGGCGCTGCCGGCCACGACGCCGCCGAGGATGCCCAGCGCCACGGCCCCGCCGACGCCGAGGCCGCGCGCCTGAGCGGCCGGCGGGGTGGCACAGAGTGCCAGAGCGACCAGGGCAGCCGCACCGCCGGTTCGCAGAAACGATTGACGCATGGTGTCCTCCCATCTCCTCGTTGAGGCCACCGTGAGCCCGTAACCGCCGGTTCTCGGTGCTGATCGGCACGCCGCGTTCAGCGCACACCCTACTCGATGCGGGCCGGCGCCCGACAACTCCCCGAGCGCCTTCCGGAGCGGCGGGCGCCAGCACCGCCGCCGCTGATCCGGATCAGCGGCGCTTCTCGGCGCCGCCGGCAGCTCCCGCGTCCGGGGCGCTTCTCCGTGTCGGGGCCGGGCGCCGCGGCGATCGACCGATCGACAGACCGACGGGGGCGCGCCAGCTACAGCGCGGTCGGGCGCAGCCGCAACGGTCCCTGTCGGCCCGGGGCGCGCCGTTCAGTCAACGTCGAGAGGGACATCCGGGATGGGAAGCGAAGCGCGACACCCGCAATCGCGAGCCGCGTTGGCCGTGTTCGTCGCCGCCGGCATCGCCTTGGCGGGCGCCGGTACGATCGGCTGGCGCTGGTACAGCTACGTCACGGCCGGCGCCTCGCCCTACGACGAGGTCGGCATCGAGGTGAACCGCCGCCTGCCGGAGCCGCTCCGTGCGTGGGGCTGCCAGCGCATCAAGGAGCGCTTCCCCCGCGCCGTGCCACCCTACGGTTGCCAGCCTGGACAGGTCTGAGGGCTGCCGGGGCGCCGGGCGATTCTGTTCAGGGCTGTGGAGCAACCCGGACCAGACGCACGGCCTTCGGAAGCGCGCCGCGCTCGTGAACAAGGCCGCCATGCGCGGTCTCAGCACTCGTCGTCGGTTTGTGCCTGGCCTCCATGCCGCTCGGCGCGGCACGGGCACAACCAGCTCCGAAGCCTGCGCCCGCGGCGGCGCCGGATCCGACCCTGCTGAAGGTTGCCCGGGAGACAGTCGCGCAGATGCGGGGCGACCGAACCGCGACGATCGGCTCGATGGCGGCCCCGGTGATCGGCATGATGCAGCAGATCGGGATCGAGGTGCCCGACAAGGCCCAGGTGCTGGTGCAGGAGGTCGTCATGCCGACGCCGACGGCGCACTACGACGAGCTGCTCGTCATCCAGGCGCGCGGTTTCGCCACCGTACTGAACAAGGACGAGTTGCAGGCCATCGCGGCCTTCCACGTGCCGCCCGCCGGGAAACGCTTCGCGGCAGTCCAGCCGCCACTTGCTCGGATTCAGCGCGCGGGCATGCAGCAATGGATGCAGTCCGTGATGCCGGCGATGCGGGGCAAGCCGACGACGGCCATCCAGGCCCACGGCTGGCCGCCGGGCAAACCGGCGAAGCCGCATTGAACAGGTGCGAGCCGCGACGCGGTCGAAGCAGATTGTCGACCGGCTTCGACCGCGCTGCCATGCCAGACACCGTGCCAGACGCCACGCGGGGCGCTCGGGCCGTTCGGCGAGTCTCGAAGGGTCAGCCGATGGCCCAGAACAGCGGCAGCGCGCCCGCGAGGAACAGGGCCGAGGAGACGAGCACGGCGAGGGGCTCGCGGTGATGCAGGACGAAGGCGTGAGGGCTGGCGAACATGGCGAGGCCGGATCGGGAAAGATGTCAGCACGCTCGCGCCTGAACCTTGACGGATCGAGGGCGCTTCGCGCTGTCCACAGGTGATGGCCGACCTCTGTCGCTGCCGCGCCACATCCTTTTGGATGTGCTCGGGCGCACTTCGCGAACGGTGTTTCTGGCATACCAAATTCACCAGGCCGTCTTTCCCCCCTCGGCGGCCCGATCCAGCGGCGCAGTGACCCTACGGGTTGCTGCGCCGTTGTCGTTGTGGATCCGGCCCGGCGCGACCGCCCCGTTCGTATCGGTCCCGCGCCGAGGCTTCTCGGCGGTGCGCGGGCCGGGGGAAGCGAGATCCACGATGGACCCCGATCGGGGCCCTCGACGCAGCGAGGCCGCGCATCGGAACGGCGGTCGCGCCGTCAGGACGCGATGCGCCGCGCGGCCGGCGCGTCGTCCCGGGTCGTCTGCGCGGAGGGTGTCCAGAGGATCGACCGGTCGACCGCGCGGATGTCGCGATGGCCGCACAGGGCCATCGTCGTGTCGAGTTCCGTACGGATGATCTCCAGGGAGCGGGCGACGCCCGCCTGACCGTAGGCGCCGAGCCCGTAGAGGAAGGCGCGGCCGATGAACACGCCCTTCGCACCCAGGGCGACGGCTTTCAGGACGTCCTGGCCCGAGCGGATCCCACCGTCCATCAGGACCTCGATGCGCGGGCCGACCGCGTCCGCGATTCCGGGAAGCGCGGCGATGGACGAGGGGGCGCCGTCGAGCTGCCGCCCGCCATGGTTCGAGACGATGAGCGCATCGGCCCCGGTCGCGGCCGCCTTCTCGGCATCCTCCACGTCCAGGATGCCCTTCAGGATCAGAGGGCCGTGCCACCGGTCGCGGATCCGCCGCACGTCGTCCCAGTCCAGGCGCGGGTCGAACTGGTCCGCCGTCCAGGCCGAGATCGAGCGGGTATCGCGCACGCCGTCCACGTGCCCCACGATGTTGCGGAAGGTCCGGCGCTGCGTGCGCAGCATGGACCAGCACCAGCGCGGCTTGGTCAGGAGATCGAGGGCGGTGCCCGGCGTCAGCCTCGGCGGGGCCGACAGGCCGTTTCGGATGTCCTTGTGGCGCTGCCCGAGGATCTGGAGGTCCAGCGTCAGGACCAGGGCCGAGCAGCCCGCCGCCTTCGCGCGGTCGATGAGGCGGTCGTTGAAGCTGCGGTCGCGCATGACGTACAGCTGAAACCAGAACGGCTTGCTCACGGTCTCCGCGACATCCTCGATGCTGCAGATGCTCATCGTCGACAGCGTGAACGGCACCCCCGCCGCCTCCGCCGCCCGCGCGGCCAGGATCTCGCCGTCGGCGTGCTGCATGCCCGTGAGGCCCGTCGGCGCCAGGGCGACGGGCATCGCGACGGCCTGGCCGGCCATCGTCGTGGCGAGGGAGCGGTCGGTCATGTCGACCGCGACGCGCTGGCGGAGCTTGATGCCGGCGAAATCGGCCTCGTTCGCGCGGTAGGTCGACTCCGTCCACGAACCGGAATCGCAGTAATCGTAGAACATCCGCGGCACGCGCCGCTTCGCGACCCGCCGCAGGTCCTCGACCGTCGTGATGATGGGTGCCATGGGAGGTTCGGCCTCGCGACTGGATGACGGGACCGGTCGCGGGACAGGCGGGCTCGCGCCCGCTCGTACGCCGCACGCGTTTCAGGTCGCGATGCCCCGTGCTGGACGCTCGACGGTGCAACGGTTCGCCGGAAAACGGAAGCGCGTCGTCGCGGAATGCACCGTCCCGGCGGGATGCACGGCCTGCCCAACGGCCGCGAACGGTCCGTCGCGGGAGACCGCCGGTCGCGAGGCCGGTCGCGTCCGGCTTCCCGCGCGCGCGGACGCCGGGCCTATCGCGCCTGTGGGGCCCGTCCGCGCCGCAGAAGAGCCCGAAGTTTATGACTGAAAGTACACATTTCGGATCGCGTCTATCCGGATCTTCCCGTTCCGGACCCGCATCAGGACAGATGGGACGCGATCGGTGTCTCGCCACGATCGCAGTTCGCTTCGCCGCACCGCAGCGAAATCGGTCGAGTGACGATCCGAGAACTTCTTCTCATCGAATCTGACCGGCGAAGGCTTGCAGGATAGACATCGGCGCGCGGAATAGGGACCATCGTCGCCAACGCCGGGCCTGAGCATCGGCGGTGGGACGGATACGCCAATGAGGACGACGCGCCGCGTTTTCTTGACGGGTGCCGCATCCGCAGTCGCGAGCGGTCTGGCGCCGGGGGTGATCCGCTCGGCCTGTGCTCAGGGCGCCGGGTCGACAGTCCGGATCGGCATGGTGCTCCCGGTGACGGGGCCCGGCGCGGATGCCGGCCGCTACGCGCTCGCCGGGGCCAAGATCGCCCTGGAGGCGGTCAACAAAGCCGGAGGTGTGCTCGGCAAGCCCCTGGAGATCGTCACCGAGGACGACCAGACCACCAATCCCGGCGCGGTCTTCGCCTTCTCGAAACTGGCGTCGCAGAGCGACCTCGTCGGCTTCCTCGGTTCGATCCGCTCGACCCAGAACCACGCCATGGCGCCCGACATCCTGAAGACGGGGAAACCTGTCTGTTTCGGCGGCACCGACCCGGTTCTGACGCAGCTCGGCAATCCCTGGCTGTTCCGCTTCCGCCCCAACGACAGCTTCTCGGCCCGGGTGATCGCCGAGCACGGCGTCAACGGGCTGGGCAAGAAGAAGTGGGCGATCATCCACTCCACCGACGCTTTCGGCACCAGTGGGGCCAAGGCGCTGACCGAGAGCCTCGCCAAGGGCGGCGCCACGGTCGCCCTCGACCAGGGCTACACCAACCAGAGCCAGGACTTCACGCCGGTCGTGCTGGCGATCCGGCAGTCGGGCGCCGACGTGATCGGCTCGTACTTCACCTTCGAGAACGACATCGGGATCTTCGCGCGGCAGCTGCGTCAGCTCGGCGTCACCGCGCCCTGGGTCGGCTCGCCCTCGATCACCAACGTGACCGCCCTGAAGCTCGCCGGGCCGTCGCTCTACGGCACCTACGGCGTGGCCGACTACGCCGAGGAATCGAGCGACGCCGCCCGGGCCTTCGGCAAGGCCTACCGGGCCGCGATGAAGGTCGCCCCCGACAACCAGTCGTCCTGGACCTTCGACGCGGTCACGGTGCTGGCCAAGGCGATCAACACGGCGGGCAAGACCGACCCGCAGGCGGTCCGCGAGGCCATCCTGGCGGTGCGCGGCCACGAGGGGGCCGAGGGAAGCTACAACTTCGACAAGAACGGCGACGGCCTGCACGGCTACAACGTCGTGCGCAACGACAAGGGCAACATCGTCTTCGACCGGCGGATCGACTTCTACCAGGGCTGAGGCCCGCGTGCAGGACGGAGGCTCAGAGCCGTGAACGATCACCGCAGCGCGGTCCATGTCGGCAGCGGGCCGAGGCCTGCGGCGAACGCACCGCGCCATCTCTCCCGCACGGGGGAGGGGGCCTGCGCCTCCTCCGGCGACGTCGCTGCCGCAAGCCGTGTTTCCCAGGAGACGTTGCGCGTGCGGACCGCATGGACCTGATCCTGCAACTCCTCTTCACCGGGATCGGCATCGGCTCCGTCTACGCCCTGGTGGCGCTCGGCTTCGTGCTGATCTTCCGCGCCACCAACGTGGTGAACTTCGCGCAGGGCGAGTTCTCGATGGTGGCGGCCTTCCTGATGGTGGTCTTCGCCGTCGACCTCCAGTGGCCCTACTGGCTCTCCCTCCTCCTGACCCTCGGCGGGATGGCGCTGCTCGGCGCCCTGTTCAATCTCGGCGTCTACTACCCGCTGCGCCACCGCAGCTACCTGCCGGTGATCATCTCGACCATCGGCGCCTCGATCTTCCTGGCGAACACGACGCTCGCCCTCTACGGGCCGCAACCGCAGGTGCTCCCGCCCGTCTTCGAGACCCAGGGCTTCCTGCTCGGGCCGGTCTTCCTCGACAGCCAGTACCTGCTGATCATCGCGGTGACGGCGGCCCTGGTCGCGTTCCAGTACTGGTTCTTCGAGCACACACTGGTCGGCAAGAAGCTGCAGGCGACGTCCCAGGACAAGGAGATGGCCGCTCTCCTCGGCATCCCGGTGGCCGGGATGATCATGCTGACCTTCGTGTACAGCGCGGTGCTCGGCGGCATCGCCGGCATCCTGGTGGCGCCGGTGCTGTTCGTGTCGATCCAGATGGGGGCCACGATCGCCCTCAAGGCCTTCGCGGCGACGATCATCGGCGGCTTCGGCGACGTCAGCGGGGCGATCATCGGCGGCCTCGCGCTCGGCATCATCGAGACCTTCGGGGCTGCCTACATCTCGGTCCCCTACAAGGACGCCTTCGCGTTCCTGGTGCTGGTGGTCTTCCTGGTCGTGCGCCCGCAGGGCCTGTTCGGCGAGCGCGTGGCGGAGAAGGCATGAGCGGTCGACCCTCCACCGGCGCCGGCCCGGCCGCGGCGAAGCCAGCGCCCGCGCCGCGCCGGCTGCCCCTGGGCAGCCTCGCCTACGCGGTCCTGGCCGCCGCCCTGGTGACGC
Organism: Methylobacterium sp. ME121; assembly: GCF_000974725.1. NCBI lineage: Bacteria > Pseudomonadati > Pseudomonadota > Alphaproteobacteria > Hyphomicrobiales > Methylobacteriaceae > Methylobacterium > Methylobacterium sp. ME121. Next base: position 62,701 of record NZ_BBUX01000005.1, read on the forward strand.
TGGCCGCGACGACGCCGCTCAGCGGCTACGCCCTCAACATCCTGATGCAGGCGGCGACCTACGCCATCGCGGTGATCGGGCTCACCGTGGTGCTCGGCCTGTGCGGGCAGATCAACTTGGCCCAGGCCGCCTTCTTCGGGATCGGTGCCTACGCTGTCGGGCTCGGCACGGTCGACGGCGGCCTCAACTTCTGGATCTGCCTGATCACCGGCCTCGGTCTCGCGGTCGTGCTGGGCGCCGCGCTCGGCGCCTCCACGCTGCGGCTCGGCGGCCACTACCTCGCCATGGTGACGATCTCGTTCCAGCAGATCCTGACGCTCGTGCTGACCAACTGGATCCCGGTCACGCACGGGCCGGACGGCGTGCCGAACATCCGCCGCCCGGCCCTGTTCGCGGACGGGCAGAGCTACCTCGCCCTGTGCGTGCTGGTGCTGGCCGTCGTCGGCTGGCTCGTCTGGCACATGCCGCGGACCCGGCTCGGGCGCGCCATGCGGGCGGTGCGCGACAACGAGCTCGCGGCGGGCGTGTCGGGCATCGACATCTACCGCACCAAGGTCGCGGCCTTCGCCCTCGGGGCGCTGCTGGCGGGGCTCGGCGGCGGGCTGTTCGCCGGCAGCTTCACCTATATCAGCCCGGACCAGTTCTCCTTCGCCGAGTCAATCGTCTTCCTGACGATGGCGCTGCTCGGCGGCGTCGGCTCGCCTGTGGGCGCCGTGATCGGCACCGCCCTGCTGATCCTGATCCCGGAATGGCTCCGCTTCCTCAAGGAGATCCCCGGGCTCTACCTCGCGATCTACGGGCTCGCGGTGATCCTGATCGTGGTGTTCATGCCCGACGGGATCTGGGGCTTCCTCGGCGACCAGGTCCGGCGCCTGCGCCGGGCCCGCCCCGCCCCGCCGCCCGCCGCCGAGCTGACCCTGAGCCAGGGCGGGGCCTCCACGGCGCCGATGCTGGAGGTGTCGGACCTGTCCAAGCACTTCGGCGGCCTCAAGGCCGTGGACGCGGTGAGCTTCACGGTGGCGCGGGGCGGCATCCACGCGCTGATCGGCCCGAACGGCTCCGGCAAGACCACGACGCTGAACGTCCTGTCGGGCCTCTACAGCCCCACGGGCGGCACCGTGCGGCTGGCCGGGCAGGACGTCACGCGCCTGTCCCCGCACCGGCGGGCGGCGGCCGGGATCGGGCGCACCTTCCAGAACATCCGCCTGTTCCGCTCGATGAGCGCCCTGGAGAACGTCGTCATCGGCGCCGAGCGCCCCGACAACCCCTCGGGCGCGCGCGACCGGGCGGGCCTGGAGGCCCGCGCCCGGGCGGCGCTCGCCTTCGTGGGGCTGGAGGGGCGGGCGCTGGAGCCGATCTCCGGCTTCTCGTACGGTCACCAGCGCCTGATCGAGATCGCCCGGGCGCTCGCCGGCAACCCCGTGCTGCTGCTCCTCGACGAGCCGGCCGCGGGGCTCAATTCCAGCGAGAAGAACGCCCTGACGGTGCTCCTGCGCCGGATGGCCGCCAAGGGCCTGACCATCCTGATCATCGACCACGACATGACGCTGGTGAGCGACGTGGCGAGCCACATCACCGTGCTGAACTTCGGCCGCCGCATCGCCGACGGCGTCACGGCGACCGTGCTGCGCGAGCCGGCGGTGATCCAGGCCTATCTGGGCGAGGACGCCGCCGCCGGTCCGGCGGCGAGCCTCAAGACCGACCTCGCTCCGGCGTGACCCCCGCGATGACGACGCCCGCCACGCCCCTGCTCGAGATCCGCGATCTCGTCGTCCGGTACGGGGAGATCGAGGCCGTGCGCGGCTTGTCCTTCTCAGTCGGCGCCGGGGAGGTGGTGACGCTGCTGGGTTCCAACGGCGCCGGCAAGTCGACGACCCTCAAGGCAATCTCCGGGCTGGTGCGGCCCGCCGCCGGCACGATCCTGCTGGAGGGGCGGCCGCTGGAGGGCCTGAAGCCCGAGACGATCGTGCGGCTCGGCGTCGCCCACGTCCCGGAAGGACGCCGGGTCTTCCCGGGGCTCACGGTGCGCGAGAACATCATGCTCGGGGCGTCCAACCGCTCCGGCCTCGGCAAGCGGGCGCTGCGCGACGAGGTCGAGGCGATGTTCGACCTCTTCCCGGACATCCGCCGGTTCGGCGACGCCCTGGGCTGGACGCTGTCGGGCGGCCAGCTCCAGATGGTGGCCCTCGCGCGCGGCCTGATGGCCAAGCCGCGGATCCTGCTGCTGGATGAGCCCTCCCTCGGACTGGCCCCGGTGATCGTCCAGGCGGTGTTCGCGATCATCGCCGAGGTGCGCCGCCGCGGGACCACCGTGCTGCTGGTGGAGCAGAATGCCCGGATGGGGCTCTCGGTCGCCGATCACGGCTACGTGCTGGAGACGGGCCGCCTCGTCCTGCAGGGCGCGCCCGACGCGTTGTGGGCCAACGACGAGATCCGGTCGGCGTATCTCGGCGGGCGGACGAGGCCCGAACTCGCGGTCTGACCGGACCGTGCCCCGGCGGCCGCACTGCGCGCTGGACGGATGCGATGCCCGGCGCGGATCGTGCGACCGTCGCCGGACGGATCGGTGCCTTCGGCGGAGCGGTCCTGCAGACGTTGGCGGAGGCGCGTCCCGGCATCGTCGCCGATCTGCACGGCAAGGCCGCGCTGATCATCCGTGCCGTGACGAACCTCTGCTTCCGGACCTACCAGCGACATCGCCGGCCGTTCCGTCATGATCGTCGGGACCTCAGACCGCCGATGGTCCGGCGGCCCCGGCCAGGGGAGCCTATGCGCCCTGCGTGGCGGGAGCGCGCGCGGGCAACACCCAGCCCGGCCTGATGAAGTGGCAGGTATATCCGTCGGGACGCCGTTCCAGGTAGTCCTGATGCTCCGGCTCGGCCTCCCAGAACGGGCCGGCGGGCGACACTTCGGTCACGACCTTGCCGGGCCAAAGGCCGGAGGCGTCGACGTCGGCGACGGTCTCTTCGGCCACGCGGCGCTGACCGTCGTCGGTGTAGAAGATGGCCGACCGATAGCTGAGGCCCCGGTCGTTGCCCTGGCGGTTCGGCGTCGTCGGGTCGTGGATCTGGAAGAAGAACTCCAGCATGCGCCGGAAGCTCGTCCGATCCGGGTCGTAGATGATCTCAATGGCCTCGGCGTGGGTGCCGTGGTTGCGGTAGGTCGCGTTGGGCACGTCGCCGCCCGTGTAGCCGACGCGGGTCGATATCACGCCCTCCTGCCGCCGGATGAGGTCCTGCATGCCCCAGAAGCAACCACCGGCTAGCACCGCCCTCTCGGTTCTCATCGTAGCTCCTCCTGAGCCGTTCCACTGACAGCGCAGATATAGGGATCCCTCGGCCGCCGCGTTCTGCGACGTCGTCGCCTGCCGTCGCGATCGCGGCAGCGAGCGCCGCGGGCATCGTCAGGGGACTGAGCGCGAGACGTCCGCGGCGAAGCGAACGTCCCCGGAGCGGCTTCTCAGCTCCGCACGAGCGGCTTGCTGGCCTTGAAGTTCTTCCGCGCCGGTTCGGCCTTGCGGGGATCCGGCTTGTCGGCGAGGAGGCGCTTCACGCGCTCGTTGAAGTCCTCGGGCGTGACGCCCTGGGCTTTGCCGGTCTTGAGTTCGCGTGCCATCTCGGCCTCCGCTTCGTGGCCCAGAGCACGGGATTGCGCGGAGGGATCGGACTCATATGGGGACTCGTCGGCCGCGGCGCCACCGACTTCGGGCCAGGATAGCCGTCCGCACGCGATGGACCCGCGGGCCGAGATGGGATAGGGTCGCTGCGAGGTTGATGACCGGTTCGTAATAACGCTTCAGGACCCGGGGGCGGTACCCGGCGCCTCCACCAGAAGCATCCTGCCCCGGATACCGCGCGGGGACGAGGGCGAGCGTCCGGCGTTGCGGATCGCGCGCTGCCAGGGTGCTTCTGCTGGGGGTGAAACAGGTTCGACTGGGCGGTAAAGGGATCGCGAGTTCTGTCCTGCCTCGGCAGGGTAAGATGCGGCTTTCGGTAAGGACTCGACCGGTTCGGCGCGGGCAACCCCCGTTCCGAGCACCTGACCAAAACTCTAAATGCCAACGACAACGTCGGCATGGAGATGCGCCTCGCGGCGTAATCTTCCGGGGCGTGGGTACGCCTAGCAACAGAACCCGAGGCTTCGGCCTCGGGACCCGCCTTTATCGTCTGCCAGGTTCAGGGTTGCGGCTGGGCAGATCGGAGCGTTGCTTGAACGAGCCCGAACAGGGCAGTGCGGAGGCCGTCTACATCTCGGCCCTGGTCGGCGAGATGATGCGGCGCGTTCTGGAGGACGCTCTCGCCGAACTCGCGAGAACCCGCGGCGCTGCCTTTCTGGAGATCTTCGTGTCGCGCGAGCTGGCCCGCTGCGCCGACCTGTTCCGTGGCCGGCCCGGCGATACGCCCGAGACGACGGACATGTTGCGGGCTTGGTTCGCCATGGAGGGTGGCGAAGCGCTGCGAGCCGTGGTCGATCGTGCCAGCGTCGAAGCGGCGCGTGATTGAGGCGCTCCAGAGATGGGACCGCCGCCGACCTTGTCGACGATCATCGCACGGCGGCCCTTCTCGGAGCGCTGCGCACGGACTTTTCGGGCAAGTCTCGTCTCACGATCGTTCGGACCGTGATGGCGACAGTCGATGACGGCATCTTGAGCCACAGAACCCCGGATTCTCTCTGGCTCGGTCGGCGGCCGGGGCGACCGGAATTGCCGCGGCGATGAGCTCGCGCAGCTCTGCCCTGGGGTCTTCCTGCGACCGGCCGAGCGCGGAAGGGCCGCCGTCATCCGCGATGCGGCAATCGCCGCACCCTTGCCTCGCGACACGTCGATCCGACTTCGCGACCAGGGCGCGTTCGAGCGCATCGCCGTGGAACGGCCAAGTGACCTACAGATCTGTCGCCGAGAAGTTGGCGCTCGCGCTCATCACGAGCTTGCCCGCTTCGTCGTAGGCTCGGGCGGTGAACGCGTTCACCTCGGTGCGATACCCCTCATCGCGCAGGATGTCGGTCAGCAACCGGCGAAGGGTATCTCGCAGCGCGTCCCGACCGGACAGGTGTACCCCTTCGTCGTCCCTGACCGTGATGCGATCGGATGTGACGATGAAGTATCTCGGCATCGGGCTCTCCGCCGACTGACATAGCAGCGCACATCACGCGGCCACCGGGGCCCGGTCGTCCTGCTCGCCATTGTCGACGCTCGCACAGCGGCGGCCCCTGGGCACTCACCTGGATCAGTCGCTGCGGTGCGGGGTGACCGGCGGTGCGGAACAGGATCGACCTCGGAAGCCGTGCCCACGATGCGCAGCGCGCTCTGGACCTGCTCCGCCGCCGCGCCCCACCTCAGACCGATGCGGGCCGCTGTGGCGTGTCCGAAGGGTTCCTTGCCTCGCCCGGCCCTTACCCGGGGAACGGAAGCCGCGTGTCTCCGCGCGGAGTCGAACGCGCGGAGACACGCGGCGGCGTCTATCTCCCGTTGCCGCCGAGCGTCGCGGACGGCTCCCGTCGCGTCGCGGGCCCGACGGGAACCTGCACTCGAGGCGGCAGTTCTGTGCCGGCACCGATCTGAAAAGTCGGCCACGGCATCGTCGAGCAGGAGTCCCGTCAGGCCGCAGCCGGAGCGCTTCTCGAGCGTGTGGAATTATAGTTCAGCATTTGAGTTGCCTATCGCTCGATCAAAACCTATAGTGCCGTGTCGGCGGGGGGGCCAATGCCTGAGATGGCTGGGATCGGTGTCGCGCATGCCTGCGCCGACCGACAGACTCGGTCCGCTCGCGGAGCGGCCGCACGCAACGCGGCCGTCATCCAGGCCGGCCTCGCCCGGATCGTCGAGAACGAGATCCTGCCGCGTCTCACGCTCGCGCATCAGGCGGATCCGCCGTCGCGTGCATCGACGACGAGATCGCCGATGCCTGACCGCGTCGCCGCTCTCGCTCGGGCGCTGATGGCGGGCGACTTGCATGGCGCGTGGGTCCGCGCGCTTCTGGAAGAGGGGCTCTCGCTCGATGCGCTGCTGCTCGACCTGTTCGCACCCGCGGCGCGGTATCTGGGCGCGCTGTGGGAAGACGATGCCGCAGATTTCCTCGACGTGGCGGTCGCGCTCGGTCGTCTTCAGAACCTGACCCGGGCCCTGTGTGCGGATCTGGAGGGCGTGGACGTGACGGCGAACGGGCGCCGGGTCCTCCTGATGCCCTGTCCCGGCGAGACGCATCTCTTCAGTCTCGCGCTCGTGGCGAGCTTCTTCCGCGAGGCGGGGTGGCACGTGGTCCTGACCGACGGAGCGGACGAGGATCCCGCCAGCCTGCTTCGAGCCGAACGATTCGATCTGGTCGGCATCTCGCTGTCGTGCGACGTCCTCCTGCCCGTGATGGCGGAGTCCGTGGCGACGTTGCGCGCCGCGTCGTGCAACCGGGACTTGCGCGTCATCGTCGGTGGTCCGCTGTTCGTGCGCGAGCCTGCCTGCGCCAGCTTCGTGGGCGCGGATGCCGTCGCCGCGGACGCGCAATCGGCCGTCAAGATCGCGGAGGTCGCCTTGGCCCGCTGATGCCGTGCGGTCAGGCGCTGGTTCCGGCAAACCGGCGCCGCGCGGATCTCTTCTCATCCGGACGGTGTTAAAGATGTCGCGGTTGAGAGGTAGAGATCCAGAATTTGCAGGGGTTCGACGAGCAATTGGCGCTCGAATTCGTCCGCGGCCTCGTACAGTCGGCCGTGGCACGAGGCGTCGATCCGGCCATTCGACTCGATCAGTTTCGGGCGCTGCAGCAAGCTGTCGTCGCTCTATCGCGGGATCCTGCCGTCGTTCGCGCCAGTGAGCAGCTCATCCGGGCGATCGACTGCGTTCTCCACGAGCTGACCGCGGTGAAATCGTAGGCGGATCGGACGGGTTCTGCGGCGACGAACGGGGTAGGGCCGCCCGCGCGCAGCTAGCGACGCCCACGATCGACCATCCGTTTCGATGCACGCCTCCAGGCTTCGCCGAGCGTGCTCTGGCGTGAAGACTGTTCCGAAGCGCGGGCCGGCGCGGAGATGTTCGCCACGCTCTGCCGTTCTCAAGGTCGCGTCGGGTCGCTGTCTCAAGATCAGGCGCCTCGACGCGCCTCAGCGGCTGTCGGCCGGGCCTGTGCCGAGCCGGAGCGCGGCGACCGGGCGAACTCCAGGCCCGCGGTGACCGGCCGTTGCGGACACCCTGCAAGTGCCCTATCGGCCGCGACGATGCCCGACCGATCCCTCCGCGCCGTCCGGTCCGACGATCTCATGGCCGAGGTCGGCGCGCGCCTCCCCCTCTTCGATGACCTTTCCCCAGACACGATTCAGCGTCTGTCGGCCGAGGGCTTCGGGCGCGGCTTGCTGACGGCGTCCTTGCGAGCCCGCCTGCGCAAGGCCGGATTCCGCGATCTCGGTCATCTGGCCCAGTCTTCACCGGTCGCGATCGCCGCGATCAGAAAGTTCGGCCCCGTCCGGGTCGAGCGCGTCCGACACTTCATCCTCGACACGCTGGCGCGCTGGCTCCCGCGCGCCCGGGAGACGCACACCCACGAGGCGACGCGGGCGCGGAGGCTCGACCGGCTGAGCGGGCTGTCAGCCGGATGCCTGCCCCTCGCGGCGGGTCAGATCGCGGCGCTCCGCTTCGAGGACGGGTCCTGTGCGGACATAGCTACGTGCTCGCGTCTCTGGCTCCTCCGGACAGGCGCCGTGACATCCGATGACGTGGACCACGTCGTCGCCGCGCTCACCCGCCTTGCTCGAGCCTCCGATCCGGGCCCTCCGCGCCCCCTGGAGGAGGCCGGGGCTGCACCGGCGGGCGACGCCGCGGCAATGGCGACCCGTCGTGCCGCTCTGCTGGCGGAGCGGGACCGTGAATGGGACGAGGCCGCGCCGACCGAGGGCAGGCACCGGACTTGACCACTCCTCCCGATCCGAGATCGGGTCGGATCGCGCGCCGCCAGGTGCCGTCGAGACGGCCCGGCTCGATCCGACACGAGCCCGTTCGTGTCCGTGGGCGCGCCGCCCGGCGCTTCGTGAAAGACCCGGCGAACGGCGCGTGAAGGGGCGTGATCCCGCCCATCCGAGACGGGCGCGCAACGCCCCCCTTGCGCCGCCGCGCGCGCTTACCATCTTCAGACCATCCAACGGGATGGTCCATGGATGGATAGAATGGCGGATAAGGTGCACGATCTGCGACCCAAGCTGCCGGACAGCGAGAAGATCACGCTCAACCTCGGGTTCGTCGACCTCGGCCACATCGACCTGATGGTCCGCGACGGCTTCTACGCCAACCGTGCCGATTTCATTCGAACCGCCGTGCGCAATCAGATCGAGCGCCAGGGCGAGGCTGTCAGGCAGTCCGTCAGCCGGAAACAGCTCAGCCTCGGCCTGTCGCACTACACGAAGCAAGCGCTCGAGGCGGCGCGCGACGCGGGCGCGCCGCTGCATATCCAGGTGCTCGGGCTGGCCAGCATCGCCCTCGACGTCACGCCCGAACTGGCGCGCGCCGCCATCGCCTCGGTCGAGGTGCTCGGCGCCTTCCAGGCCAGTCCCGCGGTCAAGGCCGCGCTCGCCGACCGGACGACCTGACGTCTTCCCGCCGACGCGACTGGAGATTCCGCCGCGCCCGCTCTCCCTTACCCAGGACCTGTCCGATGGATCACACCACGAAGACCGCCTTCGCGCGCTTCGCATTCCCGAAGGTCGACCCGGCCCGTGCCGCCCGTGCGGCGGAGGCGATGGCCAAGCTTCACGAGCGGCAGGCCGCGGCGTTCAAACTGTGGTCGGAGGCGGGTCGGAGCGCCGCGGAGGTGCGGACCGCGGACGCGGCCGACATCCTCGACATGGTCGCGCCCTCCGCTCCCGGCGAAGCCTGGGTCGCGCCGGAGACAACTGGAAGTCGTTCGGGCCGGCATCCCCACGCCGAACTCGGAGGCGACATCGCCGGCAACGTGATGCGCACCATCCAGGAGGCGCTGGCGAAGGCCGGCGTGGACCCGGATCGCGACGGGCGGAGCGGCGCGACGCCGGCCCCGGCCGGGCTTCCGGAGGGGGCACGCTTCGAGGCCCGCACCTTCACCGGCGCGGCCGGGACCCGGAACTACAAGGTCTACGTACCGAGCGGCTACACCGGCCAGGCGCTGCCCGTCGTGGTGATGCTGCACGGCTGCACGCAGAACCCGGACGACTTCGCCGCAGGCACGCGGATGAACGCGGTCGCCGAGGCGCGCGGCGTCCTCGTGGTCTATCCGGAGCAGCCGCGTTCGGCCAACTTGCAGCGGTGCTGGAACTGGTACGAGCCCGGTGACCAGCAGCGGGAGGGCGGCGAGCCCGCCCTGATCGCCGGCATCGTCCGGCAGGTGATCGCGGAGTTCTCGGCCGATGACAGGCGCGTCTACGCGGCAGGCCTGTCGGCAGGCGGGGCCGCCGCCGCGATCCTGGCGATGACCCACCCCGATTTGTTCGCGGCGATCGGCGTCCATTCCGGCCTGGCCTGCGGTTCCGCGCGGGACGTGCCCTCGGCCTTCGCGGCCATGAAGGGCGTCGGCGCGCCCGCGACGGGGGAGCGCCACGCCGTGCCGCTGATCGTGTTCCACGGTGACCGCGACCGCACCGTGCACGCGGCCAACGGCGATCGCGTGACCGCGCAGGGGCCTTCCGATCCGGAGCTCCGCACATCCGCGACCCAGGGCCGGACACCGGACGGGGTGGACTACACCCGCACCGTCCGGACGGACGCGTCCGGCCGCGCCGTCGTGGAGCAGTGGGTCGTGCACGGAGCCGGGCACGCCTGGTCGGGCGGCAGCCCGGCCGGCTCGTTCACCGACCCGCGCGGCCCGGACGCGAGCCAGGAGATGATCCGCTTCTTCCTGGAGCACGCGCGGGCGACCGGTGCCAGACCCTGAGGCCTGCCGGTCCGTCGGCTGCATCGTCCCTGCCGGATCGCGCAACCGATCGCTTCGATCGCGGCCGATCGGCGCTCTCGCGCCGATCCCGCGCGTCTGACGGACCCTGGCCGCAGGTCCCGAGCGGACCTGTCGCGCCGCGCGCCGGGCCCGCTGCCCGGTCGATCGCGGCAAGCTCCGCCCCAGGCCGACGAAGAAGCCGATCCCGGCGGGCCGCGGGGGCGCCCCCGGGTCAGGACTATCTTTGTCCGTCATGAAAGCGCAGAGTGCCGACATCACCGGATCGGTTGATCCAGGCTCCGGTGGCTGAGGGTCCATGCCCCCGCCTGCAACGGACAGGCGCGCGTGGCAGACCTCATCACCTTTCCCGCCCGGCCCCGCTCACGACACGCGCGCCGCGCCTATCAGGTCCATCGGCTCGCCCCGACCGGTGGCGTGCTCACGACTTGCGTCATCACAGCGCGCAACGACGGCGATGCCAAGCGGCAGGCAGCGGGTCTGATCGCGGGGCATCATACCGAACTCTGGGCAAGCGACCGCCTCGTTGCCGTCTTCGGCGCCTTCGAGACCCCGATCGCGACCGCAATCCGGTTGCTCCCAGATCAGCCGACGCCCGAACGGTGAAGACAACTCCGTCCGGTCCGTCATCGTATCGAGGAGCGAGATCATGGCAGCGGAACAGAAGCGCGGAAATCGCGAAGTCAAGAAGCCGAAGAAGCCTGTGCCCAAGACCAATGCCTCGGCGCCCTCGGTCAAGGGCTCCGTCGCGGCGGCCATGAGGCCGCCCCGGAAGGCCTGAGGGCGATGCCCGCTCGTCACGGCCAAGCCGGGTGGTAGAGCCCGGCCAACCCCGGCCATGCCCGGTGATGCGGAAGCTGGCCCGGTTGGTCGTCCGTATGGCGCAGCGACCCGGCCTCCTCGAGAGCGGCCGGCTGATCGATCAACTCACCGATCTGGAAACCGAGGGCTTGGCCCGGAATATTTCGTGGCGGTCCATCGAGACAATCAGAGCTACGCGATTGAAGCTGCGCGTCGAGGGCCTGATACCGAAATCGTCTCTGCCGCTAGCTCCCTGATCGCTGTGCGATGATCGATCGTGAGACGTGCTTGGACGCGCTGCGAGCGCTCATCGTCCGGGCGGACCCGGCCGAGCTCGCGGCCGCTCAGGATAGCCCGCAGCGCTTCATCCTGCGCGACGACGGTCCGGAGCGACGGACAGCGGTCCTCGACGGCCTCCGCGCCGAACTCCCGTGCGAGACGCGGGCCGGCTCCCGCTCGCGCGAGCAGCCTTCACACGGTCCGCCCCGCGATGATCGAGCGGACGCGCACCTTGGCAGAGGCCACGACGGCGTGACGCGCCGCCGCCGGCCGAACGCCCGCGGAATCGCGCCCTCGTCCTTCGAGGCACGGATGCCCCGCGTCGCCCGTCAGATGCCGATGCTCGCCGCCCCGGCGGCGGCCGCCTGCGGAACGGTCGCGCCGTTCCGCAACGCCATCGCTATGGCGATCGACATGGTGTCGATGGCGAGCGCGCGATCCTGCCCGTAATCGTAGGAGCTGTTTCTCCCGGAACTCAGCCGCGCGTAGTAGGCGTCGGGAAATTCCCGATCGATCCGCGCTCTGAGAAGCTGAGCTGCCGCGGCGTAATTGGCTTCGAAATCCCGGCCCTTGCTCGCCGACGCCCCCTCGAAGGTCCCGGCTTCCTTTCGCTTGGCGATCGCATCGGACCTGCGCTCTTGCGCGCTGCCAAGGAAAAAGTGAATCGTTCTGGAGATCAGCCACCGGATGATGGTCATCGGAATCTCCTGTGCGGGCGGCGAATGCCGTCCCGTGCGGATACATAGCACATCGCGGCGCCACCTGAGCTTAAAAATACGGGTCCGCTGATAATCGAAGTTTCCGGCAGGCCGCCGCGGTATGCTGGCCGAAGCGTCCGGCTGCCCGGGTCAAGGCCCGGGCCTGCGTCGGTCACCACGCCCATCGATAGGGGGACGCTCCGCGGCCCGCCGGGACGAGGGCCGGGCGCCCGCGCGCCTGCCGAGTCACGGCGCGTCCCGGCACCCGCCCTGGACCGCACCGCCGTCGGTCAGGGCGGGGAGATCTGCGGACCCGGATGCACCAGGGTCGTGACATGTTCGGTCGCCTTCCACACGGGCCAGGAGCCCTCGCGAACGAACATGGCGAAGGCCTCGATCACGTCCGGCCGGTCGAAAGCGCGCATACCCTCGCGTGCGCGCCCGACGATGCAGGCCCCATCCGCCGTATCAGCCGCGGGCGAGCGGATATCGAGCGAGAACATCACGCCTGATCGATCGGGCCTGAGCGCGTCCGGGAGGGCGTCGATCTTGCGCCAGAGGCAGTACCACCGGGCGCAGGCCTCCGGGCGTTCGCGGTAGATCTCGCAGCCCGTTCCGGTGTTGTGCCGGCACACGACCCCTGCCGGCTTGTCGAGGGCCGGGATCGCCAGAACACGGCAGCACATCGTGCAGGAACCGCATGACCGGCCGGGGACGGTGCGCTCGGGGGGCCGCGGGACGCCCTGGCTCGGGCCGCCGCAGACTCGTGCTTTGCTCGCGATCGGTCTGTCCTCGATTGCCGTCGTGCGGCGGGGATGTGGCTGATGGCGGAGATGCGAGGGGCGGGTGCTGTGCGCCAGGGCGGCTTTCCGGCGCAAGCCGGGCGCTCGGCGGGAGCGTCGGCGACGGGGGGGCCAAGCGGCGCCTCGACCCGGCGGGCGGGTGGCTCAGGCCGTCGGGCGCCGCGCGTGCCGCCACGCCGCAATCGCGCTCCGTCTCGCCTCGAAGGCCGTGCGCAACCGCGTGCCCGGTGCACCCTGCCGCTCCGCGCCATAGCCGTGGAGCAGAACTGCGTCGGGTCCGAAGACACGACGCATCTCGGCGCGCCAGAGGCGGTCCGCGACGGCGAGCGTCGTCTCGGTTTCCGCGAAGCGTTCGATGTTCATGGCAGACGTCCTCACCTCATCGCCGCCTGCCACAACGCGCCGTCCTGCCCAGAGGTCCAACGCGAGCGTGATCCCGGCCCGGGGGATCGGTGCAACTGGAAGACGTTGCGGGCTATGATGGGGGCGCTGCGGCTTCTTCGCGCGGTCTCGCGGCGCGGCAAGGTGGCCGTCGTGTCAGAGGGCCCGTGCGAGGCCCGCCTCCAGATCGAGGGCGCTGGCGGTCTGCTGAGAGAGGCGGACGCCCGTCGGCTCTACCGCCGCATCGGCCTTCACCGCGCGGCGCACGATCGCCAGCGCCTCGTCCTCCGAGGTGGTGATCGTCGCGTAGAACATGACCAACCGGCCCGAAAGCTCCGCCTCGTCGGGCCGCGTCACCTTGAGGATGAAGGCCGTCTGATTGGGTTCGATCATCGCCGCGTCGGCCGAGTGGGTGTCCTTCGTCGTCATGGATCGCAAAGGCCTCGCTCGGTCCGCCCGGGGACGCCCTCAGCCGGGCCGATGCGTCGTGGCGGACGCGCGTCACGGAACGCCACGCGGTCGTCCGCGGGGCCCGTCCGCCCGAGACGATTCAGGCAGGCGTGAGCTCGCCTTCCCGCACGGCACGCTCGCCGCTCGCGGACTTGATACGGTAAGTCGGCTCGCCGGAACGGTCGTCCGGCGTCAGGCGGATCACCTCGAAGAGCCCGTCGACGGTGCTCTTACTGCCCGCGTAGCTGATCCCCAGCTGCCGGACATGCTGGCCGATCTTGAACTTGTGAGACATGCGTCGTCCTCCGGAGTGATGGCGCGTGCGGGCCGGGTGCGGCCTAGCGGCGTGCGCGCGCCTTGCGGGCCGCAAACCGTGCGTCGCGTGCAGCCTTCTGTTCGGCAGCGCGGGCAACCTGCTGCTCCGCCTTCTCGGCAGCCAGACGGTCGGACTCGGCCGCGGCGCGGGCCCGCGCGGCCTGGACCTCAGCCTCGTGCTTGACCGCGGCGGCCAGACGAACGGCTTCCCGTTCGGTTGCCCGGAGGTCTCGCGCCTGGATGACCGCGTGCCGCGCGGCTTGCCGAGCGAGGAGGCCCGGATCGTCGGCCGCGGGGCGCGCCCGGAACCGGGCCAGTGTGGCCTGCCGCGCTCTGGCCGTCTCTGCGAGACGATCGACGAGGTGATCGGTTTTCAAAGGTTTCACGAATTCTCCGCAGGCGCACCGGACGTCGGCCCTGGTGGCGGGACATGGATGAAGCCGCTCCGCGACGGGAACGGCTTCGACGGGCGTCTGGGGCTGACGCGTGAGACTCAGGCGGCCTGAAGGCTGCCGGCCGACTGCTTGCCGGTCCGCCGATCGGTCTCCATCTCGTAGGAGACTTTCTGGCCCTCGTTCAGGCCTTGCATGCCGGCGCGCTCGACGGCCGAGATGTGGACGAACACGTCCTTGCCGCCGTCATCCGGCTGGATGAAGCCGAAGCCCTTGGTGTCGTTGAACCATTTAACGGTGCCGATGGTCATAGGTATTCCATATCAGTGAAGGCAAATAGATAGGGCGGGCGCGTGGATCACACGCGCCCGGTCGCCGGATGTCGAAAATGGGAGAGATGCAGAACGCTCGCCCTGTTGAGGCGATACGGCCGGATACCTGGCCAAAAATCGATGCTGTATCTGTACGCCATCGATGTGACGATGACAAGTACATTGAGAAAGTGCGCGATTTATGCCGGGCCGAGCGGCGATTATTCATCCCGAAACTTCGCGCCGCGTTTCCCGTGAACGGCTCGGACGAAGCGGCTTGTCGGCCCGCGCTCCGGCGTTCGGCCGGCCGATCTCCGACGGCGTCAACGGCCGGTCCGGTGTGATGAGGAGCGCCCCTCCAGCGGGCCGGACAAGCGGCGGCAACGTCGTCTCCGACCCGTGACGCCGTCCGTGCCCGCACCCCCGACGCTGATGCGGCGACGTGGACACCTGGCCGAGGGGCGGCCGGGCTCTCTCTAACGGCGCACGCAATCCACGGTTTGGGCGCCGGCTGTCGGAGCCGGCGCGCCGTTCGACCCGGAGGCGCGCTCGCCGATGACGCAGGATCTGCCGGACTTTCCCCCCGAGGCGTTCGCCAAGCACGACCGCGATCCCGATCCCGCGTTCTACGCGCAGCCGCGCTTCGTGACCCATATCGATGCCGCCGCCATCGGGGCGGTCACCGACCTCTACAGGGAGATCGTCCCGGCGGGCGGCGACGTCCTCGACCTGATGTCGAGTTGGGTCAGCCACCTGCCGGACGAGGTCGGTTATGCCAGCGTCACCGGCCACGGCCTGAACGCGGCCGAACTCGCCGCCAACCCGCGCCTGACCCGGCATTTCGTGCAGGACCTCAACGCCGAGCCGCGCCTGCCGCTCGACACGGCCTGCGTCGACGCCGCACTGATCTGCGTCTCGGTCCAGTATCTCCAGCGCCCCGTGGCCGTCCTGTCCGAGATCGCGCGCGTGCTGCGCCCCGGCGCCCCGGCGGTGATCAGCTTCTCGAACCGCTGCTTCCCGACCAAGGCGGTGGCCATCTGGACAGCCCTCGACGGCGCGGGACATGCCCAGCTCGTCGGTCTGTACCTCCAGCGCGCCGGCTTCACCCGCGTCGAGAGACGCGTCCTCAAGCCCGCGGGAGGTCCCGGCGACCCGGTGACGGCGGTGATCGGCCGGACGGCCGCGGCCTGAGGGCCCGGCAGCGGCCGGTCCCGGCACCGCACCCGGCCCCTCAAGCCGGGGTGCGCGCCGGGAACCAGTTGCCGTGGAAGCCCGGCGGGATCCGGTGTCCGAGGCGGACCCGGGCCACGGGCGGGGCGTCGAACGCGCGCGCGTCGAGGACGGTGAAGTCGGTCGCGTCGCGGGCGGTGTCGATGACGAGCCCGACGAGCCAGCCCTCGTCCTCGCCGGACCCGGTCCGCGCCGGGACGAAGACGAACTCCCCCGGGACGTGATCGGGGCCGAAGTCGTGCACGTGGCGTTCGCCCGTCTCGAGGTCGTGCTTGTAGAGCTGCGTCGCACCGGCGAGCTGCGTGTTGCCGTCGGCCGGGACGCTGACCGTGTAAACGTAGCGGTGGCGCTGCCCGAGGCGCCGCTCATCGATGCGGGGGAATTCCTGCGCCGCGGGGTCGGTCACGCGCCGCTCGACCCGACCCGTCGACGGATCGATGATCCAGCGTTCGAGCCGGCCCGGTGTGTCGAGCCCGCCCCCGGGCGAGGCGAACACTGTCCCGTAGGCGATGACGTCGAGGATCACCCGCCCGTCGGCGTCGTCGTAGGCGTTGGCGGTGTGGAACACGAAGCAGGGCTCGACGGCGCACCAGAGGATGTCGGCGCCCTCGCCCTGTCGGGGGAGGAGGCCCACGCGGGCCCCGTGGTCGGGGTTCCAGCGGAACGGGAAGCGGTACCCGGCGAGCAGGGCCCGGAACGAGAACGTGACGGGCAGGTCCAGCACGATCACGAAGCGCGCGGTGATCGCGCAATCGTGGATGCAGGGGCCGTGCGCGACCGCGACCGGCACGTCGCGCACGACCTGCCCGCTCGGTGCGAGGACGACGTGGCGCACGCTCTCCCAGACGCGGCCGTCATACGCGACGGCGTGAGTCTCGCCGGTCAGCGGGTCGCGGTGCGGGTGCCCGGTGAAGGAGCCGGCCAGCGTCCCGTCGAACGGGTTGTAGCGCTGCTCCTCCAGGGTGCGCGCGAGCTCGACGGGGAAGCTGCCGGCCTCCACCACCGCGAAGATCCGGCCGCCGATCTCGACGACGTTGGTGTTGACGGTGTCGTTGCCGCCCCGCCGCGGCCCGGGCGCCGCTGGCCGCTCGAGCGCCGTGGCGGCCGTGCGCGAGTTGATCCAGCGGTTGCGATACCACAGCGCCCGGCCGCCCTCGAGCGCGAGACCGTGCACCATGCCGTCGCCGAGAAACCAGTCGTGACCCCGCGTCGCCGGGCGGACGGGGTTGGCCCCCATCTTGAGGTAGAGGCCGTCGAGGCCGGGCGGGATCGCGCCGGTGACGGGCAGGTTCTCCAGCGTCAGCTCCGCGCGCATCGGTTCGTGAACGCCGACGACGAAGGGGTTGGCCGTTCCGGGCAGGCGCAGCCGGTTGCACGCCGCCAACAGGCCGACGCCGACCTCGGCGACCGCGCGGAGGGCCGACTGGACTCGGTTCGGCATCGGCGGCGCTTCCAGGATCGGGCGGCGGGCACGAACGACATCGGCGCGAAGCCGCACGGGCCCCTCCCGCCGAAGGGAGCCGCGCGCGCTCCACGGCGCACCATACCCGAAAGCGGCGAGGCTGCGCCGCCGGATTCCGCTGCAGCGGGAGAGGGCGAGCGTCTCAGTCGGGCGGTTTGGCGACGATCCGCTTCGGGGACGCAAACTGGCCGAAGCGGACACGCTGAAACCGGGGTTGGGGAAGCTAGACTTGTCGCATCCCGCCATCGACGCACAGTTCGGCTCCCGCGACAAAGCTCGCCTCGTCGCTGAGGAGGAACAGCGTGGCCGCTGCCACCTCCTCAGGACGGGCCATCCGGCCGAGCGGGATCGGCGCGATCAGCCTGGCCCGCCCCTCCTCCGGCACGCTCGCCATCATGGCGGTGTCGGTTGGGCCGGGGGCCACAACGTTCACGCGGATGCCCTGTGGGGCTAGTTCCGCTGTCCATGTGCGTGCGTAGGAACGTAGCGCCGCCTTTGTCGCGCAATAGGTCCCGTACGGCGTGATGCCTGCGGCGTCGGCGATCGATCCCATCAGAACGACGGACCCACCCTGCCCCATCACCCCCAGAGCGGCCTGTAGCCCGAAGACGGCCCCACGCACGTTGACGGCAAAGTGCCGGTCAAAGTGCTCCGGCGTCCCGTCGCGCAGGGTCGCCGGTTCCGAAATGCCCGCGTTGAGGACGAGCGCGTCGATCCGGCCATGCGTCTCCCGCACCGTCGCGACGACGCGGTGCAGATCCTCCTGTAGGGCTGCGTCTGCGACGAGACCCCGCGCCCCTTTCCCGATCCTCGCAGCGGCGGCCTCGACCTCGTCGGTGCGCCGCCCGGTGAAGACGACCGACGCGCCCTCGATCGCCAGCCGCTCGGCCACCGCAAGGCCGATGCCCTTCGCCCCGCCGACCACGAGAGCAACTTTGTCCACCATGCGGGCCATCAGGGCATCCCTTCATCCGTGATGGCCTCAGAGATACAGAACGTATATCTGCTATCAAGAACGCACTTAGGTTAGCCTAGATATGGTCGACGATACCGATCTCGATGCCGCGTCCGAGTGCGCGCTCGCCAACATGGCGCGGGTCCGTCCGGTGTTGGACAAGATCGCCGACAAGTGGACGATCCTGATCCTCACGGTGCTTTGCCCGCGACCGGCCCGGTTCAACGCGATCAAACGGCGGCTCGATGGCATCACGCACAAGGCGCTAGCGGACGCGCTGAAGCGGCTGGAACGCAACGGTCTGGTGACCCGGACAGTGCTGCCGACCGCTCCAATCGGCGTCGAGTATGCGATCACGCCACTTGGCCATTCACTACGTCAGCCCTTCGAGGCGCTCTGCTCATGGGCCCTCGACAATGGTGCAGCGATTGAGGCGGCCAATTGCGAGCATGACAGCATCAAACCGAAGCAGTGAACGTCGGCTTTCGGTGTGAAAGATCTCGAGCCGCCATGTCGTATAAGGGGCGCCAGCAGAGTCTCGCCGCAGGTATCGAGCGCCCGATTATGACCGTTAGTAGGCCCCATCCTCGAGGATGTTCAGGATGTTGCCGCACGCCTTGCAGTACACAGCATCCTGCTCGCGACGCTGCAGCCCGCAAGCGGTGCAGGGGAAGCGCACCTTGTAGGGGCGGAACACGACCTGGGCGAGGCGGAAGAGCACTCTCTATCGGTCGCCCGACTTTCCGAACCGGCTGAGCCCGCGAACGGGGCACCAACTAGCGCGTTCCAGTCCATGGGGGGAGAGGGAGCCACAGGCCTCGCAGGGGCCGCCGAAGAGAGGGCGCGCCGCATTCCGAGCACGCCGCCGACGTGTTCCGGTCTCAGGAAGAACCCGGCGCTGCGATAAGACCTCACGCCCGCGTGAACACTGCGCCTCGCGGAGAAGCCGGCTGGGTGACCGTGTCATCGGAACGTCGCATCGGCTGGCGGGTTTGTGACCCGGCCGGAAGGGTGAGGTGCAGGGAAGCGGTATGGCATCGATCGGAGAGATCGCAGAGACGCTGAGAGAGATCGCCGCCCCGGGGATGAAGCCGAAGGCGATCCGTTCTGCGATCCGTGAACGGCATCCGGAGGCGAGGAAGAAGGAGATCGTTCGCGCCGCGTTCCACGCCCTGACCGAAGTGCCGCGCGTCGGAGACGGTGCGACCGCGGAACTTCACGATTTCGCGCTGGCCGAGCGCATCACTGAGGACAACGCGGACGTGGTGTTGAAGGTGAGCAAGCGCAGAAGGAAGAAGCGCTTGCCGGACGCATCGGAGCGCTCGCCGGCACACTGAACGGGGCAGGCAGTTCCCGGCTGTTGGGCCCTGAAGGCCGGCTACCGGGATACGTTCCTGCGGCGGCGGCGGATCGAGAGCCGGGTGGCCGCTCGGGGTGGATCCCACCGTTCTGCGTCCGGCAGGCCGCGCATCTGAGCGACGTTGTCGCCCGCACGTCACGCTTCTCAACCGAGCCCTCGGGGTTCCGTCCGCCAGCTCGCATCGACGGAGAGAGATTCGGCCACAGTCAGCTCGCTCGGAGGGTCCGCCGTGCTACGAGGCCGAGGGTCGATCCCTGCACGATGATGGTGAACAGCACCACGGCGTAGGTCGCCGCCAGGATGGCGGGCTTGGCCTCGCTCTCCGGGATCGAGAGCGCCAGCGCCACCGAGATGCCGCCGCGCACGCCTGCCCAGGTCAGGAACGGAACGTTGCCGAGCGAGAGGTTGCCGCCCCAGCGGAACGCGAGGACAGGCGTCGTGACCGCCACGAGGCGCCCGACGAGCACGATGGGCACTGCGCAGGCTGCCAGCGCCAGCCCGGAGACCTGGAAACGCAGGACGAGCACCTCGAGGCCGATCAGGAGGAACAGGACCGAGTTTAGCACCTCGTCGACGAGCGTCCACAGGGCCGAGACGTACTTCTGGGTGGTGTCGCTCATCGCGTAGCGCGGCGCGCGCTCGCCGATCAGCAGCCCGGCGGCGACAACCGCGAGCGGGCCGCTCGCCCCGAGCTTCTGCGCGATGGCGTAGGTCCCGGTGACGAGGGCCAGCGTGATCAGCACCTCCACGGGGAAATCGTCGATGGCCTTCATCGCGCGGTAGGCGACGTAGCCGGTCACGATGCCCAGCAGCACGCCGCCCCCGGCCTCGTGGAGGAGCAGCGTCGCCACCCCGCCCGCGCTCATCGCCTCGCCACCTCGGCCGGACGCGACGGCGACGAGCACCGTGAACAGCACGATGCCGATGCCGTCGTTGAACAGCGCCTCGCCCTGCATCTCGACTTCGAGGGCTTCCGGCACCTCCACGTTCTTCAGGGTGGCCAGCACCGCCACGGGGTCGGTCGGGCTGATCAACGCCCCGAACACCAGAGCCCAGGCGAGGGGCACCGGGCTGCCGAGCGCCTGCCCCGCCGCCCAGAAGGCCGCACCGACCGAGGCGCTCGAGATGACGGTCCCGAGCAACGCGAGGGTCGCCACCGCCATGGCCCGCTCCCGGAGCGTCCGGAGGTCGAGGTTCAGGGCGCCGGCGAACAGCAGGAAGGCCAGCATGCCGTTCATGACGACGCCGGTGAAGTCGACCTGGTCGAGGACGCGGGTGAGGTCTTGGTAGAGGTGTTGCGCCGGGAAGGCGACGTCGACGAGCACGAGGGCGAGCGAGGCGAGAAGCCCCATCACGAGCAGGCCGATGCTGTGGGGCATGCGCAGGAAGCGGCGGTTCAGCCAGCCGAACAGAGCCGACAGCGTCAGCAGCATCGCGGCGAGGTCGAAGATCGAGATCAAGGCGTGTCCTTCCCGCCAGCGGTCTTCCGGAACGCCCCATCGTGCCGGTCGTTGCCGGGCTCGAAAGGGATCGGTCCGCAACGATGAACGCGCGCGTCAAAGCCTGGCTGGAGATCCTCGGCGACCTGTTCTGGCTCCGCCCGGCCCTCGTCGTCCTCGGCTGCATCCTGCTCGCCCAGTTCGGTGTCTGGCTGGAGACGGCCCACGTCGCCGGCTTCGATCCCTCCTCGCCGGACACGAACTGGGGCTATTCGGGCGGGGCCGAGGGCGCGCGGGCGCTGCTCAGCGCCATCGCCTCCTCGAACATCGGGGTTGCCGGCACGACCTTCTCCATCACCATCGCTGCCCTGACCCTGGCTTCCGGTCAGATGGGCCCCCGACTCCTGCGCAACTTCATCCGGGATGGCCGTAACCAGACCGTCCTCGGCATCTTTCTCGGTGCCTTCGCCTACGCGCTGATGGTTCTGCGCACGGTGCGGACGGTGGAGGAAGACCCGTTCGTCCCGCACCTCGCCATTACCGGCGCCCTCGTCCTCGCGCTGGTTGCGGTCGGCACGCTGGTCTGGTTCGTCCACCACATAGCCACGAGCATCAACATCGAGACCGTGGTCGACGCCGTCCAGCAGGACCTCTGCAAGGCCATCGCGACCCATACCCGGGACGAGCCGGGGGCCGACCGTCCCGGCAATCCTCCGACCGGAAGGGCCGTGGCCGCGACAGGCGGCGGCTACGTGCAGGCCCTCGACGAGGACGCCTTGGCGGACTGGGCCCACGAGCGCGGGATCTCGGTCACCCTGCGGGTACGGCCCGGCGACTACGTGCCGAGCGGTTTCCCGATCGCGTTTCTGTCCGCGCCAGTCGAGGGCGCCGAGACCGCCATTCTCGACGCGGTGACGCTGGGGCGGCGTCCCGCCGCGCTCCAGGATCCGGAATACTCGGTCCGGCAGTTGGTCGAGATCGCGGTCCGAGCTCTCTCGCCCGGCATCAACGACCCGTTCACCGCCGGCAGCGTCGTCGACCATCTCGGCGACGCGCTGTGCCGGATCGCGCCGCGGCACCTGCCCACCGGCGTGGTGCTGCGCGCGGGTCGCACCGTGCTGATCCATCCCGTCACGGACTACGACGGGCTGTGCGACGCCATGTTCCACATGATCCGGCAGAACGCGGCCGGGTCGGTCCACGTCCTGGGCCGGATGCTCGACGTGCTCGCCCGCGTCGCCGAGGTCGAGAGGCGGCCGGATCGGGCGGCGGACCTCGCCCGGCATGCCGGCCTCGTCATCGCCGCCGCCCGCCGCGACGTGGCGGACCCGTCCGACCTCGCCGACCTCGAGGATCGCTACTGCCGGCTCCGCGGCGCTGCACCAGATGGCGGCTAGTACGCACCCTCGTCGGGGATGTTCAGGATGTTGCCGCAGGCCTTGCAGTGCACGGCGTCCGGCTCGTGGCGCTGCAGCCCACAGGCGGTGCAGGGAAAGCGGACCTTGTAGGGGCGGAACACCACCTGCGCGAGGCGGAAGAACAGCGTCACGCCGCAGATCATCACGAAGACCGACAACAGCCGGCCGGTCGGTCCCGGAAGTGTGATGTCGCCGTAGCCCGTCGTCGTGAGCGACGTCACGGTGAAGTACAGGGCGTCGATCGGTGTCTGTATGGCTGGGTTGGAGCCGTGCTGGGTGGCGTAGACGATGCCGGTCATCGCGAAGACGAAGACCACGAGGTTGGTCGCGGCCAGGATCGCGTCCTCGTTGCGGCGGAACAGCCCGCTGTCCTGCCGCAGCCGCTCCAACAGGTGATAGGTGCGCAGCATGCGCAGCGTCCGCAGGATGCGCAGGAAGCCGACGCCCTCGACCAGCAACGGGGCGAGGAACGAGGTCACCGCCACGAGGTCCGTCCAGGTGCTCAGGTGCCGGAACTCGCGCAGCGGTGCGCGGCTGATGCGCAGGCGGGCGGCGAAGTCGAGGAGCACGCACAGACCCACCGCCACGTCGCAGGCGACGATCCAGGGGCTCAGCGGCAGGAACGAGGTGACGACCACGAAGGCGATGGTCGCCACGTCGAACACGAGCAGGGCGTAGCGGAAGCGGTGCGCGCGTCCGGTGTCCTCCTCGTAGAGTTCGCGCAGTGTCGCGGTGAACATCGTCATCGGTCGTCGGGCCGGAAGGGGCTGGATCTCAGGAATCCCGCACGATGCCGTACCCGGCCACGGCGCCTTCGGCACCATCCGAAAGCCACGACAGCAGCATCAGCATTCCCATCCCGAGGAGCAGGACCCCGGTCAGAGCGAGTATGAGATCGGACAGACGGCCCTCGATGGCGCCGGGACGGCGCCGCGGGAACTGACGGGGCATGATGCTCACCTGGTCCTCGGATGTCGGAGAGGTGACCGCGGCACGATGGAACGCGGCCGGTCCCGGTTCAGCAGCGAGGCAGTCGGGCCGGGGCGAGCCGCAGGACCAGCGCCCCGGCGGCCATGCAGGCGAGCGAGCCGAGCAGCACGCCGACCTTGGTCTCGGCCTCGAGCTCGGGGGCATGCGCGAAGGCGAGCAGGCCGATGAACAGGCTCATGGTGAAGCCGACGCCGCAGAGGAGCGAGACGCCGTAGACCTGCCACCATCCTGCATTGGCCGGGCGCTGTGCCAACCCGAGCTTCACGGCAGCGAAGACGAGGCCGAACACCCCGACCTGCTTGCCGACGAACAGGCCCAGCGCCACGCCGAGCGTCACGGGGTCGAAGAGCATGTGCGGCGTGATACCCGCCAGCGACACGCCGGCGTTGGCAAAGCCGAAGATCGGCAGGATGAGGTAGGCCGACCACGGATGGACCGCGTGCTCCAGGATATGCAGCGGCGAGGTCGGGTCGTCCGGCTTGCCGGCGCTGAGGCGCAACGGGATGGTCAGCGCCAGCAGCACGCCGGCGATGGTCGCGTGGACGCCCGACGCGAGCACGAACACCCAGAGGAGGATGCCGAGGAGCAGGTAGGGCCACAGGCGTGCCACGCCGGCCTTGTTGAGGCCGTAGAGCACGGCGAGCGTCGCCGCGGCCCCGCCCAGCATCGGGAGCGACAGGTCAGCGGTGTAGAACAGCGCGATGATCAGCACGGCCCCGAGGTCGTCGATGATGGCGAGCGCCGTCAGGAAGATCTTGAGTGAGACCGGCACCCGGGACCCGAGGAGAGCCAGGACGCCCAGCGCGAAGGCGATGTCGGTGGCGGCCGGGATGGCCCACCCCCGCAGCGTCTCGGGGGAGTTCCAGTTGACCGCGGTGTAGACGATGGCCGGCGCGGCCATGCCGCCGATCGCGGCCAGGCCGGGCAGCACCCGGTCTGGCCAGGTGCGCAGACGTCCGTCGAGCACCTCGCGCTTGATCTCCAGCCCGACGAGGAGGAAGAACACCGCCATCAGGGCGTCGTTGATCCAGTGCAGGACCGAGAGCGGGCCGAGATAGGCCTTGAGGGCTGCGAAGTAGGCGTCCTTGAGCGGCGAGTTGGCGACGGCCAGCGCCAGCGCGGCGCTGGCCATCAGGACGAGGCCGCCGCCGGCCTCGCTGACGAGCATGTTGCGGAGCGCCGACAGACGGCGGCGCGGCGGCCGCAGAGCGGCGCGGGAAGGGGACGACACGGGCACGGGTCTCCGGCGCTGGCGGCCCGACCAGCGCTCAACCTGCCGATCCGAACGACGGATCGCGCACCCTGCGCGGGCTATCGCATCGGAGCCGGGCTAACGCAACTCGCACTTGCGCGGCCTGCGAGAGGAACGAGCCCCGCAGGGCGAACCTCGAACCAGAGCATCTCGGGTCTGTCGTCGCCTGAGCCATCTGGCATAGCACGCGTTTTGTGCCCTCGCCGGGAGGAGGGACGATGCTGAGCGACGCGCCATGGGCTGTTCTGGAGCCGCCGGTTGAGGCGTGTCGGCCGAAGCCGAAGACACCACCGCAAGACCTCCGACGCACGCTCTCAGCAATCCAGCGGCGACGTCGGAACGGCGCCAAGTGGCGTGCAATCCCGCACGAGATCGAGCCGTGGTGGCGGGCCGCGCAGATCTTCATCCGGTGGTCGCGCGCTGGGGGCTGGGAGCGTCTGCTTGCTCTCGTGCAGGAGCGCGGCGTTCGGCTGGGCATGGTGTTCCTCGACGGCACCAACATGCGTGCGCATCAGAAAGCGGCCGGGGCGGCGAAAAGGGCGGATCTGCAGCCGGGCGAGATGATCGTGAGGCTCTTGGCCGATCGCGTGGCGGGTATGGGTCCAAGGCCTGCGTGATCGCCGACGGTGCAGGCCGCGCGATCGCCTTCCGGATCGCACCGGGGCAGGCCCATGAACTGCCGCACGCGCTGCCCTTGCTTGAGCAACTGCCGAGCGTTCCGCGATGGGTCGTCGCGGATCGCGGCTACTCCAGTCATCGCTTCCGGCAACACGTCCGGGACGCCGGGACAAAGCCCGCTATCCCGTCCAAGCGCAACGAGGCTCCCGCGCGCTGTCCGGAGTGGATCTACACCCACCGCAACATCGTCGAGCGGCTCTGGGCAAGGCTTAAGGAGTGGCGAGCCATCGCCACGCGCTACGAGAAGACCGCCGCCAGCTTCAGCGGCGTCCTCTGCCTCGCCGCAGCCCTCGATCACGTCAGGTCACGACAGGCCCTAGTCATCGTCGTGTTGGGCGGGACGCACACCGGCGGCCGTCGCGATCAGAACGGCCTCGGGCAAGGTGCGGACGCCCAGCGCCTCCATGACCCGGGCCCGGTGGATCTCCACCGTGCGTGGGCTCAGGCCCAGCGTACGAGCGATGGTCTTGTTGGTCCCGCCAGCGAGCAAGCCCTCCAGCACCGCGCGCTCGCGCGGGGAAAGCGCCACGATCCGGCTCCGAGCCTCGTTGCTCCCGCGCGCCCGATCCGCCTCGGCGTGGATCTCGGCGAGCGCCGTCTTGACGGCGAACAGCAGCGCCTCCGGTGCACAGGGAGCTTCGAGGAAATCGACCGCTCCCGCCTTCATAACGCGGACCCCGAAGCCGATATCGCCCCCGCTTGCGCCGACCGCCACCATGGGCAGGTGCGCGCGTGCCGTCTTCAACTCACTTGCGACGACGATGTCGCCGGCTTCCTCCAGGTTGAACACGACGCAGCCCGGCCTCAGCGAGCCTGTCATCTTGAGGAGAGCCTGAACGGCCGCAAAGGCTTGCACCTCGTAGCCGCCAGCCTGTAGGGCCTCGACAAGGTCACGCCGGGCATCATCTCTACCCGCGATCACGTAAGCGCGTAGGCCGGTATCGACGGTGATGTCCTGCGCGATACCGCCGGCTGACCGGCTCCGTCCGTCAATCCCCGGGATCGAGAAGAAGGTATCGCGGATGCGGCGCACGGCGTCATCCGAGGCGCGCAGGATGCGGTACTCCAACACGAGTGTCTCGCCACCGCCAACCCGCTCCAGCGCCTGCGCGGCGGCATCTCGGTCGTCCGGGTGGACGCTGGCGAGCCAGCGCGCGAGGTCCGGCATGTCCTCGGCGGGCATGCCCCAGACCTGCTCAAAGGCCGGGCTGAGGTAATCAAGCCGTCCACTCTCCAGATCGGCGAGCCAGAGCACGTTGGCCGAATGCTCGGCGAAGCGCCGGAAGCGCTCCTCGGTCAAGCGCAAGGCACTCGCCTTCTGTAGGCGGTCGATCACCGGCCCGAGAATAATGGCGTAGGTGCGCAGAAATTCAGTGTCCTCGTTGCCGAAGTCGCGCCGTTCGGTCGCGTCCACCTCCAGCAGGCCGTAAGCCTTCCGGCCCGGCAGAAAGATCGGCACGTTGGCGAATGCGATGACCCCGGCCTCCTTCATGAAGGCGGGGACATCGAAGCGCTCCTCCTCGCGGATGTCTTGCGTGATGATCGGCAAGCCTTCCCTGATCGCGAAGGTCTCGGAGGAGCGCTCTCTGATGGGTAGGCGCAGCCGGCCAACGATGCCCGGAGCCCAGCCGACGCCGGCCCTCACGAAGAGCACCTGTCCATCCTCTTGGATTTCCAGGATCTTGGCGCGGGTGATGCCGCAAGCCTCGGCGACGAGACGGCAGGCCTCGGTGAGCACCTCGTCGAGGTTCTCGCTGCGCAGGACGAACTCGCCGAAGTCGGCCAGAACCTGCTGGCGCTTCATCATCTGCTCTTGGCTGGGCATCGGAATTCCCCGGCGCGGAGCGATGAGGCGCTCGTCAGCGAAGAACCGTGGCTCGGACCATGCGGAGCACCTCACTCACCTGTGTGAACACCGCGAGCCGATCTTGGGTTCAAGGCGGGTGAGCGACGTCAACTGAGCCCGGCGATGTGCCCGAAACTGGGCGTTTTATGGCGATCAGGGGGCGGTTGCTCAGGCTCAATAAGTTCGCCGGAACGCTGGGCCCCTACGTCGGATTGCAGGATCGGGCACCTACCTTGTGATGCGCTTCGGCGCGATGGGGTCGCTTGCCGGGAAGGTCTCCTCGACGGCTTCGTCGAGCAACTGGTCCTGGCGCTTCTCCAAATCCTCGTCGGGTACGCGGGGCCCCGGGGCCGCATCTGCAGCCCGGTCGGGGTCGCCCAGGTTCGAGACGCGCTTCCCAACGCCGTCGATGGCGGGTGGCTTTGCTGGCCCGGTGTTCGACATGGAGCCCTCGCATCCTCGTCTGCCTCTACGACGCGAGCTCAAATGGCGCCCCTCGTTGGGTGTGATAGCCGGATCCGTCCTAAGTGCGATCCTGGCTGGTCAATCAGCCCGGTATGATCCCTCAAGGCGCCGCCTGGATGGCTGCTTGGGCCACCGCGCCCATATTCGGGAGAATTCTCAGCATTCGTAGCCGATCCACGGAGCGGATAGTCTTGCAAAGGGTCACTTCGAACCCCTTTTGAGCCGCGCAAGACGTACGATCGGCCGCCACCCGAGCCTCAAACAGACGGGTCGCGAACGGCCAGACTACGTCACGTCGGGTCGTCCGCGCGCGCAGGACCGGGCGTTCAGCTAGGTCCGCGTTAGCGAGGCAGTCAAGGCGTATCGGGCGGACCGATGGCGAACCGTAGGGCTGCTCTTGCCGCGGCGGGGAGCCCGGATAGAGTGGCTGCCCCCTGCCGCGCCGGGTTGACGGCGTCAGCCTCGATCCCATTCACCTCCTGCCACGAGCCGCGCCAACCCGGATGTTGTCCTCGCCATCCCCAGATCTATCCGCCTTCCACGAGTTTCTCGGCGAGGGCGGCCTCATCACCGATGCCGCCAGCTTGACGCGCTACACCCACGATCAGCGCGCGTTGATGCAGGGGCAGACGCCTGGCGTCCTGCGCCCGCGCTCGACCGAAGACGTCCAGGAAATCGTCCGTCTGGCAGCGCGCCTCGGCTTCGGCCTCGTGCCTCAAGGAGGCAACACCAGCTATGTCGGCGGTGCCACGCCCGAACCCGGCCGCGGGCAGCTCGTCGTGACGCTCGAGCGGATGAGCCGGATCCGATCCGTCGACGCGACGGGCTTCACTCTTGCCTGCGACGCCGGCACGATCCTCGCCGACGCGCAGGCGGCTGCCGAGGCACGCGGCTGTCTGCTGCCGCTGAGCCTCGGTGCCGAGGGCAGCTGCCGTCTCGGCGGCAACGTCGGAACCAACGCCGGGGGCCTGCAGGTGCTACGCTACGGCATGACCCGGGACCTCGTGCTCGGCTTGGAGGTCGTGCTGCCGGACGGATCGCTGTTCTCCGACATGCGAACCTTGCGCAAGAACAACATCGGCTATGATCTGAAGCAGCTCTTCATCGGCGCCGAGGGTACGCTCGGCATCGTGACCGGGGTGGTGCTCAAGCTCTGGCCCGCGCAGACACGGCGTGCCACGGCTTGGGTGCAACTCGCGGCCGGCGCACCTATCCCGGCGATCGCCGCTCTGGTCCGACGGGAGACCGCTGACCTCGCCTCAGCCTTCGAGCTCATCTCGGCCTCATCGCTGGGTCTCGTCGCCGACATGCGCGGCGCCGAACTCGGGCTCGCGTCCGGTCCCGGCGGCGCGGTGCTGCTGGAACTCTCCGCATCCTCGGAGCGCATCCCGCTCGACGATATCCTTTCGGGCACTCTGGAAGCGCTGATCGAGGCTGGTCACGTCGAGGATGCTGCGCTCGCCCAGTCGGAGCGGCAGCGGCGCGAGATGTGGACGATCCGCGAGACCATCCCTGAGGCGGAGAAGCACGCCGGCGGATCGGTCAAGCTCGACATCGCTGTGCCGACTTCGGCGGTCGCCGACTTCCTGAACCAGGCCGGCGCGGTCGTGGAGGCGCATGCTCCGGGCACGCGTCTGTCGGTCTACGGCCATGTCGGAGATGGCAACATTCACTTCAATCTGATGGTGCCGCCGGGCCGCGATCGGATCGCCTTCACGCGAGAGATCGAGGCGGGCGTCGCTCACGCGGTCTACGCGGTGGCGCTCGACCTCGGCGGGAGCTTCAGCGCCGAATACGGCATCGGCCGGTTCAAGCGCGACTTGCTGAGCCGCTACGGCGATCCGACCCGCCTGGCCCTACTCGGCGCTCTCAAGCAGGCCATTGATCCGCATGGATTCATGAATGCGGGGGCGATGATCTGACCGGAACGTCCAGCGCGGGCTAGGCCGCATCCGTGATCTCGCTTTCATACCTGTCGGCTGGCCACATATCAGGGTCGGGCCGCTCGCAGGCTGCCGCGATTTCATCAGTCGGGCCGTCGTGCTCCGATGTGTAGGGCCTCCGTCCGAGCGCGCTGGTCCTCTTTCTCTTCCCGGATAGCTGCCTGCAGCTCGTCTGCCCTGGTCGGGGCCAGAGTCAGAGGAGAGCAGGGCACCGCGTGACGGATCGGACCGGGGGAGAGGCCTCCGGCGGCCGTCGCGGAGAACCCAGATGGCTCTTGCAATCTCCGACGCGCCTGTCGCCCCGGCCGAGCGCGCCAACCTCTATCAGCAGATCACCGACCGGATCATCGCCCAGCTCGAGGCCGGCTGCGTCCCGTGGGTCCAACCCTGGGGCAGGGGGCCTGGAACGGCCACGATCGCGATGCCGCGCAACGCCAGTACGGCCCGGGCCTATAGCGGCATCAACGTCATGCTGCTCTGGGACGCCGCCGTCGCCCACGGCTACGCCACCCAGCGCTGGCTCACCTTCAACCAGGTCCGGGCGCTCGGCGGCTCCGTCCGCTGCGGCGAGCAAGGCACGATGGTGGTCTACGCCGCCCGGTTCACGCCCAAGGACGAGCGCTGGCGCGCCGATCGCGAAGGCGGTGACGCCCGCGCCATACCCTTTCTGAAGCGCTTCACGGTCTTCAACGTCGCCCAGTGCGAAGGTCTGCCGGACGAACTCTCCTCACCGATGCGTCCGCCGCGCGAGGACCTGATTGTCCCGCGTTTCCGCGAGCTGATGGACGCCTCCGGTGTCACCATCCGGATCGGTGGTGACAAGGCACTCTACAGCCCGAGCCAGGATGTCGTCGTGCTGCCGCCGCCGGAGGCCTTCCACGAGTCGATCAACTTCCACCGGACCGCGGCCCACGAACTGTCGCACGCCACCGGCCACGCCTCGCGCCTGGACCGCCTGATGAAGACCCGCCACGGAAGCCCTTGCTACGCACGTGAGGAGCTCGTGGCCGAGATCTCTGCGGCTTTCGTCTGTACCAGCCTCGGCATCGTCCCGACGGTTCGCCATGCCGACTACATCGGCGCCTGGCTGGAGGTGCTGCGCGAGGACAACCGTGCGATCGTCCGGGCCGCGTCGCAGGCCAGCAAGGCCGCAGACTGGCTGCTCGGCCGCCTGCGCGGGTTTGAGGCCGTCGTAGCGGAAGAGGACGACCGTGCTGCCGGTGCTGCAGCTCATCAGGGGCCAGCCTGATGCGCTTCTGTCACAGGCATAGACCCGAGCCTATAAGGATACGTCCTGCAAGCGGGCGGCCTTCCTGCACAAGCAGCGCCGTGAGCGCGAGGTGCTATCCCTGTTCGCCGACCAGATCGCCGCCACACAGCACGATCCGGACGAGGAGATGGCACTGCGTACCGTCCGATGGGTGGGGGCCGAGCGTGACCGACGCCGGGAACGAGCTGCTGGTTGGCGCCGGGCTCGCGCGCGGCCCTTCGCCCTGGAACCGGACCTGCGCCGCACGATCGGCAGTTTGTGGCGGACATGCCTGTATCCGGCTGACGAAAGCTACCTCGCCGAACTGCTCCATCAGATCGCCGTCGGACGCCTCGATCCGACCCGACCACCGTAGATCTTCCATACCCCGACCCTGGTCCGGGCGACATCGAATCCCGATCGCATCGAGCACTTGGCATAGTCGGCCGATACGCGGCAGGTCCGCATCCGCCGCTGCATCGCCCCGATCTGGCTTCGCGAGGACCTGCAGGGGCGGGGAGGGCGGCCATGATCCCACAACCGGGACACAACGGTGGGCCACCGCGCGATGACCGGCCGGTGCAAGCACTGCCGGCATTGGCAGGCGCCATCGGCCGAAGAGCAGCGTGCCTACGAGTGGTTCCACCTCGGCCTGTCACGCCATCGCGTCAGGCGGCCGACGGGTGCCTGTGACCGCAATCTGATCGGTCACTGCTCGCCTCCGGCCTTCAGCGCCACCACGGCCGAATTTGACTGTCGAAACCTCGAGGCCTCGCCTCCGCCTCTATCGCAAAGGGGAGGGGGCCTCGTAACGGTTGGGAAAGTCGGTCACGTCGTCTGGCAGGGAAGGGAGGAGGAGATACCCGCCCGCTTCCTGCAGACTGAATTCGATTTGTGACGATATGCTATCGCTGATGGTCCTACAATCGAGTTTGGATCAACGTGTAGGAGATCCCGATGCCGAAATGGACAAAAAACAGCTTCTGCCTCATCCGCCGGATCTTCCGATCGAGGAACGGGTCTGGCGCTATCAGCATAACATTTGAGTGATCCGCGAGTCCGGATGCCCAGTGCCTTCGAGTGCCTATATCGATACACTTGATCTCGTTGAGATCGAGATCTGGTTCCAAGACAGTGCCGATTGTCGCGATCGACTCGACACCCTCAGCGGAAAGTTGGACGGGCTGATCCGCGATGACGATCGGCCACCTCCAGAGTGAGAGGGGGCGCTTCGCTTCGTGACGGGATCGAGAATCGGGGAGAGGCCCCGGCGCCCGTCGCGGAGATCCAGACGATGGCCAACATCCCTCAGAAGCTCACCCTCGCACCCGCCCAGCCAATCCCCTTCAACAAGCTGGTGCTCAGCCAGTCCAACGTCCGACAGGTCAAGGCGGGCGAGTCGATCGAGGATCTTGCGGCATCGATCGAGCGGCGCGGCGGCCTGATCCAGAGCCTGCATGTCCGACCGGTGCTCGACGAGGCCGGTCGGGAGACCGGCATGTACGAGGTGCCCGCCGGCGGACGGCGCTACCGGGCTCTGGAGCTCCTGATCAAGAAGAAGCGTCTCACCCGGACCGCACCGATCCCTTGCATCGTCTCTGATCCGAGCAGCGCCGTTCTGGCCGAGGAGATCTCCCTGGCCGAGAACATCGAGCGTGCCCCGCTGCACCCGCTCGACCAGTTCCGCGCCTTCAAGGTGATGCTCGACAGGGGGATGACCGAGGAGACGATCGCAGCGGCCTTCACCATCCCGGTCCAGGTGGTCAAGCAGCGCCTGCGCCTGACCGCGGTCGCTCCGGCTCTCCTCGACGTCTTTGCCGACGACGGCATGACTTTGGAGCAGCTCATGGCCTTCACGATCACCGACGATCACGCCCGTCAGGTCCAGGTCTGGGAGGCGGTCCGCGGATCGTGGCAGAAAGAGCCCTACCAGATCCGCCAGAGGCTCACCGAGCGCACGGTGCCGGCCGGCGACAAGCGCGCCCTGTTCGTCGGCGTCGAGGCATACGAGGCTGCGGGCGGCGTCATGCTGCGCGACCTGTTCCAGTCCGACGGCGGCGGCTGGCTGCACGACGTCGCACTCCTCGATCGCCTCGTCGACGCTAAACTCAAGACCGCCGCCGCCGAGATCGCCGCCGAGGGTTGGAAGTGGGTCGAGGCAGCGCCCGCGCTCCCCTACGGCCATCAGATCGGCCTCCGCCACCTCAAGGGCGAGATCGTCGACGTCACGGCCGAGGAACGCGCAACCATCGTCGCGTTGAAGGTCGAGCAGCAGAAGCTCCTCGACGCGTATGACAGCGCCGAACTCCCCGACGCCGTCGACGAACGCCTCGGCGAGATCGAGGAAGCCCTCGACGAGCTCGCCGAGCGGCCACTCCGTTACGTCCCGGCCGAGATCGCGCGGGCAGGGGCTTTCGTGAGCATCCGTCACGACGGCCGGCTCCAGATCCAGCGCGGCTATGTCCGGCCCGAGGATGAGCCGCCGGCCGCCGATGGCCAGGGTGTCGCCGAGCCGGATCAGACCGAGAGCGAGCAGGGCCAATCTGCACTGGGCTCAACGGAAGCCGCCGCCATGCCCACGATCCAGCGTAGCGTGATCACCATCGGTGGCTACCCGGTCGACTCCGAACCGGAGAAGGAAGACGGCATCCGACCGCTACCGGACCGGCTCCTCGCCGAGCTGACGGCGCACCGCACACTGGCCCTGCGCGAGGCGCTGGCGAGCAACCCGGAGGTCGCGCTGACGGCACTGCTGCACAAGCTCGTGGTGGATGCCTTCCACCATGCCACGGCGACGGGCTGCCTTCAGGTCACGGTCCGAGAAGCGCATCTCATGTCCGCGACCGAGGATCTGGCTGACTGCGCTTCCAGCCGCTCCATCGCCGAGCGCCACGAGGCCTGGGCCGCTAAGGTGCCTGAGAATGACGATGCGCTCTGGGATTGGCTGGCCGGCCTCGACGCGGCGAGCCGGATGGCACTCTTGGCGCACTGCGTCAGCTTCGGCCTCAACGCCCAGTACGAGAAGCCGAACCCGTACAGCGGCTTTGGTGTCTCCGAGCACGGCCTCAAAGTTCGCCTCGGCCAAGCCGATCGACTGGCGCGGGCGACCGGCCTCGACATGGCCGCGGCAGGGTGGCGGCCCACGGTCGCGACCTACCTCGGCCGGGTGCCCAAGGCTCGCATCCTCGAAGCCGTGCGCGAGGGTGCGGGCCAACGAGAGGCCCAGCGGATCGACCATCTCAAGAAGGCCGATATGGCGCGGGAGGCTGAGCGCCTGCTGGCGGACACCGGCTGGCTGCCGGAACCGCTGCGCCTGGATCTGTCCGACGGTATCTCGGCGGTGCCGGACGAGCCGTTCCACGCCGTCGCAGCCGAGTGAGCCGCCGGTATCCGGGGCGCCCGCATCGGCGCTCGGGGCCGCCCTCAGGCCGCGATCCGCCGCTTCCCGGGCTTCCGCTTCCCAACAGCGGCCACAGATTGTCCCGGCCGCTCTTTCGCCTCGGCGACCGGTCGTCCGAGGCCGTGCTTCCGAGCGAGGGCGGAGCGGAACTCGGAGTAGCCCGGCGCCGTCATTGGATAGTCGGGCGGCAGGCCCCACTTCTCTCGGTACGTGTCCGGCGACAGACCACGCTTGCCGAGATGGCGGCGGAGCGACTTGTACGGCCGGCCGTCTTCGAAGCTGATCAGCGCCTCGTGGGTGATCGAGCGGGCGAACTCGGCCTTCGTGAGCCTCGGCCCGGGTTGCGGGTCCGCGGCCGCGCCGCACTTGGCCAAAGCCGCGTGAATCGCGCCGATCATGCGGGTTACCTCGCCCGCCCGCACGGAGTTGCTCGCCACATAGGCGACCACGATATCGGTCACCAGCTCTATGATCGGCCGCGGGCGCGGATCATCGGTCTTCATGGTGTCGAAGCGACTCCTGGATCTGAGACAATAGCTCGATGTGATCTGTGGCCGGAGGGCACGTCAATTCGACATCTGTACCCTGACGGATCGCGCGAGGCTATCTCAGCCGCAAAAGCTTGCAGACATTGGCCCGGTTCAATGGAGCATTGGGCTCGCGATCAGAGGTTCCCAGTGATCGAACGAAATCGACGGCGGTTTCGAGAGCATCCCAGCCTCCGCGCGTTCGATCCTTTAGATGTCTGAGCATCGGCGCTGCCACCACTGGGCTTGCGATGCCCGGTGTCGACTCGTCGTGATCCCCTGCCTTGCCCGCTTTGCCGTTGGAGCGGCGAGGGGGATATCTATTTCGGCAATCCGGAATATCTGAAGGAGATATCCATGCCCCTCTTCGTCAGGGATTAGAGCGTCGACGCGCTCTCCGAGGAGCTCATGGCGATCAAGGGCACCAACAAAACCGAAGCGGTCCGGCAGGCACTCCAGAATGAGATCGCCCGGGAAAAAAGCAAGGCCCACCTCGGGGAGCAATCCGCGGCGTTCGCCCGTCAGCTTCGAACGCGTGCGGGACCGGATCCCGAGCGGGTCGACAAGGCGTTCATCGATGGGCTGTTCGAGCGTGGCTGAGGGGGCGACCGATGTTCGTTGATGCCTCCGCGCTCATAGCCATCCTCCCCGACGAAGCGGATGCCCGCGCCCTGGGGGTCCGACTGCAGCAGGCGCGCCGACGCATGACCTCGCCCCTGGCCGTGTGGGAGACCGCGGTAGCGGTGGCCCGCATCCTCGACCTGCCGATCACCGAGGCGCGCAATGCGGTAGGGGGTATCTCGACCTCGCCGGCATCCAAGTCCTGGCCGTGCTGCCCGGGGCCGCGATCAGTGCCCTCGACGCCTACGACCGCTTCGGCAAATGCCGGCATCCAGGGGCCCTCAACATCGGCGACCGCTTCGACTGCGACTGTGCCTGCACGTACCGGCCCCCGCTGCTTTACAAGGGCGACGACTTCCCGCTCACCGACATCGAGGCCGGGTGAGGCCGACGGTTCGCCTGCGACCCCTCCTGCCTGTTCGACCGCCCGCTCACCACGCGACCTCTGACGATGGCTTGATCTAGCCGGGTCCGCTGACGCCTCGGCCGTCTGGCCGCAACGGCGGCCGGGTATGTTTCTTCCGGTGCTGGCTCCGCCCCTCTGCGGGGGCCGAGTCCGGCATTCCATCGCGAAGCAAGAAACCCGCCCGGCCGCCATCCTCCGCTGCGCTTCGGCCTGCACACCCCACCCCACGCGGCGAGCCGCGTGGGGACCCCATGGGGCAGGTGCGGCGCCGGCCGCCTCCGGCTTTCCGATCGCCATCGAGGCCGCGGCGGTCGCGGGCTCGGCGACAGGCAACGGGAAACACCATGGCGACCATCGGCACCTTCACCCGCACCCAGGACGGCTACGTCGGCGAGATCGTCACCCTCACCGTCAGGGCACGCAACGTCCGCCTCGTCCCGAACACGGCGATGAACGAGAATGCCCCGAGCCACCGGATCTACGCCCGCGGAGCCGAGATCGGAGCGGCTTGGACCAAGCTCTCGGAGGAGCAGCGCGAGTATCTGAGCCTGAAGCTCGACGATCCCAGCTTCCCCGCCCCGATTTACGCCAAGCTCTTCGACGACGAGCAGGGCGACACGGCGACGCTGATCTGGTCTCGGCCCAACGGGCGCCGCGACTGAGCGGCTTGCCTAGAGCGATGTTCATCTCCATCGCGAGGCCGGTGCCCTTCAGGCCCTCCTTGGCCTCGACCGCGTTCCACAACACCTCGGAGGCACCGCGATCGTCGCGGCCGTCGATGGCCGTACGGAACCAGGCGGGGACCTCGGCCGGCAGGCTAAGCTCGGCGTGGGTGACATGCTCCTTGGCGCCGTAGTCGAACACCTGACCGGTGGCCGCGCAGGTCAGTTCGGTGGCGCGCCGATATGCGGCCGCGGCGACGGCGCTTCGGCCCTCGGCTCTGCTGATGATCTGCGCGCTGAGATGGTAGATCGCCAAGCCCGCCCCCGAGGGCTTGGATAGCACTGCCAGCGGGGAAATCAAGAATTTCCCCATAAGTGCGCCCTTCGCCAAAGCTCCGGGATCACGCAGAGGCACTATGCGCCGTAGATCTGCATAGACTCGATCCCTATCGGTCCAGAAATCCACACAAAATCAATTCGCTCGATGCAACGGCAAGCTGTCAGATGGTGCGGCCGGCTGCCACCAAATCTTTGAGAGATGCAGAATATCTGAACGATCCACGTAGCAGATCACTTCGCATCGGGCGGGACGCTTGCTATCCTGTGATCGCACATTCTTCCCGTGGTCATGGAATCCTGCACGACATGGCAAGGCTGCAATCCCGTAAGACGATCCTCAAGGAGATCGCCGCTCTCCAGGAGAAATTGAAAGAGCACGACAAGGCACAGGCCGAGCGGATCGGGCGCCTCGCCCTCAGGTCCGGTCTCGCCACGCTGGATATTCCTGAAGCCTCGTTGATGGCCGAGTTCGAAATCCTGGCGACGCGATTTCGCCAGCAGGCCGCTGCCGAGCCACAACAGACCGGAGAGGAGTCCCAAGGAGAAGGAAGCGAAGCTGACGGGATCGGCGATCCCGGAAGCTCCTCGACGGACGCGAGCGACGCCGAGGCAGCGACTGATCCGGCGCCTGCGGCGGTTGGAAAGACAGCTCGTGAACGCGCGGCGTGACGAGCGGCGCACCGACGCGCACCTCAAGATCCAGCTCGGCGGTCTGATCGTGAAGGCAGGACTTGCCGCCATGCCACGCGATCAGCTTCTCGGCCTGCTCTTGGATGGAAAGGAGCGTGCCCGGGATCCCGACACCGCCGAGCATTTCGTGCGGCTCGGAGAAAATGCATTCCGGGAATGAAGTGGTGGGCTGCTGCGGCGATCGCGGCCGCAATCCTCGCGATCTACCTCGTCATGCTCCTAGTCATCTGGCCTTGGATGCTGTGGTGCTTCCCGTATAATCCGGGCTACACGCTCGCCTATCGGTCCTGCCGGGTGGCGACGATCGTGGCGCCGGCGATCTTCTTGATGGGCGCCTCAGGCTTGTCGAGAAAGACCGACCTCGGCCGGGTGGTCGCTGGAGTCGGCTCCCTGGTCCTGCTCGGCCTCATCGGCTGGACGGTATTTGACGAGGTCCGTCGTCTCAGCCGGTTCTCGCCGGCCTATCCCGTCGGCCAGATCCTCCACTTCGTCGACGTGCCGCTGTTCTGCGGATGCATGTTCGCGCTGTTCGTGGTGATCGTGGCCCCGCTCGTTTCCCTGGTGAAGGTGCGGCGCACGGCGCGCGGCTACGATCGGCCGTTGCGCTCGAATTCGGCGGCCTTCGGTGACGCAGAGTGGGCGAAGATGAAGCACGTCGCCGAACTGTTTCCGCCGGACGGTCTGATGCCGATCGGAGAGCGCTACAGGGTCGATCTGGACGATCGGGCAACCCGGGTGTTCGACCCCTCGGATGCCAAGACGTGGGGCTCGGGTGGCAAGCGTCCGCTGATGGGCTTCAACTGCAATTTCGGTTCGACCCACGGCCTCGTCTTCGCTGGATCCGGTGGCTTCAAGACCACCGGTTTCGTCGTGCCGATCCTGCTGCGCTGGCCGCACAATGCTGTCGTCCTC
Organism: Methylobacterium sp. ME121; assembly: GCF_000974725.1. NCBI lineage: Bacteria > Pseudomonadati > Pseudomonadota > Alphaproteobacteria > Hyphomicrobiales > Methylobacteriaceae > Methylobacterium > Methylobacterium sp. ME121. Next base: position 100,874 of record NZ_BBUX01000005.1, read on the forward strand.
GATCCCTCGCTGGAGGTGCATCCGATGGTCAGCAAGTTCCGGGAGAAGATGAAGCCGGGCGTCGAACGCAAGGTGATCCGGATCGATCCCAACGAGGAGAACAGCGGCTTCAACGTGCTCGACTGGATCGGCACGGGCTTGGGAAGTCCCGAGGAGGATATCGCCGCCGTCACATCCTGGATGACGACCGGAAAGGTGACGCGCGACGATCCGAATTCGTTCTTCCGCAACTCCGCCCAGCAGCTCCTGCGGGGGCTGCTCGGATACATCTGCCTCAACGCATCCTATGAGGGTCCGCGGACCTTGCGCGCCATGCGGGAGATGATTTCCGATGACGAGCCGCGCTTTCGGGCGCGGCTGCGCGAAATCGTCGATGCCGAGGAGGAAGGCTCATTCGCACGGCTGGCGCTCGGTCCGTTCATGGCCATGACAGAGACGACGTTCTCGGGCATCTATTCCACGGCCTCGGAGATGACCGACTGGCTGTCCTATGCGCGCTATGCCGGCCTCGTTTCGGGCGGATCCTTTTCCAGCCAGGACCTGGCGACGAGCGACATGGATGTCTTCGTCTGCCTCGACATCAAGACCCTCGATAACCACTCCGGCCTGGCCCGGGTGATCTTCGGCGCCCTGCTGAATGCCCTCTACAACGCCGACGGCAGGGTCAGGGAACGGGTCGCATTCCTGATGGACGAGGCGGCCCGCCTCGGCCACATGAAGATCATCGAGACGGCCCGGGATGCCGGCCGGAAGTACGGCATCACCATGGTGATGGTGTACCAATCGATCGGTCAGCTGCGCGATCAATGGGGCGGAAAGGACGCGCTGTCGGCGTGGCTGGAGTCGACGTCCTGGCAGTCCTTCAGCGCGATCTCTGACCTCGACACGGCCAAGTGGCTGTCTGAGCGTTGCGGGTCCTATACGCAGAATATCGTGTCCTTCAGCCAGCAAGCTCGTTCGGGCGGCGGAAAAGGCGGGGGCGGTGTGAGCGTGTCGGCCTCGACCGCGCTGCAGAAGCGCCCGCTGATCTTCCCGGATGAGATCATGTCGGTCATGCGCCGGGATGAGCAGCTCCTGTTCGTGGCCGGTATCGCCCCGATCCGCTGCGGCCGACCGATCTATTTCCGCCGCCCCGAGATGGTAGCGTTGTGCGGTCAGAACCGGTTCGCCAAAGCCGGCCACCCGATAGACGTGGCGACAGAGCGGACGGCCATCGGATCTGAAGATGCAGCGTAGACATATGCTGAGCCTCTTTTACCGCCCAGTCCAACCAAGCCAAATCGCCTCAGGGCCTGGGCTTGATCTGTTTGGTCATGGGGATGTCCGCGATGGGTGGATATGCGACTGTCCGCTTCCCAAGCGCAGAACGCATTAAGCAGACCCTGTTGTGCGCCCGCCTGCGACTGATTTCATTGTCAAAGCTTCGGACCGATGCCAGGCGCTGCCCCAAGCTGCGCAAGACGAGAAACAGTATGTTGTCGTATCGGCGAGGATACCGCTCATTAGTAGGAGCTGCAATCTACTTGAAGTTATATCAGTTCCAAACAATTGCGATATAATCTTTGGTGTGGTTTCTGCGTCATAGTCCTTCAGCTGGGGAGTTGCGATCAGATCCGCTTGCGACGCAGCCGCTACGGTGCGGTGCATCGGATCGATTTCATGGCCGCGGCTTCCGATACCCAGAGCGAGCGAAATGCGCGGTTCGGTCTGCTCTATCGCTCCTACCAAACTGCGCTGCTGCGCTTCCTCACCAACCGAGTTGGCCGAGAGGACGCACCTGACCTGGTTCAGGAAACCTTCGTACGTATGGTTCAGAGCGGTACGGACCCCGGCGTCATTCGGAACGACAGGGCATTTCTCTTCCATGTCGCAGGCAATGTGGTCGCCGACCATGGCCGAGCAACCCGCCGCCGCAACCGGCTCCTCACGCCCGACGAGGTGGATGCCCTTCTATCCGTGCCCGACGAGTCTGCGCGGCCCGATCGGGCCGCGCAGGCGCGTATCGAGGGGCAGCACCTGGCCCGCGCGCTCGCCGAGATGCCGCCGCGACGCGCCGAGGCGTTTCGGCTGAGTCGGCTGAATGGCCTGAGCCATCAGGCCATCGCGAGCCGTCTCGGCGTGTCGGTCCGGACGGTGGAGGGGGAGATCCGGATGGCCCTCGATCACTGCGCCGAGCGGCTCGGCCGGCGGCCCCCGAACCCGTGATTGCGGGGGCGACCGGCCCGGAACGTCGAATGACTGGGGCAATGGGCGTATGGCATAGCCGCAGCGGCGGTACGGACACCGAGTGGAGCGTTTGCGGAGAGCATGACGACGGCCCACGACGATAACGGGCATCGCGACGCGGCGCACGCCCGCATCGAGGGGCAGGCCCGGGCCTGGGTTGTCCGCCTGACATCGGGCTCGGCCACAAAGGCCGATGCGGAAGAATGTGCGGCTTGGCGAGCGGATCCGGAGCACGATGCCGCGTTCCTGGCTGCCGCCCGCCTCTGGCAACTGACGGGGCGTGCCTTCGACGGGGGAGCGGCTGTGACCGGCCGGCAGACCTCCGCCCGGCCGACACGCCGCCACGTCCTACGCCGGGCGGCCTGGGGGGTCGGAGCCGCATCGATCGCTGCGGGTTGCGGCGCCGTCGCCCTGCGCTGGCCGGAACTCAGCGCGACCTACCGCACCGGCACCGGTGAGCTCCGGACGATCATCCTTGCGGATGGCACGCGGCTCGAACTCGATGCCGAGACGTCCCTTGATGAGGGCGGTGCGGACCGGCGGCCGGTGCTGCGCCTCCACACCGGCGCGGTCGCGGTCACCGCCACGGACGGCGTGCCGGTGACGGTGCAGGCCGCCGGCATGCGCGCGACGACCAGTGGATCCGCCGGCGAACTCGCCGTCAGCTGCCGTCCGGCGCCCGACGCAGCGGGCTGGTTCGGCGGCCGAGTCGTCACGGTCTCGTGCCTCGCCGGGGGGGTTGAGGTCAGGGAGAGCGACGCGGCAGCCTCGACCCTGCTTCGCGCTGGATACAGCATCGCGGTCGGACGTGGTCCGGCGGCCCCGCATCCCCTGGACAACGCCACGACAGCCTGGCGCCGCGGCCTGCTCGTCTTCCGGGATACCCCGCTCGCCACGGTGGTGGACGATCTCAACCGCTACCGGCCCGGACGGATCGTGCTAGCCGGCAGCGTGGCCGCGTCGCGCCGCGTGACAGGCGTATTCCATCTCGACCGGCCAGACGAGGCGTTGACCAGCATCCGCACCGCGCTCGGCCTCGCCGAGTACCGCCTGGGCGAGCGCCTCATCCTCCTGCGCTAGCAGCCACAAGTTTTTTTGCGGGCTTCGCCAGCCCAGACGTCTCAGCACCCGGGCAGGCACGGACGACCTGCCGATGAGCGGCGGCACGCCGCGCGGGGACGGTGGGCTGATGAGCGGGCGGGACGCATGGGACGCAGTACGCGGTGCAGGACGAGACGGACGTCGGATGGCGGCAGGATTGAGCGGTCTCGCGGTGCTCGTCGCCGCCATCCCGAGTCCGGCCTCGTCGGCGATTGCGGCGGGACCGGATCTCGGGCAGGCGATCAGGCCGGTTATTCGCGTCGCGGCATCGCACCCAGCTGAGGACGGGGCAGTAGTCTTCACGATCCCGGCCGGTCCCCTGGACGAGGCACTGGCCGCCTTCGCGTCGGCGAGCGGCGTGCAACTGATCTACGATGCCCAGACCTCCGGGCGGCTCAACTCTACCGGGTTGTCCGGCCGCTACAGCCGTGATGAGGGGCTGCGGCGGTTGCTCACCGGGACCGGCTTGGTGCCGCACTTCACAAGCGCGCGCTCGGCGACCCTGATCCGCGTCGTGGCCGAGGCCGTGCTGCCCGAACAGGACGGGACCGCCGTCACCCTCGACATGCTGGAAGTGATGGGCGAGAGCGCGGTCGGTCCCGTCAACGGCTACGTCGCGCGCCGCAGCGCGACGGCTACGAAGACCGGCACGCCGATCCTCGATACCCCTCAGGCGATCAACGTGATCGGCCGAAAGGAGATCGAAGATCGACAGGCCCAGACGCTGACTCAGGCGCTTCAGTATACCCCCGGCGTCATCGGCCAGTACGGCAACACCGATCTGCGGGTCGATTGGCTAACCGTGAGGGGCTTCGTGCCTGGCCGCTATCTCGACGGCCTGCGCCTACCCTTCGGCGCCCGCGGCTACTCGCAACCGCGCATCGAACCCTACGGGCTGGAGCGCATCGAGCTCTTGAAGGGGCCGTCCTCCGGACTCTACGGTCAAAACTCGCCCGGCGGGCTCCTGAACCTGGTCAGCAAGCGGCCGAGTTCGGTTCCGCTCGGCGAGATCCAGCTTCAGACCGGCAGCTTCGGTCGCGTCCAGGGCGCGTTCGACCTGTCCGGGCCCATCGATCCCGACGGACGCATTCTCTACCGGCTCACCGGTCTCGCGCGCACCACTGGCACGCAGGTCGATTTCCTGGAGGAAGACCGGGTCTTCATCGCGCCGAGCGTGACGTTTCGCCCGGACTCCGACACCAGCCTGACGATCCTGTCGCAGTACCTAAAGATCGACTCGCCCGGGGGCGGCGCACCTCAAGCCCTACCAACGCTCGGCACCCTCTACGCCAACCCGCTGGGGCGCATTCCCACCCGCCGCTTCATCGGCGAGCCAAACTACGACCGCTTCCGCCTGGAGCAGGGTTTCGTCGGCTACGCCTTCGAGCATCGCTTCAACGACGTCTGGACCGTGCGGCAGAACCTGCGTTTCTCGCACGTCGATACCGACACGCAGCGCGTGCAGGGTATCGCCCTCGGCGCCGACCGGCGAACCCTGTCGCGCTACGCCTGGGCCTTCCCCGAACGCGCGAACCTTTTCAACATCGACAACCAGGCCGAGGCGCGCTTTCACACTGGCCCCTTCGCCCATACGTTGCTCATCGGCCTCGACTACCTGCGCGAGGATGCGCGCTATGACGAGTCGCAGCTGCGCATCGTGCCGTCGATCAACGTGTTCGCGCCGGTGTACGCCAACACCGTGACGCGCCCGCCGGTCGGCACGCGGATCACGCAGGGCCGCAACCAGACGGGCCTGTACGCTCAGGACGAGATCCGCATCGGCGGCTTCACCCTGACGCTCAGCGGGCGGCAGGACTGGGCCGATGCGGTGACCCGCACCCGCACGGTGGCAACTGGCGCGACTACCCAGGTTCGACAGGACGACGCAGCTTTCACGGGGCGTGTCGGACTGAGCTACCTCTTCGACGGCGGCCTCGCGCCTTATGTCAGCTACGCCACGTCCTTCCTGCCGACCTCCGGCACGAACCGGCTCGGATCCCCCTTCGCGCCAACCACCGGTGAGCAGATCGAGGCCGGCATCAAGGCACAACCCGTGGGCACCAACCTGCTCATCACGGGCGCCGTGTTCGATCTGACCCAGCAGAACGTGCTGACGCCCGACAGCTCGGACTTCCGCTTCAACACCCAGGCGGGCGAGGCACGCGTCCGTGGCGTGGAGCTGGAGGCGAAGGCGAGCTTGACGGACAGCCTCGACCTGATCGCCTCCTACGCCGCGATGCGCAGCGAGTTCACACGGGCGAACGCCAACGCGGCTGGAACCAGCATCGTGGGCAACGAACTGCCTTTCGTGCCGCGGCACCAAGCGGCCGCGTGGCTCGACTATACCGTTCGGACCGGACCCTGGGCCGGCTTCGGGTTCGGGGCCGGTGTGCGCTACATCGGCACCTCGGTCGGCGACAACGCCAATCTCTACCGGATCCCGGTGGTGACGCTGGTGGATGCCGCGATCCGCTACGATTTCGGTTACCGCTACCCTGCCCTGAAAGGTGTCGATCTGGCGGTCAACGCGACGAACCTGTTCGATAAGACCTACGTGACGACCTGCATCGCGGCGACCGGCTGTTACTACGGCAACCGGCAGACAATCCTGGCGACACTGCGCTATCGCTGGTAGTAACATTAAAAGTCGGGGTGCTGATTTGCACCCCGATGGTGGCACTCTACGAAAGCCGACGTTGCCCGACGGTTGATGAATGGCCGCTTTCGGGAGGTCCCATTGACTGTCTGAACGGCTGACATGGGTCGGTAGCAGGCCGTCCGCTTTTCCCGCGGACCTTCTCCGAAGCGGATCGGCAGCTTGCGGCCAGCATCTGCCGCAGCCTAGTGTTTGGATGAACGTCTCAGAAGGGTGGATTTCTGCCTGACTGCTCTCGAGCGGATAAGCGAAGAAGCAGACATCGCCGTCGCACCCGATCCCGATACTTTCAGCAACTGTAACGTCAAAATGTCGCTTTAGGGCACCGCGCTGGGCCCGTGCAGCGGTGGGATCGCTCTCTGAACTCGGCCGAACGCCTGGAGGGAGCGTGGCGGGGGAGAGCGAGTCGATGGCCCCGACACCGTCAGAGTGGCCAAAACTTGATTGTGCGCTAACTGGTCATCGAGTCCGTCGCGGACGGGGGGAACGATCCATGACTAAACGCCTTCGGACCATCGCCACCGGTCTCGCGGTCTTGATCGCCAGCACGGGCGCAGGCCTCGCGGAGGACCATGGAACGCACGGCGCGGTTACCCTGCCGGATGCCGCGAGCGCGGCCTATCAACCGGGACCGCCGAACCTACCGAAGGGCACGCAAATCAGCATGGTCTCGGGCGATCCGAGCAAGCCCGGCCCCTTTGTCCTGCGGGTGAAGTTTCCCGCCAACACGGTGATCGCGCCCCATACCCATTCCGAAGCCGAGACGCTGACGATCCTCTCGGGCTCGATCTATCACGAGCACGGCACGACCATCGACAGGGCGAAAGGCAAGGAGTTGCGCACGGGCGGCTTCGTGTTCCTGCCTAAGGATATGCCGCATTCGCTCTGGACCACCGAGCAGCCGGTAGAGCTTCAGGTGAATGGCTCTGGGCCCTTCGGGTTGAATTACATCAACCCCGCCGACGACCCGAGCAAGTCGGTTCAGTAGATCTGATCCGTCGTGGGGATGGCTCCTGCATGAGCGTGGCTGCTGCTTCGACAGCGACCACATCTTGGCACCGAGATGCCGTCAGTCGGAGCGGGAGCCATCCACCCATCTGCTTTGATGCGGCCTGGCGCTGATGCGGACATTGCTGCCGCTGCCCTCTGTCCTTTGCTCGGTCCAAGTGGGCTGGCAGCGGATTGGCTCTGGGCTTGCCGTCATATCCAGACAGATATAGCGATAGGTTGGATTGCCATCAATCAGTAGGCTCTGAGGAACGAGATGAAGATATCCGCTCGTAACCGGCTCAAGGGTAAGATCGTCGAGATCACCAAAGGCGCAACAACCGCCCACGTGCGCATTGATGTCGGTAACGGTACGACGGTGACGTCCTCCATCACAAACGAAGCCGTTGACGAGCTAGATCTCAAGGTTGGCCAGGATGCCTATGCCGTTGTGAAGGCATCCGATGTCATGATCGCGGTCGACTAACGATGATCATCTCCCGCGCCATCCTCGCCGCCGGGCTCGTGGCCCTCTCAGTCAACACGGCCAGGGCTGAGGATGCCCCGGCCTGCGCGAGCTTCGCATGGTCGGTGGCGCGGGAGCGTGCCGCTTTCGGCGCGCCGGGCCTGCCCGCGCTCGCGTCCGGCTCAGCGCTATCGGGCAGTGTCGGCGCGGCGCAAATCGCCCTTAAGCCAGCCGCGGAAGTCGCGCTGCCGGTCCCATCCGAGAAGGAAGCAAAGCCCGAAACCTTTGCAGACTTCGTGACCGCTACGGTGCCAGCCGCTGGGATGTATCAGGTGACGCTTTCGGACGAGGCCTGGATCGATGTCAGCCAAGATGGCCGCTCCACCATCAAGCCCTCGGCCCACAGCGGAAAGAAGGGCTGCCCAGAGGTGCGCAAGAGCGTTCGCTTCGCCCTGGACGCCGGTGCTGTGACGATCGAGATCAGCCGCGCGTCGAGCCCGCAGATCAAGCTCGACCTCCTAAACGCCGAGTAGCTGCACCCCTGCGTGGGGGATCCTCGGCGAGCCTACCCGGGTCGAAGAGTGAATGGCCGCTTTGCAGAAGCGCCGACTGCGGTTCTGGCGGCTGGATTGGGTCGCCAACGGAACGTCTGCATATGCCCGCTCTACGAAGCTTCGGTTCGGGTCTCTTCTCGCCTCGTCGGCACGGGCCGGCGAGGAGATAGACGATGGGACACTCTGCACACGATCCGGCCACGAAAGGGCGGCCAGCCTGGAACGCTGGCCGCAAGCTCGGCGCCAAGCGCGCCCTCAAACCTCAGCAGGTCTGGGCCATCCGGTTCTGGCTCGACCGCGAACGGCGCACGCGCGACCGCGCAATGTTCGACCTAGCGATCGACAGCAAGCTGCGCGGCTGCGACATCGTCAAACTCAGGATCGGCGACCTGGTCAGCGGCGGTCGCGTCCGTAGCCGGGCGATCGTCATCCAGCGCAAGACCGGACGGCCGGTGCAGTTCGAGCTGCTCGAACCCGCCCGTGCCAGCATCCTGGCATGGCTGGAGGCCAGGGGCGGAACACTCGACGACTTTGCCTTCCCCAGCAGGCTCGACGGCGTGACGCACATCAGCACTCGTCAGTATGCGCGCTTAGTCGATGAGTGGGTCACCGGCATCGGGCTGCGTAGCGAGGACTACGGGACCCACTCCCTGCGCCGCACGAAGGCGTCGTTGATCTACAAGCGGACCGGCAACCTGCGGGCGGTTCAGATCCTGCTCGGCCATACCAAGATCGAGAGCACAGTCAGGTACCTCGGTGTGGATGTTGAGGATGCTCTGACCCTGGCCGAAGGGACAGAGATTTGAGCGTTCGGCCCCTCGGCTTCTGCGTCGAGGGGCTCCGAGACCAGCCCAGCAGCAATGCGCCCAACGCAGTCGTACACGAACGGTCGAACGACCCCGAAAGCGGAAGTGTTTTCCGCCGCTGCTCCAGCAGTGATGAGCCTATTGCGGCCGCTCAGCTGAACGCGACGGCTCTCCGGTGAGCAGCCGATCTCGCCGGCTGCCGCAGCAGGCACCCTTCAAGGTTCGATGAGTTCGACCTGATCCGCAGGCAGCGAACGCCACCAAGCGCCAGACGCACGGAATGCCTCGTAGGCTAACCGTAGGACATACTCCGGCTGACAGTGCGACGGGTCGATCTCACGGCGGGCCTCGTTGCGCGCGAGGAGCATTTCCCAGGAAAGGTCGAATACCTTCCACTCGACCGATAGACCGTATTGCTCGATGACCTGAAGCTCGGCCTCGAACACCTCCCGGGTAAGGTGGGTGTCCGCCATCACCACGTTGAACCCAGCCGCCAGGGCGGCATCCAGGGCAGCGACCTTCACGCCGTGGAGGAGCCCGCGAGCTCCCTCGTCCCAGCCCGTCCGTCGCACCTGCCAGTAAACCTGACGGTCCGGCGGCCAGAATGTCTGGCGCAGGTCGTCCAAGGTGAGGTGCACCCAGCCCTGCAGAGGGTCGTACCGGCGTGCGTAGGTCGTCTTGCCCGCGCCAGGGCACCCGATCAGCCCGACGACCCTCTGCCGGCGCGGGGAGGCCTCAACGTCCATGGAGCGCTGGGTCAGTCATGGTTGGCGGCGTGCTCGTCCTCGTCGAGCTCGAGGTCAGCCTCGACGGTCTCACCGCGCAGGTAGCGCGCCTGGACCTCGGCGACACGGCGGGCAGCCTGCGCGTGGCGGTTCGACACGAGGCTGTCTGGGCCGAGGTCCCCGCCGCGCTTGGCTGCCAGCAAGTCCGGGTCTCCCCAGCGGTTGAGAAGGACCCGGAAGGCATCGTGCCGGGCGACGTCGAAGGGGATGCGCTGGCCCATCATGTCCTTGTAGGGGTGCCCCGGATGGATGCCGGCGCAGGGGACCCAGCCCGCCGGAATCGGGGTTGTCGCCGCGTGTGTGCGGCCGCCGCGCAGGAGCTTGGGCAAGACGTGCGTGTGAGGCCCCTCCGGGCTGGTGCCGCCGGGTCCAGGGATCGGGGCGTAAACCTCGATGCGGCCGATCCGGGCGAGGAACACCCGGTGGGGGCTCAGCGCCACGAGTTGGCGACCGATCGGGCTCGCGGGGTCGAACAGGGGAAGCCCGACGCCGGATCGGAGACAGGCGATGGTCCCAGGGTCGCTCGTGCGCACGCAGGCATCGATCGCTAGGAGGCCGAGACCCAGGTCGAACAGGATGGCATCCCGGTCCCGTTCGCGGGCGGCGTCCCGATCAGGGCCGAGTTCCGTCACCACGCCGCGCCGGTTCATCGCGCAACTCGCCTCCGGCAGGCAAAGGGCGACGGCGTGGTTCCAGCCGGTCGCGACGGCGGTCTCATAGGCCACCGGACGTAAGTCGTGACTGGGAGCGAGCGCGATGGCGCCCCGCTCCGTCGCCAGACCCATGCGCCCGTCCGGCAGCGGCAACGTGGCCTCGTCGGGATCACGCATGAACTCGGCGATGGCCCCGAAGCTGCCGAGGCTCCAGGCTGTGCCGGGATCGGCCAACGCCTCGCGCAACAAGGTCGTGACCGCGTCAGCCCGTGATGGTGACGTCATCGCGTTCCTCCGTCGTAGCCCCGGACCGCGCCCAAGGCAGGATGTATCGTGTTCCGTCGCAAGCCCAGCCCCGCTCAGCCCTGATCCCGAACGCCTCGGTCAGTAAGACGTCGGTCAGGGCCATCTCCGGGGTGCCGTCCGCGACGAGGTGGCCACCGTTCAGTACGACGATGCGGTCGCAGAACCTGGCCGCGAGCGTCAGGTCGTGCAGCACGGCGACGACGCCGGTGCCGTCCCGGGAGACGCCCCGCAGAAGCGCCATCGCGTCGAGCTGGTGTGCTGGGTCGAGGGCCGTGACCGGTTCGTCGGCGAGAAGCCACGGCGCCTCGACGGCAAGCGCCCGGGCGAGCAACGCGCGCATGCGCTCGCCCGAGGAAAGAGTCGGCTCGGGTCGATCAGCGAGATGAGCAATGTCCGTACGCGCCATCGCCCGCGCCACCGCCATCTCGTCGGCCTCGGCCAGGGATGCGAATGCACGACGATGCGGAAGCCGGCCGAGCGCCACGATCTCGCGAACCGTCATCGGCCAGCCAACCCCCGCACCCTGGAACAGGGCGGCGATGCGGCGGGCACGCTCCTCGCGGGCCAAGCCGGACAATGGACGGCCGTCGAGGGTGACCTGACCCTGCGTCGGGTCAATGAGCCCCGCCATGGCACGAAGCAGTGTGGTCTTGCCGGCTCCGTTTGGGCCAACCAACCCGACGAAGCGGCCGGGCTCCAGGGTGAGACCGATGTCCGAGAGGATGGTTCGTCCATCCAGCGTCACCTGGGTGTCGTGCAGGTCGAGGCTCATGCCTGCCTCCCGCGGCTGCGCAGGAGCAGCACGATCAGGAACGGCGCCCCAACCAGAGCGGTCACCACGCCGAGCTTGAGTTCGGGCCTGGTGGCGAGCAGGCGCACGCCAATATCCGCCACAAGGACCAGGACCGCCCCCGCGAGGCCGCTCGGCAGCAGGCACGCGCCGGGGCGGGCACCGACGAGGGGCCGCATCAGATGCGGCACGACGAGGCCGACGAAGCCGATGGCGCCGGAAACCGCGACCCCGCTGCCGACGGCCAGGGCCGCACCGGTGACGAGACGCAGGCGCACGGAGACCAGGCCGACCCCGAGACTCGCGGCGGTGTCCTCGCCAAGGGTCAGGGCGTCGAGAGCGGAGCCGGTCGACAGCATCAGGGCCCAGCCGACGGCCATCAGCGGGAGGCACAGGAGCACGTGGTCCAGACTACGGTCGCTGAGCGAGCCCATCAGCCAGAACACGATCTCCAGGGCCGCGTAGGGGTTTGGCGACAGGTTGAGCGCCAGCGCGGTGAGGGCTCCGGCTAGACTCGACAGCCCGACGCCCGCGAGGATCAGCCCAAGGGTGCTGCTGCCGCGGGCGACGAGCGCGTTCAGGAGAAACGCGGCGACGCCGGCGCCGGCGATGCCGCCGAGCGGCAGGGCGAGGCTCATGGTGCCGGCGAGGCCGCCGTAGAAGACGATGACCGCGCCAAGCGCCGCCGCGGAGGAGATGCCCAGGATGCCGGGGTCCGCGAGCGGGTTGCGCAAGTAGCCCTGCATCGCGGCGCCGGTCAGGCCGAGGCTGAAGCCGACCAGCACTCCGAGCAGGGCGCGCGGGATGCGAAGCTCCCACAGGACCAGGGCCGGCAGCGTCGTGCGACCGGCGACGAGGTCCGCGAAGGCGGCGGGCACGTCGAAGGGCGCGTAGCCGATGGCGATGGAGGCGAGCGTCAGCGCGAGAGTGGTGAGCCCGAGGACGGCGATGACGGTTCGCCGGGCGCGCGGCATACCATGGCGACCGGAGGCCGTTGGACGGAGCGAGGTGACCGGCGCGTTCATGGCTGAGGCGCCTGCGTATTCGCTGTCTCGGCGAGGCGCGCCACCACCTCCGCGACCTGAGGACCGGGACAGGTCCACAAACGGTTCGGGATGTCGACCGTTCGATGCGCCCGCGCGAGAGCCCGAAAAACCGGATGGTGCAGGAGTGTGTCGGCGAGCGATGGCGAGCCCGGTGCGCCCTCATCGACGACAATCAGGTCTGGGTTCGCCAGCGCCGCGGCTTCGAGGGGCACCTGCCCGAGGCGGTCACGCCCGATCTCGGCCGAGACGTTGACGAGGCCGGCTGCGCGGATCAGCGCGTCCCCGAGCCCGCCGGGCGCGACCGTGAAGGCGTTCGGGCGCATCACCAGGGCGCGTAGAGGCCGCCTGGCCGGCACGATGGCGGCAAGACGCGCATCGAGCGCCGCCACCATCGCCTCGCCCCGTTCGGGATGGCCGAGCGCCGCCGCGACCTGCCGAATCTGTGCGCGGACGCCGTCGAGGTCGGCCGGCACGCCGAGTTCGAGCACGGGGGCGCCGACGCGCTTGAGCATGCCCACCGTCGTGCGGGTCGTGAAGGCACCGGCGATGACGAGATCGGGCTTCAAGGCCACGACCTCCTCGGTGAGCCCCCGCGTCACCGGCAGCCCGACCGCCTCGCTTGCGACCGTCGACCCGCGCGGGTCGCGGGCGAGATAGGTGACCGCCAGCACCTGGTCGCGGTCCGCCAGCCGCAGGACGAGCTCGTCGGCGCACAGGTTCATCGAGACTACCCGCACGGGTGCCGCCGCCGCGCCTATGGATACGGCGGACATCATGGCCGCAAAGGTGATTACGAGGCGCGACGGCATCGGCGACCTCAGAAAGACGTCACGCGGACGCCGCCGTAGACAGCGAGCCCTGGACCCTGGAAGCCGGTCGGGTTCTGGTAGCGCTGGTCGAACAGGTTATCGATCCGCCCGAACACCGTGAGTGTCTCGCTCCAGGCGTAGTTGACCGACAGGTTCACCAGCGTGAAGCCGGGGGCCTTCAGGCGGGGCACGGAGAAATCCCTGTTTCCGTCCACGAACGACCCCAGCACGATGAGAGAGCCGGTCATGGTCAAGCCCGGCATCAGGTTCCAGATCGCGGTGGCGCTGACCTTATTGCGTGGCCGGCGCAGCAGCTCCTGGTGGGCGATCTCGTCCTTCGTCACCGTGGTGGTCCAGTCGAGCCGCCCGCTCCAGAACTCGTTCAAGCGCAGGGCGACGAAGCTCTCGGTGCCGTAGCCAGTCGCCTGACCGACGTTCACGTTGGTGGAGAAGGTCGGGTAGTAGGCCGTCTGGATCAGGTTCTTGAAGTCGGTCTGATAGTAGGTCGCGCCCACGGTCATGAACCCGTCGAACAGCGGCTGCTCGAAGCCGCCGTCGAACCCGAAGCTTTCCTCCGGCCGCAGGTTCGGGTTCCCGAAGAATCGGAAGCCCGGGTAGTCCTGATAGAGCTGGCTCAGGGTCGGCGGCTTGAAGCCGGTGCCGACGCTGCCCTTCAGGCGAGTCCCGGTGCCGGGCACGATGTAGCTCGGCGCCACCCGAAAGGTGGTCGCGCCGCCGAACTGGTCGTTCGCGTCGTGGCGGATGTTGGCGACCAGCGCGGCGCCCGCGAAGGGTGTCGTCTGAAGCTCGGCGAAGCCGGCGGTGTTGCCGTTGGATCGGTCGATGCCGGTCGTCTCGAAGCGCTCGTCCTCGCGCTGTGCCCCGAACAGGACGAGGTTGCCGGGAGAGAATTGCCAGTCGCCGCGGTAATCGAACCGGGTCCGCTCGCCGAGGTAGGTGGTGGGCGTCGGCGGCGCGAGCGGGTCGAGCGGGCCGGCGAACAGGCGGTCGAACTTCGAGTAGTTCGCCCCGAAGACGTTGTGGAAGCCTGGCACCGGGGTCCACTCGGCCTCGCCCCTCATGATCAGTTGCTGCTGGTCGTTGAGGTTCCGGTACGGCAGCGGCACGTACGGGAAACCGCCGTCGGCCTGGTCGAGATAGGCGCTGTCTGAGAAGCGCAGCACGTAGTTGAGGCGGAACTCGTCGGTGAGTTGCGCCCCGAGCTTGGTCGAGACCGTCTTGATGTCGGTGAAGGCGGTCCGCAACGGCACCCCGCGGGGCAGTAGCTCAAACGGGGTGACCTGGATGGCGGATTGCCGGATGTGGCCGACCGAGACCGAGTAGTCGAAAATGCCCTCCGAGCCGGAAATGTTGCCGAACTGGTTGAAGGTGCCGAACGAGCCGCCTTCGACCGTCGCCGTTGCCCGAGCTGGCCCTTCGCCACGCTTGGTCACGACGGAGATGACGCCGCCGATTGCGTCGGCCCCGTAGAGGCCACTCTGCGGCCCGCGCAGCACCTCGATCCGCGAGAGGTCGTAGGTCTGCAACTGGCTGAAGTCGAAGGAGCGGTTCGGGGTCGAGGGGTCGTTGACGTCGATGCCGTCGATCTGGACCTTCACGTGGTTCGAGTTGGTGCCCCGGATGAAGACCGAGGTCTGGCCGCCGGCGCCGCCGGTCTGCACGACGTTGAGGCCCGGCACCTGCTGCAGAGCATCCGGCACCGTCCGGCGCTGCTGCTCCTGAAGCAGGCGGTCGGTGAGCACAGTGACACTCGATCCTGTGTTGGCAATCGGCGTCAGCACGCCGGTAGCCGACACGGAGATCTCGGACAGTGAGACCGCGGCCTGCGCGCCTCCCTGAGCATCGGCGAAGGGCGCGGCGACCTGCTGCGAGCGGGCGGGAATGGAGACGAGCAGCGCGGATGCGGCGCAGGACAGCGCCAGCGTGCGCCGGAGCGCGGAGGAAACGGGACTGGACACGGGACGGCCTCGGGGGACGGCTGTGGCACGTCACCGCGAACGAGGCCTCGGCGGTCGCGTCCTCCAAGGAACCACGACGCCGCGACACCTCCCAGGACACCCCGCCCGGCAAGCTCCGCGTGTGACCACGGCTGACGGCAGGTCTCCTGGCTCGCGGGTCGTCGCCCTCTCATCGTCTTCCCGGACGAGGCCGCCCAGTGACGTGGTGATGAAGGACTCGCCGCTTACAGTTGCGGGGGCAGCCGCGGTATCGGCCGAGCCCTCACGGGCCTGACCTCACCGCGTTCCCTTTTGATCCCCGAGGGGAACCGTCTTGCTCAAGCTAGGCTGCGGTGCATCTATCCGTCAACGCACGGAAGCACGTTGTTCAGATGTGTGGCATTTGAGGCGTCGGTTGATGTCTAAGCAGTGTGGCTTTCCGCCGATCCGTTTTGAATTCACACCCTCGCCAAGCGACGAACGTCCGCCGGGCTCCCACAGGATAGAAGTGGGACGTACTGAACACCTTAGCGAAGGGTGTCCAATCCTCGGTCGCGGTGAACACCCTGTTGGAAAGGGTTCACGGTCAAGCTTGGGCGGTGTATGATGTTCGGCGGCGATCCTCATACCGCGACCCATACATGACCAAGTTGGCGACCCTCGCCGTCGCCGCGATGGCGGCGAGCTTCCTCGGACCGCCCCAGACAGCCGCCGGGCAACTCACCTACTCGTGGCCCTCGAATGTCGGACCGCTGAACCCGCACCTCTACGCGCCCAACCAGATGTTCGCGCAGGCGAGCGTCTACGAGCCTTTGGTGAAGTACCGCGGTGATGGATCGGTCGAGCCCTGGCTCGCGACCTCGTGGACCATCTCTGAGGACGGGCGGACCTACGATTTCGTACTGCGCCCCGGCGTGACCTTCAGTGATGGCACGCCCTTCGACGCGAAAGCGGTCAAGGCGAACTTCGACGCGATCCTGGCCAACCGTCCGCGGCACGCGTGGCTCGATCTCGTCCAGCAGATCGAACGCACAGAAGTTGTCGGGCCTCTGGCGTTCCGCCTCGTCCTGAAGGCGCCGCACTACCCGACGCTGCTCGAACTTTCCCTGCCGCGGCCCTTCCGGTTCCTGTCTCCGAGCGCCATGGGCCCTGGCGGTACGACGGCCGTCGGCATCAGGGCGCCGGTCGGCACTGGGCCGTGGCGGCTCGTCGATACTCAGCTCGGCGTCTCCGACACGTTCGAGAGCACCCCGGGTTACTGGGGCCCGAGACCCATCTTCGACCGGCTCGTCGTCAAGGTCATCCCCGATCCCAACACCCGCGTCATCGCCCTGCAGACGGGGGAGATCGACTTCGTCTATGGCGCGGCCGGCCAGATTCCTTCGGAAGCCTTCGTCCGCCTTCGGGACATGGCCCCGAACTTTGCCGCAGCGGTCTCGCCGCCGCTGGCGACCCGGGTGCTGGCGATGAACTCCGCGCGCTTCCCGACCGATGATCGGGCGGTCCGCCTCGCCATCAACCACGCCGTCGACAAGGACACGCTGGTCCGGACGGTACTCGACGGGATCGAGCCGCGCGCGGACTTCCTGTTTGCGCCGCGCGTGCCGTACGCCGACGTCGGGCTGAAGCCCTACGGCTTCGACCGGGCCGCGGCCTCCCGCATGCTCGATGCCGCCGGCTGGACGCTTGGGCGTGACGGCGTGCGTGAGAAGGACGGACGCCGCCTTGCCGTCGAGATCGATTTCGTCGGGACAAACGCTCAGCAGCGGGCGATTGCCGAGGTTCTCCAGTCCGATCTTAGCCGCGTGGGCATCGACGTCCGGCTGATCGGTGAGGAGGAGAGTTCGATCCTGGCCCGCCAGAAGGATGGCCGCTTCGGCCTGATCTTCGGCGAGACCTGGGGGCCGCCCTACGATCCCGCCTCTTTCATCAGTTCGATGCGCACCCCGTCACACGCAGACTATCAGGCGCAGGTCGGGCTGCCGGAGAAGCCGGGCATCGACGCGACCATCGCGGAAGTGCTCGCCACGACCGACGAGACCGAGCGCCGACGGCTCTATGCCAAGCTGCTGACCACCCTGCACGAGGCCGCAATCTACCTGCCGATCTCTCACGCCGTGGCCATAGAGGTTCATCGTACCTCGATAACGGACGTCGGCTTCGGCGCGACGATCAACGAGATCCCCTTCGCTGCCATGCGGCCGGCGGCCCGATGACCGCCACGCCGATGCTCCGCTTCATCGCCGCCCGCCTCGCACTGATCCCGCCGATGCTACTCGGCGTGTCGATCCTCGTGTTCGTGATGCTGCGGCTTGGCCAGGGCGACCCGGCCCTCGACTACCTGCGCCTGTCGCAGATACCTCCCACCGACGCCGCCCTCGCCGACGCACGTATCCTGCTCGGCCTCGACCGACCATTCGTCGTCCAATACCTCGATTGGCTTTGGCGCGCCCTGCAAGGGGATTTCGGCCTCTCCTACGTCACGCGCCGGCCGGTCCTGCCTGAGCTCCTCGGCTACCTGCCCGCGACCCTCGAACTCGCCGGGACCGCGCTCGCCGTCACCATTGCCGTCAGCCTGCCGCTGGGCGCCTGGGCGGCCGCCCATCGCGGCGGCTGGCAGGATCGCCTCGTGCGTGGGATCGCCGTGCTCGGCGTCTCGCTGCCGAACTTCTGGATCGCCTTCCTGCTCGTCGCGCTCTTCTCGGTCACCCTGGGATGGCTGCCGCCGATGGGGCGAGGCACACTCGCGCATCTCGTCATGCCGGCGCTGGCGATCTGCCTGATGTCGCTCTCGGTCAACGCTCGCCTCCTGCGGGCGAGCATGCTGGAGGTCGCGGGCACGCGCCACGTCCTCTACGCACGTCTGCGCGGGCTCCCCGAGCGAACCGTGCAACGCCGACACGTGTTCCGGAACGCCCTGGTTCCGGTCGTGACCGCCACCGGCATGCATGTCGGCGAACTCCTGGGCGGCGCGCTCGTGGTCGAGACGATCTTCTCGTGGCCGGGCGTCGGCCGCTACGCGGTCTCGGCGATCTACAACCGCGACTACCCGGTCATCCAGTGCTTCACCCTGGTCATGACCGCGGTGTTCGTCCTCTGCAACCTCGCGGTCGACATCGCCTATGCCTGGCTCGATCCGCGCATGCGTCTGGGTGGGGAGGCGGTGGCGTGAGGCCGGCCGCATCCAGGCGGGTGACCCGCACGGGCTTGGGATCGGTCGCGGTCCCCGGCGCGCTCGCCATCATGATCTTGGTGCTGGCGCTCCTCGGATCGCTGGCCGCGCCGCACGACCCCTTGGCGGTGAACCTCACCGCCCGCTTCGAATCGTCGAGCCTCCTCCATCCCCTCGGCACCGACCATCTCGGACGGGATATCCTGTCCCGCCTGATCGCCGGTGCGCAGACGACGCTCGGCACCGTCGCGGCCGCCCTGGCCCTTGTAGTGGCGCTGGGCCTCGGCGTCGGTGCCGTCTCGGGGATGCTGGGAGGTCGGACCGACGCCTTACTCATGCGCCTGTGCGACGTGTTCCTGACGGTGCCGACCTTCGTGCTGGCGCTGTTCCTGATCGGCGCGTTCGGCACCGGCCTCGTCAACGTCATCGCGGCAATCGCGCTGTCTCACTGGGCTTGGTACGCCCGCATCGTCCGAGGTCTCGTCCTCGAACTCAAGACGCGCGACTACGTCCTTGCCGCCCGGATCGCGGGGGCGTCGCCGGTGGCGGTCTTCATCGAGCACGTGCTGGCGGGGGTCCTGCCGCCGCTCGCGGCGGTCGCCACCCTGGACGTCGGCCACATGGCCCTCCACGTCGCCGGCCTGTCTTTCCTCGGCCTCGGCGTGCAGCCTCCGACCCCAGAATGGGGTGTGATGATCAACGAGGCCCGAACCTTCTTCTGGACACGGCCCCTGCTGGTCGTCTGGCCGGGGCTCGCGATCGCTGTCGCCGTCCTCGCGTTCAACCAGCTCGGCGACGCGCTGCGCGACCGCCTCGATCCGACGTTGGTTGCGGAGCGGGGCCTATGAGCCCGCGCGTGCTCCGGGCCGAGAACCTGTGCGTCGAGACCCGGCGCGGAGCCGAGGCTGTGCCGCTGGTCGCGGACGCATCGTTCGAGATGCGCACGGGCGAGGTGTTGGCCCTCGTCGGCACGAGTGGCTCGGGCAAGTCGCTGGCCTGCGCGGCGCTCCTCGACACGCTTCCGCCGGGGACCCGGCGCGTCGCCGGTCGCGTCCACCTCGACGGCACGGCGGTGGCGCCAGCTGAGCTCCGCGGCAGGACGGTCGCCACCGTGCTCCAGGCTCCCCGCTCGGCCTTCAACCCGCTGCGCACGATAGGTGACCATGCGAGTGAAACCGGCGCGGCCGTGGGACTTCAGCGCACCGAGAGCCGGGCGGCGATGCGCGAGGCGTTGGAGGCCGTCGGGCTCGGCGACGATCCGCGGGTGCCGGACCTCTACCCGTTCCAGATGTCCGGCGGCATGCTCCAGCGCGCTATGATCGCGCTAGCCTTGCTCGCGAGGGCTCCCTTCCTGGTTGCCGACGAGCCGACAACGGATCTCGACCTCGTCGCCCAGGCTCGTATCCTCGACCTGCTGGCAGCCCTCGTGCGCGACCGAGGCCTCGGCCTCCTGATCGTCACGCACGATCTGGGCGTCGTCGCCCGCCTCGCTGATCGCATGGCGGTGATGGCGGACGGACGGATCGTCGAGACGGACGACACGGCATCAGTCTTCGCACGGCCGGACCGACCGGAGACGCGGGCGCTTCTCGCGGCCCATCAAGCCCTCCATGAGGCCGCGCTATGACGGCCCTCCTGTCCGCCCATGGGCTCGGCAAAGTCTACGCCGGCACTGGCTGGCGCCCCGGCACGCCTCGACCCGTCCTCGCAGATGTCGACTTTGCCATCGAGGACGGCGAGTGCGTCGCCCTGATCGGACGCAGCGGTTCCGGCAAGAGCACGCTCGCCCGCCTCCTCCTCGGCCTGGAACGACCCTCTGCCGGTGTCGTGCGGTTCCGCGGATTGGGTCTAGCCGGGCTCGACGACGCTGGACGACGAGCTTTCAGGTCGGCGGTTCAGATGGTTCTCCAGGACCCGCTCTCGGCGGTGAACCCACGACACAAAGTAGGCCGGACGATTGCGGAGCCGTTGCGGCATCTCACCGGCCTCTCGGCGGCGGCGAGGCGAGCCCGGGTTCATGCGCTGCTGTCTTTAGTCGGGCTCGACCCATCCGTGATCGCGTGGCTCCCGAGCCAGCTCTCCGGCGGCCAGGTGCAGCGTGTCGGTCTCGCCCGGGGGCTGGCGACTAGGCCTGCGCTCGTCGTGCTCGACGAGGCGGTCTCGAACCTGGACGCGCCGCTACAGATCGAGATCCTCGACCGCCTAACCGTCCTGCGGCGTGAACAGGGAACCGCCTTCCTGCTCGTCACGCATGACATCCGTCTGGCGCGTCGGTTCGCAGATCGGGTCATCGTTCTCGACGCCGGGCGGATCGTCGACGCATCGCCGTGCCGACCGAGGCTTGAGCTTGAGCATCCGGCCGCACGCGAGATCGTCGACGCCGTCCTCCCGGCCCTCCCAGCGGGCGCAAACTGATGCAGCGGATCACCGTCACCCTGGACCACGAACTCGTCGAAGCGGTCGACCGGATCGCCGAGGTCCGCTGCTATGCAGGCCGTTCGGAGGCGATGCGGGACCTGCTGCGCCGAGGGCTCGCGGAGGCGCGCCGGGAGCGCGACCCCGACCACGCCTGCGTGGCGACATTCACCTTCGTGGCGGAAGCCGGCGTGCGCGACCTCGGGCAGCGCCTCGCGGAGGAACAGCGGGCAAGGCATGATCTCGTCATCACGCAGGTGCAGGTGCCACTGGACCACGAGGCGGCGCTGCACACCCTCGTCCTGCGCGGACGTGTCAGGGAGATCCACGCCTTCGTCGACGCAATCGCGACACAGCGTGGCGTGCGCCACGACAGCCTGTCGATCATCCCGGCGCGGATCGAGGTCGTTGACCATCCGCACGGGCTCATGCCCCACCCCCACGAGCATATCCGGACGTGACGATGCCCGTGCTCCATCCGACCCCTGCCCCTGTCCGTCGAAGGGTGACCCGCTCGTCACATCGCGCCCGAAACGGCACCGGTCTCGCCCTCGCGGCCGCGCTCGCGGCAGGCGCCCCATCTAACGAGGCGCGGGCGCAGGAAAGCGTCGCGCTGGAGGAGTTGTCGGTCGAGTCGGTTGGGACCGGCGCCCCGTCCAGCACGACGACCGCCTCCGGCACCATCGGCCTTATCGGCCCCACGCCGGGCTACGGAGCTGGGCGGGCGGTCAGCAGCACCAAGACCGATACACCGCAGCTGGATGTCCCCCAGGTGGTCACAGTCGCGCCGCGCGAGGCCATCACCGACCTCGCCGCCACCCGGGTCGACCGGGTTTTCAATTACCTGCCGGGCGTGGCGCAGCAGAACAACTTCGGCGGCCTGAGCATCTTCAGCTACGCCATCCGCGGCGTCACAACCTCGGAGATCTACCAGAACGGCTTCCCCCTTAACCGCGGCACGCCGCCCCCGCCCGACGCGCAGAACATCGAGCGTATCGAGGTTCTGAAGGGCCCTGGCGCCGGCCTGTTCGGACGCAGCGATCCGGGCGGGCTCGTCAACATCATCACCAAGCAGCCGACCGCACAGCGCTTCGTCGAGTTCGGCAATCAGGTCGACTCGTTCGGCCTGACCCGCGGGACGGTCGACGCGGGTGGTCCGCTCAACGAGGACGGCACCGTCCTCTACCGCTTCAACTTCGCGGCCCAGGGCGCAGGAAGCTTCCGCGACTTCGCCGACAGCGACCGACTGCTCGTCGCTCCGGTGGTGAGCTGGCAGATCACGCCGGACACGCGCATCACCGTCGAGGCCGACATCCAGCGGAACCGGATCATCTTCGACCGGGGCGTGATCGCCATCAACAAGCAGCTCGGCTTCCTGCCGATCTCGCGCTTCCTCGGGGAGCCGGGACAGAGCACCTACCAGAGCCAGAACATCCTCCAGGCGCGCATCGACCACCGCTTCAACGACGACTGGCAGTTGCGTCTGGCGACGCATTTCGCCACCGGAACGCTGGACGGTGAGTCCGCTGAGATCCGCTCTATCGCCTCCGACAACCGGACGGTGGCCCGCGACCGAAACGTGCGCGACTATCGCTGGGACGTCGCGGTCGGGCAGGCGGACCTGATCGGGCGCTTCGACACGGGCGGGATCGGTCATACGCTCCTGCTCGGTTTCGAGCGCGAGAGTACCGATAGCCGAACCCTGTACCTGCGCTCGAACTTCCGCACGAACCCCTACGCCCTCGACATCTACGCGCCCGTCTACGGGCAGGCGCTGCCGCCGCTGACCATCCCGCGCAACAACCTGGAGCGGGTCACTAACACCGCCCTCTACGCCCAGGATCAGATCGTGCTCAGCCCGGAGTGGAGGGCGCTCGTGGCCACGCGGCTCGACATCTTCGAGGACTCCTTCCGGGAGCGCATCCCGCGCAGCCAGGCGGACCAATCGCGGGTCGCGGCCTCCCCGCGAGCGGGCCTCATTTACCAGCCGGTCCCCTGGCTATCGCTCTACACCAACGTCGGGACGAGCTTCCGGCCCAATATCGGCCCCGACGCCGCGGCCGTGTCGCCGGGCAAGCCGCTGAAGCCGGAGACGGGACAGGGCTACGAGATCGGCGCCAAGGCCGAGCTGTTCGGCGGCAACCTGCTGCTGACTGCGGCGACCTTCCGGGTGGATCGGCAGAACGTCCTGACGCCGGACCCGAACAACAGCGGCTTCTCGCTCGCGGCAGGGGCCGTGCGCAGCCAGGGCTTCGAGCTGACGGCGCAGGGGCAGCTCTCGCCGGAGCTGAAGATCCTGGCCGGCTATGTCTACGCCGACGCGGTGGTGACCAAGGACAACGTGCTGCCGGTGGGGGCGCCACTCATCAACGTGCCGCGCCACTCGGGCAGCCTACTCGCCGTATACGAGGTGCAGGGTGGGGACTGGAAGGGGTTCGGCATCGGGGGCGGCGTGCGCGGCGTCGGCGAGCGTCCGGGCGATGCGGCGGGATCCGGTTTCGTCCTGCCGGCCTACATCGCGGCCGACGCGCTGGCCTACTACCGCTACGAGAATATGCGGTTCGGTCTCAACGTCGAGAACATCTTCAACACGGTCTACTACGAGAGCTCGCTGAACGTGTTCCGCGTCTACCCGGGCTCCCCACGGCGCATCACCGGGTCGTTCACGGTGCGGTTCTGAAACTAAAGCCCTACGACGATCGACTTCGACCGAACTCTTGATGCCGATTGGTGTCCATATAGGGGCGACCCGCAAGGAACCGCCGCGTCACCGTAACGGGCCGGTGAAGGTTCGTTGGCTTCTGGATATGCTCCTGTCCGAAGCGGGTCGATAGCTTCCGACCATATCCTGCTGGCGCGGATGACCTCCAAGCGTCTCAGATGGGTGGATATGCGACGGTCTGCTCCCGCGCAAAATTGAACAAGAGCAGACGTTCAATCCGCCTATTCGCCTCCTACAGGAAACAGAAACGAGCCGCTCCAATGCGCATATCAGCTATCGCTCAACAAGCGAGAAGCAATAGAAAAAGCTTCATTGCGATTTGTAGCCGCAATGATTGAGAAGCCCCAAAAAGCTTGAAATCCCGGGGCAAACGACTTAATTGCAACACGCTTTAGCGTATTTTCTTCGACTACAATCATTGCTAAGACCAAGCTGCGTAAGAGAATTTTATGCCTCTTCATCCAAAGTGCCGTACGCTTCTTTTCCTCCTTGCTATGTTCATGGTCATTGGAAGGTGGATCTTGGGTCAATATAACGAAAGGTCTTCCGCGAGAGAGCAGTTCTTCGAAGTCAGCTAATTCGTCATCGTGGTCATGTCCCGGCTCGTCAGCGAAGCTCATCCATACGATCGGGAAATTTTCACAGTTCATTGTCATTTCAGAAGTCCTTTCTTCGGGTATCAGATGGACACAGATCGAACATTGCGCCACGATAACAGCATCGCTATCAATCCGGGCAAAGTAATCGCCAAGATTGCAACAATAATTAAGTTGTACCCGTCGCGGATACCGTCGACGACTCCACCCAACGTATTCAGAAAAACAAGAAGACCGCCGAATATGAGTGTGCCCCAACGCGCCCGGTTGCTCGTAGACAATGCAAGCAGCGGCGGTATTACCCAGCATCCGTAATAAGTTGAAATCATTGTTATTTGAACGGAACTAAACGTGATGGCAGGCGTAACGTTGCCGGGGGCGTGTTGAGAATTCAGATATGTAAAAATCTGGATCGCCATGAATATCGAAACACCTGCTGCTGTGACGAGCCACGCAACTGCCGTTCTTAAATCTGGATCTTTCATCCTTATTTTCTCCTCAAATGAATTCGACAGGCGGCCAATCACTGTCGGTATTCTGCTGCCTGACGGCTCGCTTCCAAGACAATCACCAACGATATCCGACGCTTGCGGTGAAACGGCGTACTTCTCCATAGTTGCAAGAAGTAATGGCGCTGCAAGCACCGACATAGCGTCGGTCGGCGATATTCGAGACGTTCAAGGCGAAGCGCCATCCATCTTTGACATAGTGCACGGCAGCGTCGAACAAGATATATTCCGGAACTTTGAATGTATTGAGCGCGTCGGCATATGAGTGCCCTACGTATCGCAGCCCGGCCCCGAAACCGAGCCCTGCCAAGTCGCCGGTCGCTATCGTATAGTCTGCAAAAATCGAAGCGAGCGTGCTCGGTGTCGCGACGGGTGTCTTTCCGATTTGCCCGATCGAGCCCCGAGTGATGGCGATATCAAAGGTGGTAAATGAGCCTACTAGGCTCAGCTCTCTGTTGATGTTGGCGACGACCTGGGTCTCGAAACCCTTCGAACGCGTCTCGCCGATTTGAAGCTGATTGAAGGGATTTGTCGGGTCTGCCGTCAACGTGTTGGATTGCGTGAGGTCGAACAGTGCGAAAATCGCCGACAGGTTGGACGCCGGAGGCTGATACTTGAGTCCGGCTTCGTATTGATCGCCCGTTACCGGCTTATAAGGCGTGCCTGCGATGTTTGTTCCAACTTGCGGGTTGAAGAACGTGGAGTAGCTGAGATACGGTGCGAAGCCACTGTCGAAATTGTAAATCAGAGCATAGCGCTGCGTACCAATATTAGCCTCTTGATGAGTTTTGGTATTCCTCAATTTGTCGTCGACGTCATTCGTCGTGAAGTCACCTCGCCCGCTAACGACAAGTTTCAGCGCATCAGTCAACTTGATTTGATCTTGCGCGTAGATGCCAATTTGCTGAAAGGCGTCCCTATTCAAGAGGTAGGGGAAGACGGGCGCGGCCGGGACGCCGTAATTCGGTGCCAGGATGTCGAAACTAGCCACAGGGCCGCTGCCCGCTTGAGTGTCGTGTAGTTGGTACCGTTTGTAATCTAATCCGGCCAAGAAGGTGTGCCCAAATAGGCCATCGTCAAACCGAGCGGTCAACTGGTTGTCTACATTGAATACGCGCGCTTGTGACGTCAAACGGTATCGCGCGCGAGGTATCATTGTTTGAAATGCGTCGGAATAAACTTGACCCGAAAATAACAGAGTATCCAGGTTCTCTACCTGCGAGTATCGAAGGTTTTGGCGGAATGTGAACGTGTCGTTGAAGGCGTGTTCAAATTCATACCCAATATGGAATTGTGTTCGTCTGAAAGTGTCGAGTTTCGGATCCGCTATGTTGAATGATCGGGGAATGCGGAGCCCCAATGCCTGCGGCCGTACTGTTCCGTAGTAGGGAAGAAACGGGCTCAGCCGACCCGTATCGTCATATTGAAAACTAGCAAGCAGGGTGAAAGACGTTGCCCCGTTGGGCTTGTAAGTGATTGCAGGCGCGATGTATCCGCGATTGTCTTCCACTCCATCCACTTGGGTTCCGCCTTGCCGACCTATCCCCGTGATGCGGTAGAGCCAATGACTATCGGTCGTGGAAGGGCCTCCGAAGTCGAACGCAAGGTACTTCTGTCCGAACGATCCTCCGCCCGTCTCGACATGACCGAACGGCACTTCGGTTGGTCGCTTCGTGATCAGATTGATGATTCCCCCAGGACCTCCCTGGCCAAAGAGAACCGCGGCAGGACCGCGTAATACATCGATGCGTTCCAAGCCAAAATTTTCAGCCTGGAACCCGGAAAAACTATACCCGACCAGTTGTAGTCCGTCCTTGTACACCCCGGTTCCGGTCGCATCGAACCCGCGAATGCTGAAAAAATCTCCGATCGTGGCTGGGCCGGGCGTACTGTAGACGCCTGCGGCGTAAGCGATCGCGTCCGACACAGTGTGCGGCTGCAAGTCGTCGAGCTGTTTGCGACCGATTACGGTGATTGACTGCGGAGTTTCATTCAGGGGCGTATCCGTCTTCGTCGCCGTAGCTGATCGTTGCGCGACGTAGCCATCAATCGGTCCGCGCGGATCGTCGGTTGAGCTATGGCCGGTGACCGACAGTGGCTCCAACGATACAGCGGTGTCTGCGGACCCAGGAGCTGTCGCCGTTCGCCGTTGTGGATCCATATTCTGGGCATATACCTCAGTGGCCATGAGTGTAAGGCACAGGCCCGCTAGCAGAAGCTTCGTGCCGCAGCGGCTGTGCGCCTCCAGTGATTGAAGACGTTTGTGGGATTCGCCCGGCGAGATACATACAGCCAGAGGATGGAACGTTTCTCGCCTCACTACCGTGTGCATCTTAGACCTCGGTCACCTTAGCTCAGTGGAGCAGATGCAAATTGCATCTTTCACGGGGGACCTCGACGAGGTATCACAGTTCCTTTTTCACGGGTCGCCAATATCTTCATATGAAACGCCAATCGACATCCCTTGAATTTAGAACAATTCAAGGTAAGTTTGCCGCCGGTTACGTGTACGATCGTCACGTTCACGAGCAGGCGCAACTCATCTTCACTGTGTCGGGCACCATTCAGGTGACGACAGATATGGGACGTTGGCTCGTTCCACCGCAGTTGGCTGTCTGGGCCCCGACGAACGCTGCGCACAGTGTGGAAGTCGTTTCGAATGCCGAAAGCTGGTCGGTCTTCTATGATGCTCAAGCATATCGCTCTTGGGCGCCGCGATCTTTGCCGAATAGACCTTTCGCGGTTCGTATGACTCCCATCCTGCGGGAGCTTCTACGGGGCCTTTTCGGGACTTCTCCAGAGTCCGAAAAGGCCAATCTGATGGTTCGGCTCATTCTCCACGAGCTTATCGAATATACGGACTCGCCAATTTTTCTTCCTTTGCCCGCCAGTGATCTTGGCAGGCGACTAGTAAATTTGGCAATGGCTGATCCAACGTGCAGCCTCAACCTTTCTCAGTTGGCCGAAGCCGCCGCAACTTCACCGCGCACCGTCAGCCGAATTTTTCCAGATGAGACCGGACTGACCTTCAAACTTTGGCGTCAACGCGCTCGTATCTTCACGGCGATCGAACGTTTGGCGGCGGGAGCCGACATCACTGAGGCCGCGGCGTACGCGGGGTTTGCTTCAATCAATACGTTCGCGTACTCGTTTCGGGAAGTGACTGGCACTTCGGTATATAAGTTCGGGAAATGAGCGTTGCCACATAGGTGTCAGCTCCACCGAGGCCGGTGTTCAGATGAGAATGGTTGGTGAGCTGGATTCCCGAAACGGTTTGATGTGCGGTCGGCGTCACCGACGCCAGTTTGAAGCGGGTCAGGCGATAGCCTGAGTGGTGTCCCGGAGAGAGCCAATGACGTTGGTGGTCGCTTGGAGCACGACTTCGACGTCCGTGGGCTGGAACGCAAGCCATCAGGGGGCCGCGTACCACCGTCCCTCGGTGTCGAACGGGAAGAGCACGATCTCCGGGCGGCGGTTGGGGACCATCCGACCGTCTAACCTAACCGGCATTTTGGACCGAGCAGCGGGAGGCTATTGCACGGCCGCTTTCGAGACACGCCGGTGGCTGTCCGCGCGGCTGGGTTGGGTCGGAAGCAGGACGGCCGCTCAGGGTGGTTTTGCGAAAATTCGCTCTCGGGCAGTGATTGATTGAAGTGGACATCGCCTCCGTGCCCGCTCGCGACCCAAGCCAGCCGCTGGAAAAGTCGTTTGCGGTTCTCCAGAGCGGTCGTTCGCTGGACCTCCGGTACCCTCGGCGCAAGGTAGAAGCAGGCACGAAGCCAACGTCTACGTCCCTCTGTTGCCGCTCGGGACCAACCCTACCTGTGGCGACATCGAAAGCCCGCTCTGCTGAGGAATCATGGACAAGCTTACCCTCTACACCTCGCCGTCAGCCTTCCCGAACCCACAGCGGGTGCGCCTGCTCATGCACGAGAAGGGTATCGCGCAGCATGTCGAGGAGCGTGTGCTCGACATGGCTCCGGGCGGCGAGCAGCGCGGTTGGCAACATCTCAAGCGCAATCCCTGGGGCGAGACCCCGACTCTTGAGCTGCCGGGCGGTGGTTATCTAGCCGAGAGCGTCGCGATCGCGCGCTACCTCGACGAGAGCTTCCCGGGCCGCAAAATTCTGGGCGAAGGCGCATTGGAGCAGGCACAGGACGTGATGTGGAACGACCGGATCTGGGTGCAGATCCTGTACAGGCTCACGACGCTATTCCACGTGCTCCATCAGGGCCTTGGGCCGAAGCTGGAACTAACTAGCAACCCGCAATGGGGCGAGCATTGCCGCAAGGAGGCGCTCTCCCATGCCAGCCTCGTCGACCGGCATCTGTCGGATGGGCGGGACTGGATGCTCGGTGGCGCGCACCCGACCTTCGCCGACATCACGCTGTGCACGGCGATCGCGTTCTCGAAGTTTGGTCCGGTCGCGACCCCGCTGGATGAGCGCTACGAGCAGCTCGACCAGTTCTGGCAGCGCTGGAAGGCGCGCCCGAGCTTCCGCCTCGCTTATGCGGATGGCGGCGGCCTTCAGGAACTGAGCGCGCTTCAGACCGCCTGATCGGCACGAGGTCTGGCGGAGCGACTGCGCAACACGCCGCTCGCTTCGCCCGGCTCCCGGCATAGGGGCGCAGGGCCGCGCACAACCGTGCTGTCTTCAGCGCGACGGGAGCCCTCACGGAGTATATCGCGCGATTGCGAATATCGGCGGTGGAGCGGGGCCTGTGCACCAGGCTTCGCCCCAGGTCGCGCCGAAAACGTCCGCTTTCGTGCATCGTCGCCCGGCAGTGGACCGGCGGAGATCCACCCCAAGCTGGTGTTGCCGGATGGCTGACGAACGTCTGCTTCGGGGGAACGCCGGCACCGCTTCCGGCGGCTGGGTTGGGTCGGAAGCGGGAGGACCGCTTGGGGTGGAAAACTGCCAGTCCGCTTTCGAGTGTAGACATCAGAAAGCAGACCACCGGGGATCGGCAGCTGCTCTCCGTAAGCGGCCGTTTGTCTCTGGATTGAGGTAGCCGCAAAGGCCGACCGCAGCAGGCCAAACAAGTCTGGCATTTTCCAGTTAAATTGCGCCTTAAAGAGCCTGCCGTCCTTGTAGGATTGCATTGTGTAAATCGCTGGCTATCACAAAAAGAAGCATCCGTCGCGACTGAGGGTCGAACAAGACAGGGATACTTACTCAATCATCTCTCAGGCAGGCTCGATGACGTTCAAGCGTTCGTCAAAACCGGCAGCCGTGCGGTCTCAATTCCTGGCAAAAGGTGCATGACGGAGCGGGCGAATTCGTAGCGCGCCACGGCGATGTCGTTCGTCCATGGGGGGAGAGGCCGTTCCATGATCTCCGTGGAATCGAGACCCGCCTCGAAGCCGGCCGCGATCCCGCTCTCGGTCGCATCGAGCCAAGCGAGGGTCTGATCGATGCCGCGCCGCCCAGCTTCGGCCGGGCCGTGTCCGGGAACCAGCAATCGGCAGGGGATGTCGGCGACCGTGGCAAGGGCTTTCCGCCAGAGGGGTAGATCGGCGTCCGGTGTCGTCGCAGCCCGATCGAGAAAAACGAGATCGCCGGGAAACAGCAGGCCCGAGGTCTCCTCG
This sequence comes from Methylobacterium sp. ME121, assembly GCF_000974725.1. Classification (NCBI taxonomy): domain Bacteria; kingdom Pseudomonadati; phylum Pseudomonadota; class Alphaproteobacteria; order Hyphomicrobiales; family Methylobacteriaceae; genus Methylobacterium; species Methylobacterium sp. ME121. The sequence continues at coordinate 131,020 of NZ_BBUX01000005.1, forward strand.
AAGAGGCAGAGATCCTCGTTGGTGTGGCCGGACAGGTTCAACAGACGGAAGCGCCGCTCGCCGACCTGCTCCACGCCGTCCCGCGCCTCGTTGACGGGCTTTGGCACGCCGGTCCCGCGCATCCAGTCGCCGGCTACCCGATACATGCCGCTGGCGAGGTCGTTGCCGAACCGAGCGAGGTCCCGCCGCAGTCCTGGGCCGACCCACACGGCCGAATCGGGGAAGGCCGTCGCCCCGAGGCTATGGTCCGCATGGAAATGGGTAAGGTAGACGCGTACCACGGGCTTGCCCGTGAGGTCTCGCGCCAGAGCCTCCAGGGCCGTGCCGTAGCGGTAGGACGGGCCCGCATCGATCAGCACACAGCCGTCTCGGGTTTCGATCAAGGTCACGTTGGCGATGGCGCCGCCGTTCTCGGCGGTGATGGCCTCCTGGGCTCCGTAGAGCGTCCAGACTCCTGGAGCCACGACGACGGGCTTGAGCGTGTAACGGCGGGGAGCCGCGAGGGCCGGAGTGCAGGCCATCGCCGCAAGTCCCAGCGCGAGCCCCGAGCGACGGGTCAGGCCACGGGATTGTTCGATCGCGCCCATTAGAGTCTCTCCCGTGCCTGCGCCTCGATCGGGGGCACCGGCACCTTGGCGCGGAAGTCGTTGCCGGCGGTGTTGCGCATCGAGACGAGCAACGCTTCGGTCGCCCCGTCCTCCAAGAGGAGCGTCAGGGTCGGGTTGTCGGCAATCGCCTCCGACAGAGTGAGGTCGGCGAGCCGCCGCCCCGCCACATCGGAGATCGCCAGCGTTTCGATAATGAACACCGGCACGTTGGCGATCATTCCGTTGTCCATAGGGTGGGTCGTGCGCAGGCGAAGACGCAGAGCGTCCGCCTCCCGCCAGATCCGGCCCTGCAGCGCGCCGAGCCTTTTCCAATCGACCCGCTTCTCGACGACCGGCGGCACAGAGCATCCGCCGCCGGCCGCATCGAGCGTGCGTCCCCCGATGTACCAGCGGCCGTCCTGACGGGCTGCCGCACGGATGGGCGTCCCCTGTTCGATCTTCATGCGGAAGGCCGCGAAGGGCTGCGCGCCGGTTCCGGCGAGGCGTAACGTCAGGGGGAAGGGATTCAGGTCGGCGATGACGATGAGTTCCTCTACAGAGCCTATGCCGCGAGCATCGACTGTCACGGGGACCTGCGTCTGGTCCTCGGTCACCGGAGGCAGCGTGACAGTGATCCGGTCGTCGAAGATCGCGGGCAGGCCGCCGAGGTAGCGCTCGGCCATGCTCGACCAGAGGGGCGACTCAAGGGGATCGCGGGTACCGGTGGTTTTCGGGGCAGGCATGGGGCTTCACCTCGACGGGGTGGAAGTCGCGCCGAGCGACGGGACCGCAGGCGGATCGGCCGGGACGAGGGGACGGCCGGCATCGCTCCAGCCATCCGTGCCGTCGGCAAACCAGTAGACCCGGCGGTAGCCGAGGTCGGCCGCACGGCGCACGGCGTTCCAGGACATCCAGCAATCGGCCATGCAGAAGAAGATCAGCGGGTGGTCGCGATGTCCCCCGCTGAGCGTCTCCAGCCAGCGGGCGAGATAGGCGGCGAGACGGGGCTCGATCCTGCCGCGGCCCGTCTCCGGCAGCCACACCGCGCCGGGAATCGTCTCGCGCCGGTCCACGATCCTCCAGCGACCGCCGACGGGCTCGAAGCCGCCGCGCTGGGGCATCACGTCGATTAAGGCGGCGCCCTCGGCACGGAGCCGGTCGACTTCGGCGAGGGCTACGAGAGTGCCGCCGACGACGGGGCGTGTCACCGGCGATCTGTAGTTCTGCGTCCGAAGCCCGGTGACGGGATCGAAATCGGCATCCGCCGCCACGATCCCAACTGCCCCCGGCCCCTCCTGCGGATGGGCGGGAAGGGACGAAACGAGGAGGAGCGCGACGGCCAGGCTCCTCATCGGCCGATCTCCGCCATGCGCCGGAGCGTGTCGTCCCGGTCGAGGACGTGATGCTTGAGCGCTGCCGCGACATGCAGCGCAATCAAGCCCGGCAGTGCCAAACCGAGCCCGTCATGGACCCACACCGCGGTCTGATAGATCAACTCCGGCCGGGTCTCGAACAGCTTCGGGATCAGGGGCCACTCGAACAGCGCGAGGGCCCGCGGATAGGCGAGGGAGCGGGCGATGCCGGACAGCGGCATCAGCAGGATCGCGGCGAGCAAGGCTCCGTGCATTGCCCGTGCCGCCCAGACCTCCCAACTCCTGTGCTGCGAAGACGGGGCCGGCCACCCTTCCCATGCACGCCACAGCAGACGGGCCAAGACGAGGAGCAGGAGCAGCATTCCAAGGGACTTATGCAGGCGGATCGCGGTGCCGCGGCCCGGTCCTTCCGGCACCGCCCGAAGCCAGAAGCCGTAGGCCAGCATCGGGAGGATGGCGAAGGCGACGCTCCAGTGCAGGAGCCGGGTCGGAAGGCTGAGGCGGCCGCCTTGCGGAGGCGGCGACGCCTCCCCCGGCGCCGGGAGGGAGCCCGTCATCGCTGCAACGCCCGAAGATGGGGAAAATCGCGCTTCTGCGTCAGGATGGTACAGTCGCGGTCGTCCTCCGAATTAGGGCAGCGGACCTCGACGCCGTCGGGGTAATGGCTCACGTTCTCGCAGATCGCGACGAAGCGGGTCGCCCCACCATCGAGTTCCTCGGCCTCGAGGCCGCCCACGCCACATTCGGTCTTCAACATCAAAAGGCGGCGGACCTGATATTCCTTGATTCCCTCCGGCCATGCGGGGGCGGCAAGGACGAGTCCCAGAAGCAGGAGCAAGGCCGCGCGCATGGGGCCGACCCCGCTCAGCTCTTGGGCTGGCTCTCGACATAGGTGCGGATCGCCCAGATCGCCTCCTGGCTGAGGATGCCCTCGAAGGGCGGCATCCGGTAGCGGTCGTCCTTCTTGGCGCCGTGCATCACGCGGGTCATGAACCAGCCGTCGCCGGCCTCGCCCTCCTCAAGCTCGCGCAGGTCCGGCGCCATGCCGCCGGACTTCGCGTCGAGGCCATGGCAGCGGGCGCAGTTCTGGTTGTAGCCGTTGGCGCCGATCTCCATGGCCAGCTTGTTGCCGTGGTAGGGGTTGGTCGCCCGGACATCGTCGCCGAGCGGCGGCAGGCCGGTCGTGTCGACCGGCTGCGGTGCGGCGTCGCCATGGGCGAAGACGGCGGCGGGCAGCGTTGCCACGGTCAGCGGAAGCGCGAGCAGACCCGCGCGAAGGAACGTCATCATTGGAAACCTCGGAACGGACAGGTCACGGCGCCGGATCGAGCCAGATGCGCCACGTTTCGGAGCCGCTGATTTGCAGAGAGTAAGTACCGGGCGTCTCGATGGTGTAGACGGCACTGCCGCCGCCACCGATGTGCAGGTTCTGAACGATGCCGCCCTGCGCATCCTTCAGGTACATCACGAAGATCGGGCCATCGCTTTCGTAGCGCAGCACGGTCGGGGCGGTGATGACGAAGGGCTCGGTCTGCATCGTCAACCGCCCCCGGAAGCGGGGCGGCACGAGGATCGCGGCGAGGCGATCGTAGCAGCGCAGGCGCTCCCCCCTCGTCCGGCAAAGCACGGCACGCGGCGAAGGCCGTGCGGACATCCGCCGACGCCTCCGCCGCCGCCGCGCCGGACAAGCCGGGCAGCAGCAGGACGACCCACGGCGCGGCAAGCCACGCCCATCTCACTGATCCGTCTCGGCGGCGGGCGGCGCGGAGGCCTCGGGATAGGTTTCCCATACCGGCTTGCCGTGCTGCCAATGGTCCGGGCAGCCCTTGCAGCCCTTCATCCAGGCATCCTGGAAAATCGCAAAGCGGATCTGGACGCCCTGCATCACCGCATCGGTGAAGTTGGCCTCGTAGAACTTGGTCTCCTGGAGATCCGTGTCGATGAACTTCGCACCGACGAACTGCGCGCGCTTGGCCTGCACCATCTCCAGATCGGCCACCGTGAAGTCGGCTCCGCTGAAATCGGCTCCCGAGGCGCGGGCATGATCGAGGTTGGCCCCGACGAAGGAGGCACCCCGGGCCTTCAGCCCCTGCATGAAGGAGATCTGCAGGCGCGCGCCGCTGAGGTTGGCTCGGTCGAGCTGGGCGCCGCGAAGGTTCGCACCGCGCAGGTCTGCACGGGCGAGCTGGGCGCCGGTGAGATCGGCCCCGCCGAGATCCGCGTTCTTCAGGTCCGCATAGCGCAGGTCCGCGCCGGGACATTTGGTCTTGGGTGCGATCGTGCAGCCGTTGACGATCCAAGGATCGGGCCGTTCCTCGCGGTTGACGATCTGGGTCTGAGCCGACACGGGACAGGCGAGCGCCGATGCGATCAGCCCGGACAGAAGCAGCGTGCGGCCGAGGGAAGCCTGCATCGGATGACACTCGGTGACGGGGTGGGCGGTAGCGAATGAGACGGGGGCCGGGCCGAGGCTTGCGCCCCGACCCAGTCTCCGGCGGCGACCGGCTACTGCGCGGAGGCCGTGTCGGTCGGCACCTCGAACACCCAGAACGAGCCGCCCTGGCTGACGAGCTTGGTCTGATCAGCCATGTCGCCGCCCCAGAGCGGCACAGCGCCGCCGTAGCCCGAGGCGATGCCGATATACTGTTTGCCGCCATCCTCCCAAGTCATCGGCACCGAGACGACGCCGGAGCCGGTCTGGAAGGCCCAGAGCTCCTTGCCGTTCTTGGCGTCGAAGGCCTTCACATAGCCGTCCGAGGTGCCCTGGAAGACGAGGCCGCCCTTGGTGGTCATGCTGCCGCCCCAGAGCGGCATATTCTCAAGATGCTCCCACACGATCCTGCCGGTCTTCGGATCGATCGCCCGTAGGGCACCGACATGGGTGTCGAACTTGCGGTGAATGCGGAAGCCCTGGCCGAGATAGGCGGAACCCGCCTTGTAGGTGACGTTCTCGGTCCAGTAATCCTCGCTCCAGTCATTCGACGGAATGTAGAACAGGCCCGTCTGCTGCGAGTAGGACATCGGGCTCCAATTCTTGCCGCCGAGAAAGTTCGGCGTGACCTGGATCGACTTGCCCTTGCTCTGCCCGGCCTCGGGAGCCGGCGGGCGCTGACCCTCGTTCTCGATCGGACGACCGGTCTTGAGATCGTAGCCCTTGGCCCAGGTGATGTCCTTGACGAAGGGATAGGCCGCGATCAGCGCCTCCGGCTTGTTGATCTTGCCGTCGCGGGCCGTCAGCTTGTCGATATCGGTAAGGATGAAGAAGCCGTTGCGGTCAGCATGGGCGCCGGCGCGGATCTTCTTGCCGTCTTTGTCGAGGTCGAACAGGATGATCTCGTTGTTGCCGGAATAGTCCCAGGCATCGTTCGGCGTATGCTGGAAGAAGCCGACCGGCTCGCCGTTCGACGGGTCGATATAGACTTGGCCCGAGGTGAAGAGGCTGTCGCCGGGCGAGCGGTAATGGTGGTTCCAGGGGGCCGGGTTGCCGGTGCCGATGATGAAGGTGTTGGTCTTCTCGTCGTACACGCCCGTCTGCCAGGGCGCGCCGCCGCCGTGGTTCCAGGCCTCGACCTTCTTGCCATCCTTGTCTGGCCAGGACGGCGCCTTCGCGTCGCCAGTCGGCGTCGAATCCTTGCCGTTGAGGCGTCCCATATGGCCCTCGACCATGGGCCGCATCCAGATCTCTTCGCCCGTCTCCGGGTCGCGGGCATAGAGCTTGCCAAGTGCGCCGAACTCGTCACCGGAATTCCCATGGATCAGCAGCACCTTACCGGACTTCTGATCCTTGATGATGTTGGGCGCGCCGGTATAGGCGTAGCCCGATCCGTGATCGTCGAACTTCTTGTTCCAGACGACCTTTCCGGTCTTCGCGTCGAGCGCCACCATGGAGGCGTCGAGGGTGCCGAAGAAGATCTTGTTGCCGTAGATCGCGGCGCCACGACTCACGACATCGCAGCAGGGGCGGATGTCGTCGGGCAGTCGGGCGGCGTAGGACCAGAGCTTTTTGCCGGTCTTGGCGTCGAGGGCGAAGATGCGCGAGTAGGAGGCGGTGATGTAGATGATTCCATCGTGAACGAGGGCTTGTCCCTCCTGGCCACGCTGCTTCTCGTCGCCGAAGGAGAAGGACCACTTCGGCTTCATCCGGCCAACGTTCTCGGTGTTGATCTTGTCGAGGGATGAATAGCGCTGAGCTTTCACGCCCATGCCGTACATCAGCACATCGTTGTTGGTTTGCTGATCGTTGAGGATGTCTTCCCAGGCGACGGGCTTCATCTCGTCCTTCGCGGCTGCAGGCGCGGCCATCGCCCACGAGAGAACAAGCAGGGACGAAGCAGTCAGGAAGACATTCCGGCGCGGTGATCCCGTCGCAGTCTTATTAGCCATGTCTCTCTCCCTCACGACCCAGTCTTTGAGCAGGATCGCGCTCTATTGAAAGGCAGCAGTCGGAAGCGGGCAGCCTCTCTTTCGCGACTATAGACAGCAATCGGGGGCGCGCCGACATGGACCTTGGTATAATAACGCCACATTATTTTCTTATTAAGAGGGAAAATAGGCCATGATTCTTGCGTCTCTCTCGATATCAATCTCGAAGAAAGCCATAAGTGCAATATTTGTACTTTGTTGATTGACGAAATCCGGGCGGGATTCCAATCATGATCACACCGTCGTGCCCTTCTCCGAGGCGGCTGTGCATCTCCTTCTCGTGGACGATCATACCCTGTTCCGGGACGCGCTCCGGCGCGTCCTGCAACTTGGCTTTCCCGAAGCGACGATACGGGAGACATCCTCAATCGAAGGGGCCATCGACGATCTCTCGCAGCATCCCGAGCCGGATCTCGTCATCCTCGACCTGACGATGCGGGGCGTGCGGGGGTTCGAGGGCTTTCTAACGGTCCGATCCCGCTTTCCACGGATCCCGATCCTGATTTGCTCGGGTGTCGATGAGCCGCGCATCATTCGCGAGGCGCTGGCTCTCGGGGCAGCCGGCTTCGTCGCCAAGACGGCTCGGCAGGCAACCTACCACGCTGCCGTCAAGCAGGCTCTCGAAGGGCAGATCTTCGTGCCGGAGGGCGTCGTGCCGCTGCCCCCCGAAGCTGGGCAACGCTCCGCCTCCGCTCGAATCTCCACCCTGTCGCAGGGGCAACTCAACGTGCTGATCCTCATCAAGAAGGGCCTAACCAATCAGGAAATTGCGGCGCGCCTTGGGATCGGCATGTCCATGGTCAAGACCCACGCCACCGAGATCATGCGCAAGCTTGGCGTACGGACCCGAACTCAAGCGGTGATCTTCGTGTCCGAGCTCGATTTTGAGCATGCCGGACTACGTCGGTAAGGCCATGACATGCAACGCGCAGCGTCATCTAAGTCGGATCGTCCCTGCGATGATCATTCTGCTGACGATTTTTGTGAATTCCACGTTGAGCCAAAACGTAGAGGACGGATCTCAAGCGTCGATAGGGCCAGAAGATACAAAAATTGTCCTCGATCTCATCCGGCGTGAACTCGAAAGTCCTGATGCGAGGGTCACGAATTTGCGCCGAAGCGGGCCCGTCCACATTTGTGGTTCCGTGAACGTCAAGAACCGCGAGGGCCTCTATACGGGCGAGCGCGGATTCGTCGTCGATCTACAAAATGTCAAGTTCGGCCGCGTCCCGGATGGACCAGAACTTCTTAATCCTCGCGTGGCTGGATTCACTCTGAAGGAGGCGATCCGCCAAGACTATTTTCGCTTGTGCTTAGAGAGCTGATCGTAACGAGTCCACCGCCTGCTACCAGGGATCCGTCGCCTTCACCGAAGCGGCTGTGAGAGGCGCATCACCGCCGTATTAACGGCCTGGGGAGGTCTGCTTTCGGAACATCGCGGTCGCGCGTGAACGACTGCGCTGGGTCGGTAGCAGGCCGTCCGCTTTTCCCGCGGACTTTCTACGAAGCAGACCGGCAGCTTTCGGCCAAACTACGTCACGCCGGATCGTCATCGCACGCAGAACCGGACGTTCGGCTTGGCGCCCATTGCTGCCACTCGGCCGAACCGGGTAGCAACCTAAAAGCAGACGTTCTATCGGCAGCTGAGCGATGGCCTGGTTGTCGATGTATCCGACAGTGCATCGCCGTAGGGAGGCTTCGCAGGTGCCTTCACGAATATCGCTCCGATGCGCACAATCCCCCGGTGGACCTTTGACGACACCATCTTGAGGTCAGCCTTGCCCTCGCGCCGTCACCAACGGCCTACGCCCCTTCGTGCCCCAAGCTAAGCTGAGTTTGCTCAACTGCCGCGAAAGACCGCTATCGGGATGCGCCAACTCCGCCCGAGATGGCAGACATGGGTCGCGAGGAGTATGTTAGCTTTCTCGGCTAGCCAGCGACTCAATGGCTATCCCACGCAACGTCGATACAAATGCGCTCTGCTAACATGCCGACCCATTTCATCGTCAAATTTTGCAGGCAGTCGAGTACACAACGACCTATAACGTCTATTATTTCTGTAAAACCGATCTAATGTGAATCCAAATCAATATAAAGACGTTTCTTGACCTGCCGCACCCTGCTAAGGGTGCGCTTTATATTAATCATCGTGCTGAATCAGATAATCTGATGGCGCCGATCAAATCAGAATATTTGTCCGCTTCCTTCTCAAAATCTAATTTTCCCCGCAATGGCCGTTGCTTCTCGTTCGTGCGAGGAAAGCTGCGGCCTCGAATGATTTCGGAGGAAACATGCTGGGGTCCCTTGGCGCCCAGGCACTACGGCGTCGCCGTTAGGCCGCACCCATGCAGCCAAACTGGATCGTTCTCTCCCTGACCCTGGCCTACATGGCGGCGATGGGGCTGATCAGTTTCTCTGTGCGACGCCATGCGAGGAGCGCTGGAAGCTTTACCTCCGGCGGCACGCGCTATCCGGCGTTCCTGATCGGCTTTCTGCTGATGTCGGAATTCATCGGGACCGCCACGAGCGTCGGCACGACACAGACGGCCTACAGGGTCGGCGTGTCGGCCGCCTGGAACGTCCTCGCCCTCGCCGTCGGTTTCGTTCTCTACGCCATTCTCCTGGCGCCCCGCTTCAAGGAACTCGGCGAGAACACGATCTCCGGGGCGTTGGCCAAGGCCTACGGTCGCCCGACCAAGCTCGCGACCTCGGTCATCATGATCTTCGCGCTCCAGATCGTCGCGGTCTCGACCTATGCGGGCGGCGGTACGATCCTGGCGGGCCTCCTCAACGTCGACCGGACCAGCGCCATCGTCATCACGGGTATCGTCGCGACGCTTTATGTCAGTGTCGGGGGGATGCGCTCGGTTATCTATACGAACGTCCTGCATGCCGTCGTGAAGTATCTTGGCATCCTCGCGGCCGTGGCCTTCGGATTGTCTCAGGTCGGCGGCTTCGACAACCTGCGGGCCCACGTGCCCGAAGCGATGTTCGCGGTCGATACGGTCGGCTGGTCACAGATCTTCGCGTGGATGGTCGCCGGCATCGGCGCGGTCTTCTCGACGCAATACGTGATCCAGGCCATCAATACCGTGCAGGACGGGCGCACGGCGCGGCAGGCCAGCTTTTATTGTGCCTTCCTGCTCGTGCCGTTCGGCATCGGCGCTGCCCTGGTCGGTGTCTGCGCGGCGGCGCTGCTGCCGGGAATCCCCGCGATCCAGGCTTTGCCGGGCCTGATCGCCCGGATGGACGATCTTTTGGCCGCCATCGTGGTGGCGGGATTGGCGGGATCGCTGTTCGGCACGATCTCGGCCCTTAGCATCGGCGCTGCCACCCTACTGTTCAAGGATTTCTATCATCCCCGCCGTCGGAGCGAGGATGGGACGTCGTCCCTGCGGTTCGTCCGCAGCATGACAATGCTCGTGGGCCTGATCCCGATTCCCCTGGCGATCTTCGCGCCGGATATCCTGAAGGTGACGTTCCTCGCGAAATCCCTGCGGGCGACCCTGGCGGTCTTGGTCATCTTTGCCTTCTACGCTCCGCGCTTCGGCACACCGCGGGCCGCCGTCGTCAGCATCCTGGTTTCCCTCGTCCTGACGATCGGCTGGTTCCTCGCCGGCGATCCCGGGGGAATCGACAACGCCTATGTGGCCCTCGTCATTCCCCTAGCGGTGATGGGTACAGCCGAACTCCGGAAGAGGACCACGCTCCGGAACGAACAGGTTGCGGCGCCCTGACGGGACGGGTGTCCCGGCGGCGATCTAGCTGCCCCCCCGCGGACCATGCTAAATAGTGCAGATGTCCGAGGCTCTTGAGATCGCCCATGGCGCCTTCGGCCGCGTCGCGCTCCTCGACATGGACCGCAGCCTTGTCCGCCACGCGCACCCGCATTGCCACGTGCTCCTGAAGGTCGAGGGAGACGACACGCAGTTCCTCGTCGGTGATCAGGTTGTGGCGCTCACCGACGATCAGGCTGTCCTGATCAACGCCTGGGAGACCCACGCCTACCTGCACGATCCCCGGCGGGCCAAGGCGATGATCCTGGCCCTGTACATCGAGCCCAACTGGCTCGGCGCGTTCCGGCGGAATTGGGCTGCGAGCGGGGCGCCCGGTTTCTTCGGACAACCGTCGGGCGCCGTCACACCAACGATTCACCGGCTCGCCCACGACCTCGCCGCCGAGATGGTCTATGCACCGCTTTCCTCCCACATCCAGGACGAGTTACTGTCGAACCTGATGGTTGCCGTGATCGAGCGGTTCACGGCTTGGCGCGAGGAGCCCCTCTCCCTCCGTGCCGCCGCCCGGCGCAACGCTGGCGACTGGCGCATCCGACGCACCATCGCACGGGTGCGGGCAGAGCCAGGCGCCATGCTGGGCACCGAGGCGCTGGCACGCGAGGCGGGCCTCTCCCGCGCCCAGTTCTACCGCCTGTTCGAGCAATCCACCGGGGCCCCGCCCCATGTCTTCCTCAACGCGATCCGGATCGAACAGGCCGTCGAGGCCATCGTGAGCAGCGAGGAGCCCCTCACCGCGATCGGCATGCGCCTCGGCTTCGCCGCGCCCGCACATTTCTCGCGCTTCTTCCGGGACCACGTCAGCGTACCCCCGAGCATCTTCCGCGGTATCGTCCGGCGGGGCGGCCAGCCCACTGCCTGACGGCGCTGTCATCAAAGAATGAGACGTTTCGGTAAGTCGCGAGACGCCTCGGCATCGCTGCGCCCACACGGAGCCGCCATTCTCCCCGAGATATGGACCCCATCGAGAGGTCCGGCGGAGGAAGCGGCTTGGGCATCGTGTCAACGAGCTATGTCGGACGATCGGTCGAGCGCGTCGAGGACGCAGCCCTGCTCTCCGGGCTCGGGCGCTACATCGACGACCTCGGCATGCGGCCCGGCACGCTGCACGCGGCGATCCTGCGCTCGCCCCACGCCCATGCGGACATCCTTGGCTTCGATGTTCAGGCGGCCAAGGCGCTGCCCGGCGTCACCGCCGTGGTCACGGGCCGGGACCTCGACGCCGTCACGACCGGCCTCGTCCCGGCCTTGCGGGCGGTCGTCGATGCCCGCGCCATCGCGGTGGACCGGGTGCGTTATGTCGGCGAGCCCGTCGCCATCGTCGTCGCCCGAGACCGCTACCTCGCGGAGGACGGCTGCGACCTGATTGAGGTGCAGTACCGGGTGCGCCCCGCGGTGGTCGATCCGCTGGCGGCCCTCGCCCCCGACAGCGAGATCCTGCACGAGGGCGTCGGCGCCAATTGCGTCAGCGACCGACGCTTCCGCTACGGCGATCCCGAGGCGGCCTTCGCGGAGAGCCCGCGCAGCCTGTCCGTGACCGTGCGCTACCCGCGCAACACCGGCTCGCCGATGGAGACCTACGGCGTCGTCGCCTCCTACGATCCCACCGACGATTCCTACGACGTGCTCGCGAACTTCCAGGGGCCATTTAGCATCCATGCAGTGGTGGCCCGGGCGCTCAAGGTGCCGGGCAACCGCCTGCGCCTGCGCACGCCCCCCGATTCCGGCGGCAGCTTCGGGGTCAAGCAGGGCGTCGCGCCCTACGCCGTCCTGATCGCCGCCACGGCGCGCCTCGTGGGCCAGCCGGTGAAGTGGATCGAGGACCGGCTGGAGCACCTCTCGGCCTCCGTCTCCGCCACCAACCGGGTCACGACCCTCCGCGCCGCCTTCGAGGCGGACGGGCGCGTCACCGCCCTCGATTGGGACCAGATCGAGGATTGTGGCGCCTACCTGCGGGCGCCCGAACCCGCCACGCTCTACCGGATGCACGGCAACCTTACCGGCGCATACGCCATCCGCAATGTCGCCGTGCGCAACCGGGTGGTGCTGACCAACAAGACGCCGACCGGCCTCGTGCGCGGCTTCGGCGGGCCGCAGGTCTACTATCCGCTCGAACGGCTTATGCAGCGCATCGCGCTGACGCTGGGCCTAGAACCCTTCGCGGTGATCCGCCGGAATCTGATTCCGGCCGACGCCTTTCCCTATCGCACCGCGACCGGCGCCCTCTACGATTCCGGCGATTACCAGCGCGCCCTCGACGAAGCCGCCCGGGACGGCGGGCTCGATGAGCTGAAGCGGCGGCGGGACGCCGCCCGCGCCGAGGGCCGCCTCTATGGGATCGGCCTGACGGCGGCGGTCGAGCCCAGCGTCTCCAACATGGGCTACATCACCACCGTGCTGACGGCGGAGGAACGCGCCAAGGCGGGACCGAAGAACGGCGCGCAATCGACGGCCACCATCACCCTCGATCCCGTCGGCTCGGTGACGGTTCAGGTCGCCTCGGTGCCGCAAGGCCAGGGGCACCGGACGGTGCTGGCCCAGGTGGTGGCCGACGTGCTCGGCCTCCCGATGGAGCAGGTCCGCGTCACGGCCGACCTCGATACCGCCAAGGATGCGTGGTCGATCGCCTCCGGCAACTACGCGAGCCGCTTCGCCGCCGCCGTGGCGGGGGTCGCGCACCTCGCCGCCACCCGCCTGCGCGACAGGCTCGCGCGGATCGCGGCGGCGCAGCTGAACCTGCGCCCGGAGGATCTCGTCTTCGCGGGCGGGCGCATCGCCTCGCGGGTGAACCCGGATGCGGGTCTGCCCTTCGCGCGGGTCGCCGCCACGAGCCACTGGTCGCCCGGCCTCGTGCCCGAGGAGCTCGGCGCGGTGATCCGCGAGACGGTGTTCTGGACACCCCCGGAGCTGACGGCGCCGGACGCGGAGGACCACATCAACTCCTCCCTGTGCCACGGCTTCATCTTCGACATCTGCGGTTTGGAGATCGACCGGGTCACCGGCAAGATCGCCATCGACCGCTACGTCTCGATGCACGATTGCGGGCGCATCCTGCACCCCGGCATGGTCGAGGGGCAGGTGCGCGGCGGCTTCGCGCAGGCGCTCGGCGCGGCGGTCTACGAGGAACTCGCCTACGGCGACGACGGCGCCTTCCTGTCCGGCACCTTCGCTGACTACCTGCTGCCCACCGCGACCGAGGTGCCGGACCTGCGCATCCTGCACGTCGAGAGCCCGTCTCCCTTCACGCCGCTCGGCGCGAAGGGGGTCGGTGAGGGCAACTGCATGTCGACGCCGGTCTGCCTCGCCAACGCGGTGGCCGACGCCCTGGGCCTGGAAGCCATCGACCTGCCCCTGACGCCCGCCAAGCTCGCGGCCCTCGCGGCGGGCGGGGAGGAGCGGGGGCCCCCCTCCGGCCACGCCGCCCCGAAGCCCGCCGCCAAGGCGGGCGACCGCACCCTGCGCGGGGAGGGCTCGGCCGCCGTCACGGCTCCGCCGGAGACGGTGTGGGCGATGCTCCTCGACCCCGACGTGCTCGCCTCCGTCATCCCCGGTTCGCATGGGGTGCGGAAGCTCTCCGACACGCGGTTCCAGGCCGACGTCACGCTCGGCGTCGGCCCGGTGAAGGGCCGCTACAAGGCCGAGGTGATCCTCTCCGACCTCGACGAGCCCCGGGCGGTGACGCTCACCGGCACGGTGACGGGCGGCCTCGGCAGCGGTGGCGGCACCGGCCGCCTGACCCTGGAGCCCGACGGCACGGGGGGCACGCGGATCGCCTACGTCTACGAGGCGGCGGTGGGCGGCAAGGTCGCGGCGGTGGGCGGACGCCTCCTCGACGGGGCCGCGCGGGTGATCATCGGCGGGTTCTTCACGGCCCTCGCTCGGCGGGCCGGCGGGTCCGGCGTGCGCGGGCTCCGCCTTCCGGCCGCCCTGCGGTGGCTCCTCGCGCGCCTGGGAGTGTCCGCATGAAGCCCGCGCCCTTCGCCTATCTGCGCGCCACGTCCCTGGACGACGCCTTGGAAGCCTTGCACCAGCACGGCCCCGAGGCCCGGATCATCGCGGGCGGCCAGTCCCTGATGCCGATGCTCAACATGCGGCTCACGAAGCCCGCCGTGCTCGTCGACGTGATGCGCATCCCCGCCCTCAAGGAGCCCCGCCCCGACAAGGGCGCCCTCGTCATTCCGGCGGGCGTGCGGCAGGCGATCCTGCTCGACCGGCCGGGTCTCGCCCGGGACCTGCCGCTGCTGGCTGTTGCCCTGCCGTGGGTCGGGCACATCCAGACCCGGGCACGGGGGACGCTGTGCGGCTCCGTCGCCCATGCCGATCCGAGCGCGGAAATCCCCCTCTGCCTCGTGGCGCTCCAGGGCGAGATTCACCTGCGCAGCCGCCGGAAGGTCCGGCGCGTGGCGGCCGAGGACTTCTTCACCGGCATGATGGTCACCGACCGGGCCGACGACGAGATGATCGAGGCCATCGCCTATCCCCTGCGCCGGAAGGGCACCGGCACGGCCTTCGCCGAGGTGGGGCGTCGGCACGGCGACTACGCCATCGTCGCCTGCGCCGCCGTGGTGGACGGCACCCGGATGCGGCTCGCGGTCGGCGGCGTCGCCGACCGGCCCACCGCCCGCGACTTCCCCCACCTCGACGGGTCGGCGCTCGACGATGCCCTCAACGCCTTCGCCTGGGACCTCGGCGCGGGGGACGATCTCCACGGCACCGCCCGCTACCGCCGCGAGCTCGTGCGCAGCCTCGGCCGCCGGGTGCTGGAACAGGCCGTCAAGGTCGCCCGCGGCGACACCCATCAGGAGGCCGTGCCATGCCACAGCTAGACGCGAAGGGCCGTCACACGGTGGCCTTTACCCTCAACGGGCGCGAGACCACGGTCGAGGTCGAGACCCGCACCCTGCTGACCGACGCCCTGCGCCACGGGCTCGGGGCCACGGGCACGCATGTCGGCTGCGAGCACGGCGTCTGCGGCGCCTGCACGGTGTCCATCGACGGGGTTCCCGCCCGGGCCTGCCTGACGCTCGCCGTGGGGGTCGAGGGCTGCGCCGTGCGGACCGTCGAGGGTCTGGCTCCGGAGCCCGGCCGCCTCGGGGTGCTGCAGGCGGCGTTCCGGCGGCGGCACGCCCTGCAATGCGGCTTCTGCACCGCCGGCATCCTGATGTCGCTCGACGCCTATCTCGCCTTCCGGCCGAACCCCTCGCGCCGGGAGATCACGGAAGTGATCGGCGGCCATCTCTGCCGCTGCACCGGCTACGCGCCGATCATCGAGGCCGCCCTGGAGGCGGCTGCGGAACTCAGGGGCGACATCCCGGCCCCGTCATCCCCGGAGGCCGCCCATGCTTGATCTCGGCACCAGCTTCCTTGCGAGCGTCTCCCGCGATCCCCGCGCCCTGGCCCTCGTCGACGGGGAGACCCGGCTGAGCTACGCGGAGTGGTTCGGGGTCATCTCCGCAACCGTGGCCGGGCTCGACCGGCTCGGGCTGAAGCCCGGCGACCACCTCGTCACGGTCCTCCAGAACCGGCACGAGGCGGCGACCCTCCACTGGGCCTGCCAGTTCGCGGGCATCGTGATCACGCCGATCAACTGGCGGGCCAAGGCCGAGGAGATCGATTACGCGGTCGAGAACGCGCAGGCCCGCGCCATCGCCTACGAACCGGTCTCGGCCGGGAGCCTGCGAGACAGCGCGGCGTCGCAGCGAATCCCGCGCATCGCCGTCGGCACGCCACCCGGCCCCGGCGAGACGGCCTTCGCCGACCTCGCCGCCACCGAGGGGCCTCCGGTGACGCCCCGGGCCGACGCGGAGGCGATCTCGCTGATGCTCTACACCTCCGGCACCACCGCCAAGCCCAAGGGGGTCCCGCGGCGACACCGGGCGGAGCGCGCGGCGGCCGTGGCCCATGTGGCGCAAAACCTCTACGGGCGCGGCGAGCGCACCCTCGGCGTGATGCCGCTCTATCACACGATGGGGGTGCGCTCGCTCCTCGCCATGTCGCTGATCGGCGGGACCTTCGTCTGCCTCCCCCGGTTCGACGTGGCCGGCGCGCTGCGGCTGATCGCGGCCGAGCGGATCACCAACCTCTACCTCGTGCCGACCCTCTATCACGACCTCGTGCACCATCGGGATTTCCCGGCGACCGACACGACCTCCGTGCGCAAGCTCGGCTTCGCCGGAGCGCCGATGACGGACGGCCTGCTCGCCCGCCTGACCGAGGCGTTCCGGCCGGATCTGTTCGTCAATCATTACGGCTCGTCGGAGGTCTACACCTTTACGATCAACCACGAGGCGGCGGTGAAACCCGGTTCGGCCGGGCGGGCGGGCCTCAACACGATGGTGCGCGTCGTACCCATGGGGGGCGACCCAGGCCGAACCGCCGCGCCGGGCGAGGAGGGCGAGATCGCCGTCATCGCCAAGGGCGACGAAGCCTTCGAGGGCTACTGGCATCGCCCCGAAGCCGACGCGAAGGCCTTTCGTGATGGCTGGTACTTCACCGGCGATACCGGCTTCGCCGACGCCGATGGCGACCTCTACGTCACCGGCCGGGTGGACGACATGATCATCACCGGGGGCGAGAACGTTTCGCCCGTCGAGATCGAGAGCCGCCTCTCCTTGCATCCGGCCGTGTCCGAAGTCGCCGTTGTGGGCCTGCCCGACGAGCGCTGGGGTCGGATCGTCGCGGCCTTCATCAAGCGGAGCGGCAGCACCGACGAAGCGGCGCTCGATGCCCATTGCCGGGCGGGCGGCCTGCCGAGTCACAAGCTGCCGCGCCGGTACGTCTTCGTGGACGAGATCCCGAAATCGCCGGTCGGCAAGCTGCTGCGCCGCCAACTCGTGGCCGGCGAGTACGTCCTGGAAGGCGGGGCCGAGCCCCATGCCGAAGGTCACGAGGCTGCCTGACGGTCCCGCCCCCACTCCGAATCACAAGCGAGAGACCAAACCCATGACGAGCGACACCCACACCATCGACCCGCGCCTGACGAACCTCGACGGGTTCCGCGTCGAGATCGACTCGGAGCGCGAGCGCGCCGACGTGATCCTGGCGCGGCCGCCCATGAACGTCATTGCGATGCCCCAGCGCGATGAGATCCGCAAGGTCTTCGAGGCGCTGGACGAGGATCCCCGCGTGCGGGTCATCGTCCTGCGGGCGGAGGGCGAGCACTTCTCGTCGGGGGGCTACATCAAGGGCTTCCTCGACGCCTCGCCCGAGCACGTTTCGAAGCTCGCCTGGAACATAGCGGCGCCGGCCCGCTGCTCGAAGCCCGTCATCGCCGCCAACCGGGGCTACACGTTCGGTGTCGGCTTCGAGATCTCGCTGGCCTGCGATTTCCGCATCGTCTCCGAGACCTGCCGCTACGCGCTTCCCGAACAGAAGCTCGGCCAGATTCCCGGCTCCGGCGGCTCGGCCCGGCTCCAGAAGATCGTCGGCATCACCCGGACCAAGGATATCGTGATGCGCTCCAAGCGCATCCCCGGGCGGCAGGCCCTCGACTGGGGCATCGCCACCGAATGCGTACCCGATGCGGACCTGGAGAAGGCCACCGACGCCCTCGTGGAGGAACTGCGCGCCTTCTCGCCCATCGCCCAGCGCACCGCCAAGAAGCTCCTCAACGACACCGAGGACGCGAGCCTGTCCATCGCCATCGAGCTCGAAGGACACTGCTACAGCCGCCTTCGTCAGGCCGACGACTTCCGCGAGGGCGTCGAGGCGTTCCACGCCAAGCGCGCGCCGCGCTTCACCGGCTCATAGTCCGGCCGCGCCGGGGGGGCTGCCGAGCGGTTCCCCCCATCCTGTGACGCCTACCGCACCGCTTCGATCCCGCCCAGGCGGGAAACGACGACGCACGCCCGAATGGCTCCCGCCCAGACCCAGAGCCCGAACCGGCCCCCCCGCGGCAACGACCGCATCCCCCGGAGGAAATCTATGCAGACCGCCGCCACCTTCGCATCCGATCCCCCCGCCCTCGCCAAACCCACAGGCCGGCAGACGGTGACCGCCGCCATGGCCTCGCTGTTCGGCTGGGGGCTCGATCTCTTCGACCTGTTCATCCTGCTTTACGTCGCGCCGGTCGTTGGCACGTTGTTCTTCCCGGCGGACAAGCCGATGCTGTCGCTGGCCGGCGCCTATGCGTCCTTCGCGGTCACGCTGCTGATCCGGCCCCTCGGCTCGGCCCTGTTCGGCTCCTATGCGGACCGCTTCGGCCGCCGTCGCGCCCTCATGGTGGCGGTGGTCGGCGTCGGCATATCGACCGCGGTCTTCGGTCTCCTGCCGACGGTCGGCCAGATCGGATGGCTCGCGACTGCGGTCTTCCTTTTCTTCCGCCTCGTCCAGGGCATCTTCGTCGGCGGCGTCGTCGCGGCATCCCACACGATCGGGACGGAATCCGTCCCGGAGCGGTGGCGGGGGCTGATGTCCGGGGCGGTCGGCGGTGGCGGCTCGGCCATCGGCGGCCTGCTTGCCTCCCTGGTCTTCTATGTCGTCTCGCTCATGGCGCCGGGAGAAGCCTTCGCCGAGTGGGGCTGGCGGCTGATGTTCTTCTCGGGTCTCCTGACCTCGGTGATCGGCCTGATCCTCTTCCGCAATCTCGAGGAATCCCCGATCTTCAAGGAACTGCAGGCCCGGAAGGCGGCGCTCCGGGCAGGCGCTCCGGCGGAGGCCTCGCCGATCCGCTCCCTGTTCTCACCGTCCAACCGGGGAAGCTTCGCGGTCGCGACTCTCATCTCCTTCGGTGGTGGCGCAGCCTACTACCTTACGTCCGGCTACCTGCCGACCCTCCTCAAGCTCGTGAACGGCGTGCCGAACGCCACCGCCTCGATGATCCTGATCGGCGCCAACGTCGCGGCGGCGATCGGCGCCTGCGGCATGGGCGAACTGAGCCAGCATATCGGGCGCAAACGGTCGTTCCTTCTGATGGGCGTCATCCGCCTGCTCGCTTTTCCCGCCCTGTTCCTGACCATGGCGAACACGACGAGCCTCGTTGGGGTCGCGGCCTGCGCCTTCCTGCTGGCGCTCATCGCCAACGGCAGCTACGGGCCGCTGCTGATCTTCCTCAACGAAAAATTCCCGACGGCGGTGCGGGCCACGGGGACGGGCCTGACCTGGAACATCGGCTTCGCGCTGGGCGGCATGCTGCCGACGCTCGTCTCCCTTGTCGCCGACGGGCCGACGCAAATTCCGATGGTGCTGGCCGTCATCACGACCGGCGTCACCCTGGTCTATCTTGTCGGTGCCTTCCTGACCGACGAGACGCAGGGCAATCTCGACCGGGCCTGACGATACGGTTCTGCGCGGGCGGAGGCCTCCCATGACGAGTGATCCCCTCTGGACCTTCGCCTGCGCATTCTATGGCCGGCCCGGCGTCGCCGCGGCCTGCCTCGCCCTCCAGGACGAGGGCGGCGCCGATGTGCCCCTGCTCCTGTACCTGATCTGGTGCGGGAGGACCGGACGAAGGCTAGACGCCTCGGCGCTCGCCGGAGCGGAAGCCCGGATTGGCCCCTGGCGCGGACAGGTGATTATTCCCTTACGGGCGATCCGCCGGGCGATGCGGTCTGACCTCATGCCGGGCCAGGGGACGGAGGCGCTCCGGGAGCGGATCAAGCTCGCGGAGATCGAGGCGGAGCGCCTCGCCCTCGCGGCTCTCTTCGAGGCCGCGCCGGTCCCAGATATGCCGGTGAGTTCGGGCGGCGAGGCGCTGGCCCTCTATGCCGCCTATCTCGGCCGGACCTGGCCGGAGGCACCGCTGCGGGTTCTCGCGACGGCGCTGGAGGGCTGAGCGCCGGTCAGCCTTCTCCGCTCCGCCAACGCCGGACGCCGGGTGCATCGATGTCGAACAGGTCGAGAACCCGCCCGATCGTATGGTCCACCATTTCGGCGAGGCTCTCCGGACGCGCGTAGAAGGCCGGAACCGGAGGGGCGATGATCGCCCCCATTTCCGAGAGCGCCGTCATGGTGCGGAGGTGGCCGGTGTGGAGGGGAGTCTCCCGCACCATCAGGACGAGGCGGCGGCGCTCCTTCAGGGTCACGTCGGCGGCCCGCGTCAGCAGGCCGGATGTGACGCCGGTCGCGATCTCGGCCTGGCTCCGCATGGAGCAGGGAGCCACGACCATGCCGCGGGTCCGGAAGGAGCCGGAGGCGATTGAGGCGCCGATGTCCCCCTGGGCGTAGGTCTTGGCGGCCAGGGCGCGGACGTCGGCGACCTTGAGGTCGGTCTCATGGGCCAGCGTCACCTCGGCCGAGCGCGACATCACGAGATGGGCCGGGATCGCGAGGTCGCGCAGGATTTCCAGGAGACGGATCCCATAGATCACACCCGAAGCACCCGAGATGCCGACCACGAGGGGCAGCGGTGTCATCGTTCCTCCCGGCCGCAACGGGCGCGGCGACCTTGCCGGTGACAGTATCGGGGTGTGCTCGCCCGTGTCGAATAACGTCGGCTGATCGCTGCCATCAGTCCGGGGGGCTCAACCGGTGATGATATGGGCCTGGAGTGCGGCCGCCGCCGCGTTCAACTCCTCCTCAAGGATACCGATGAGGAGCTGCGCCGCGTAACTGAGCGGTTTCTGCGGATGGTGGATGATCACCAATTCGCGGGCGATGCGCGGCGCGACGATGCGGTAGGCCTTGAGGGACCCGTCGGCGAGCTGTCGGCTGACGGCGATGCTCGGCAGCACAGTGAAACGCGTCGAGCGCGCCACAAAGTCCGCGATCGCGGGGGGCAGGTCGAGTTCGAGCTTCGGGCACAGGGTCACGTCCGCGGCGGCGACACGGCGGTCGAGTTCGACGCGCAGGCCGTGTCGGGTCGAAGGCAGGATCAGGTTAAGGGCGGCGAGGTCCGCCATCCGGATGGGCAGGGGCACCGGCAACGGTGTGTCGCGCCCGCCGACCACGACCATTTCCTCGTCGAGGAGGGGGGCCATGACGAGGCCGAGGCGTCGGGCCGGCCGGTTGATCACAGCGAGGTCAAGGGCGCCGGTGCCGACGCCCTCGATGAAGGTGCTGCTGTAGCCATCGGCCAGCGATAGCTCGACCTCTGGGTAGGCCGCCGCGAAGCGAGCGAGGACGCTGGGGATCACGCTCATCGACAGGGACGACAGGATGCCCGCCGTGACGCGGCCCGACACTGTTTGGGACAGGCGCGCCATGGCCGCCCGGGCGTCGGCGACATCCCGCTGGATCGGGTGGACCAGCCGGTGCAGCGTCCGGCCGGCGGCTGTCGGCACCATGGCCTTCGGCTGGCGGTCGAACAGGCGCTGGCCGAGTTCCCGTTCCAGCTTGGCGATCTGCATGCTGAGCGCGGGCTGGACGACGTTCATCCGCTGCGCGGCGCGGGTGACGCTGCCCTCCTCGAACAGGGCGACGAAGTAGGAGATCTGACGGAGATCCATACACGGGACCCAGGCGACACGAGCAACGCGCCAGAGGACCATGTGCGGGCCGGTCGGCGCAATTCAAACCGGCTGATGGGCGGCATCACCAATCGTTATTTTTCCCGCCTGCGAGAAGAGCTTAACGCTTACTCCCATGGCAAGCTTGGTTGAGAAGACCCCGCCGTGAGGACAGCATGAACGCGCCCACTCCCGTTCGTTCCCTCCGCGACTGGCTCGATCGGCTGTCCGGGGATGGGCGCCTCGCCATCGCGCGGCCGGGAATCGGCTTGCGCCACGAGGCAGCGGCGGTGGCGAGCCGCCTCGACGGCCGGCAGGCCAGCCTATTTCCGCAGCCCGGGGGGCATCCGGGCACCATCGTCTCCGGGCTCGTGTCGAGCCGGGCCTGGATGGCGGAAGCCCTCGGCACCACGCAGGATCACCTCGTCGCCCATTTCCAGCAGGCCGCCGCCCAGCCGCTCCCCTGGCACGAACACAACTCCGCCCCCGCGCAGGAGGTCGTCCACCGGGAGGGACTCGACATCCTGAAGATCCTGCCGGTGCCGACTCTGAACGAGCACGACAGCGGGCCCTACATCTCGGCGGGCCTGATGATCTCCCGGGACCCAGAGACCGGCCTGCAGAACGTCGCCATCCTGCGCTGCCAAATCAGCGGTCCGGACAGGATCGGCGTGCTGGTCCTGCCCCGGCATACCGACAATTTCTACCGCAAGGCCGAGGCCCAGGGCCGGGGCCTCGAAGTCGCCCTCGTGGTCGGCGTCGATCCCGCCTGCCTCCTCGCCTCCCAGGCCATCGTGCCCCTCGGCCACGACGAGTTGGAGATCGCCGGGGCGCTCACCGGCCAACCCCTCGACGTGGTCAAGTGCCTGACGAACGGCGTGCGCGTTCCGGCGAACGCAGAGATTGTGATCGAGGGCCGCCTCCTGCCCGAAATCCGCGAGCCGGAAGGGCCGTTCGGAGAATTCCCGCAATATTACGGGGAGCGGGCCAAGCGGCACGTCATGCAGGTCGATGCGGTGACGCACCGGCGCGATCCGATCTTTCATATGATCGTCGGCGGCGGCCTTGAGCATCTGCTGCTGGGGGCGATCCCCCGGGAGGCCACGATCCTCGCAACGCTGCAGCGCAGCTTCCCCGGTGTCGAGGACGTGCATCTGTCCCTGGGGGGAGTTGGCCGTTACCACCTCTACGTCCGCCTGCGGAAGACACAGGAGGGTGAGGCCAAGAACGTGCTGCTCGGGGCCTTCGCGGCCCACTACGACATCAAGCACGCAGTCGTGGTCGATACGGATGTCGACATCCACGTCCCGCAAGAAGTCGAATGGGCGGTCTCGACGCGGTTCCAGGCGGACCGAGACCTCGTCGTCATCCCTCACGCCCAAGGCTCGAAGCTCGATCCATCAGGCCGCGAGGGGGTCGGCGCGAAGATGGGTCTCGACGCGACCGTTCCGCTGGACGCGCCCCCCATGAAATTCAAGCGCATCCGTGTTCCCGGCGAGGCCGAGGTCGATCTCGACGCGGTGCTCGCGTCCGGCGCCGACTGGCGCGCGGCGATCGGCTGATCCCATGAACGCCTTGCCCGAAACGGTCGACGTGTTGATCGTCGGCGGGGGCTCTGCCGGCTGCGTGATGGCCCACCGGCTCTCCGCCGACCCGCGGCGCCGGGTGCTCCTCGTCGAAGCCGGCATCGATACACCGCCGGGCCGGGTGCCGGCGGAGATTCTCGACAGCTATCCGATGCCGCTGTTCCATGGCGACACCTACATCTGGCCGGGGCTCGACGCGGCGGTCACCCGCGACTCCCGCGGTCGCATGCGGCGGCGGGCCTACGAGCAGGGCCGGGTGATGGGCGGCTCGTCCAGCATCAACGTCCAGGCGGCCAACCGCGGGCTGCCCCGCGATTACGAGGCCTGGGCCGCGCTCGGCGCCGAGGGCTGGGCCTGGGACGACGTACTGCCGTATTTCCGCAGGCTCGAGACCGACCTCGATTGCGGCGGTCCGCTGCACGGCCATGATGGGCCGCTCCCGATCCGGCGCATCCTGGAGCCCGCATGGCCTCCCTTCGCCCATGCGGTCGCCCGCGCCTTCGATGCGACGGGGCTGCCCCGGCGCGTCGATCAGAACGGCGAGTTCGAGGACGGGATCTTCCCGCCGGCCTTCTCCAACCGGGACGACGCGCGGGTCTCGGCCGCCGCCGCGTATTTGGACGTGGGTACGCGGGCCCGGCCGAATCTCACCATCGCCGCCGGCCTCGAGGTCCGTTCGCTGGTGATGGACGGGCGCCGCGCGACCGGGGCCGTGCTGCGGCGGGGCGACGGATCCGAGCAACAAGTGAGCGCCGCCTCCGTAGTCCTGTGCGCCGGCGCTCTTCAATCGCCGGTGCTCCTCCTGCGTGCCGGGATCGGCCCGGGCGATGCGCTCTCCGCCTGCGGGATACCCGTCCGGCTGGATCGTTCGGGCGTCGGCGAGAACCTGCGGGACCATCCCGCTTTGACGATGGCCCAGGTCCTTCCCCGCCCGCTCCGGCTGCCCGAGACCTTCCGGCGCGCGAGCTTGCTGGCCCTGCGCTATTCGTCCGGCCATCCCGAAGGCTGCGCCTCCGATATGTATCTCACTGCCTCCGCCCGTGCCGGCTGGCACGCCCTCGGCGGACGCCTTGCGCTCTACTTCCTCTGGGTGAACCAACCGCACTCGGTCGGGCGCCTGCGCCTCGATCCGGCGAACCCGTCCGGCCCGCCCGACATCGATCTCGGCCTGCTCTCGGATCGCCGCGATCTCGAACGCCTCGCCTCGGGGATTCGGCTGCTCAGCGACCTCGTGGTCTCGCCCACGCTGAACCCCCGCTCCGACGACCTCTTCCCCGCGAACTATTCGCCGCTGATCCGCTGGTTGAGCGCCGTCTCCCCTCGCAACCGGCGGCTCACCGGCCTCCTCGCCCCCGTGTTCGATGCACCGGCCATGCTGCGCGCCCCGCTGCTGCGCGCCGTCCTAGGCGGCCACGCTTGGGCGACAGTGCTTCAGGACGATGGCGCTCTCGACGACTTTGTCCGGGACAACGTCTTCGGGGTCTGGCATGCGAGCGGTACGTGCCGCATGGGCCGGGCCGACGATCCCGGCGCGGTGGTCAATCCGGGGGGGACGCGTCATCGGAACCGACAACCTGTCCGTCGCCGACGCATCGGTGATGCCCCGCCTTCCTAGCGCAAACACGAACGTCCCGACCTTGATGATTGCGGAAAAGATCGCGGAGAGGATGATGGTGGAGATGGGATGATCCCTCTCGACACATTCGGCGCCTTTGCGGTGGCCGACCTACGGCTGGAATACCGTTTCGTCGGTCCGCAGCCGGACTTGGCGCCGACGCTGGTGTTGCTTCATGAGGGTCTCGGTTCTGCCACGCAGTGGGGCCCGCTGCCGGAAATTCTGGTCGAGAAGACCGGATGCGGTGTCCTGGCTTTCTCGCGCCAGGGTTATGGGGCCTCGAGTCCGGTGCCTCTGCCCCGCCGGACCGACTTTCTCGAACATGAAGCCTGCACCATACTTCCCCAGGTCCTCGACCTCGCGGGACTGCGAAGCGGCCTGCTGATCGGCCATTCCGATGGCGCCTCGATCGCGGCCCTCGCGTTGGCGGAGGGCGACACCCGCGTGCGGGGCGGCATCCTCATCGCGCCCCATTTTTTCGTCGAGGAGGCGACGCTGGCCGGGGCCCGACGGGCCCGGGACGCCTACGACAATGGCGATCTGAAGGTCCGTCTCGGCCGTCGGCATACCGATGTCGAGGGAGCCTTTCGCGGCTGGAACGACGCCTGGTTGGATCCGGCTCGGCGCGGATGGACAATCGAGACAGCCCTTACGCGATGGACCGTCCCGGCAATCATCATCCAGGGGACGAAGGATGCTTACGGAACTAAGGCCCAGATTGGTGCCGCTCGCAGACTTTGCCCCGCCGGTCTGCTGACTGTTTATGAGATGCCGAATGTTGGGCATCACCCACATCGCGAAGCGTTGGCAGAAACTGCCGACGTCATCGCCCGCTTCGTCACACCTGTCTTGAGCAGAAATTAAGTCTCCACAAGACAATGTCTGATTGGCCTTGAAACACACAGTCGCGAGGCCGGGTGCCGGCCCCCTTTCCCGTGGGGGGGGGCAGGAGGCGGTGTCAGGTTCGTTGACAGGGTTATTTGGAGTCACCTGCCTCCCAGGCCTCACCCAGATCGAGCTTTCCAAATCCGGGCGAGGACAAAGCCCAGCTGTGGTACTGGGCACGTTCGCCCACGTTGCCGCCCGACAGCTTTCAGCGAATGCGCGTCCTCGACGGTATGACCGGATTGGATCGGGTAAGACGCTGTCCGTTTTTCCAGCAAGCCCCCTCCAGAGCGGACCGGCCGCTTTCGGCCAGCCCCGGTCATTCAGGGCCAATCAGACCGCCGGTAAGCAGAACTTCCGAACGCCCGAGAAGGGTCGAAAGCGGCTATCTCATGCTCAAGCTGATTGGGTTCCGACTCAGATGCATGGTCGCGACTATGCTCCGACCTCCTGCGAAGCAGTCTGCCATGAGATGGAGGACGGGCCGCCCGGGGAGGCGGCCCCCACAGTCAGGCGATGAGCTGGGCTTTCGCGGCGCGTAACTCACGCTGAATTTGACGGCGCTCTTTCGGGCAGGTGACGGAGGCCAGCTCGGCCCGGAGCTCTTCGATCTGGAACAGGAGGTTGCGGTTGGCGGTCGAGGTGGCGGTGAGGCTCGGCATCGTTCGTGTCCCCCGTGCGCTCGGGACCGTCCCAAGCGCGATGACGACCTCCAATCGCGCAACGGGATCGTCCGATACTCCGCCGGACCCGGAGCGTAGCGGAGGTGCCGGAGGAGCCCCGAGCGGAGCGTAGAGGGGCCCCAGGGCGGGGTTTGTTGGTGCGCGAGGAATGCCGGCGGAGCCGGCAGGGGAAAAACCTCGCCCGGCGGCTATCGGACGGTCCCGGGGCGTGATCTCTCGTCGTCAATCGTGCCGGGGACGGTCCGGCCGCCAGAGAGGACGCGAGCGATGCCGAGCCGTCGGTGCCGCATGAGGCACGGGCAGCACCGAATCCCCGACAGGCTCCGGGCCGAGCCGGCCGATCCCCAAGCCATACGGCTGCGGGTGACCCGCGGGAGACTCTCGGCGGCTTCTGCCTCCCGAGAGGGCGCAGAGGCGCATAGCGCCTGCCGCACGCGCGGCTGCGCGTTGTGCGAGGGATCGTTACCCCGCAGGGGCCGAAACCGCGCAGCGGGTTCGGGGAGCCCCGGCGGGGCGAGTAGAGCCCGGCCTGGAGGGGCCTTGGCACCGGAAAGACGCACCCATCGAACGGCCCGAATTTTCAACTCCCTCAATCAGCACCCCGATGACAAGGCTGCATGGCATGATAGTTTTTGGCTGTGCAGTCTGAAGAATTTAATCATGATGCCACGGATTGATATAGCATCCTATCCGCCAATTATCTGCGCAATATCCCTCTGGTGCGCGCTCATATTTGCTCACTATATAACCTCGAAAATACGTGGCCAAGACAGACTCAAGATCGAACGTAAGCCGTTTCTGACGAGGGCCGAACTTGACCTATTGAACATCCTGCGTCGAGTCCTTCCCAGGTATCATATTGCCTGCCAAGTCGCCACGGGCGCTCTACTGAAGCCACAGCGGGGTCTCAGCGCGAAAGAATTCTGGCGAACACGGAACAAATTCAGCCAGAAAATCACTGATTTTGTCGTTCTTGATCCCTATACGGGATCGGTCGAAGCGATCATAGAGCTGGACGATTCCAGCCATGATGGTGCGAAGGATCGCGAGCGTGATGCCATGCTGGCTTTGGGCCACTACCGTGTCATCCGGATCCCGTCCAAGCCACGTCCCTCAGAGCGGATCGTACGGGAGCATCTCTCGGCTCTCGGCAGTTCGCAAAAGAAGCGACCGGGCTTTCCCTTCGACACAGAACGCTGGATGGCCGTTCTGAGATCGCGTATTCTACCCGCGGGGTGGTACGCGCCGCCCTGGGGCGTGGAAACCCCACAGAAAGCGGTTTGGTGCCCGCCGGTTTGGGCACCGCAATCCTTGACCTCCTGGGTCGGGGAGCCTGCGACGTATGTTCAGGCGCCTCGGTGCTAAAGGTCGTAGGGACCGACTTTCTGCGGTTTTCCAACTCCCCGACTGTTGGGTGGTCGAGGCTCGTTTGCGGGGGCGCACCGCAGACACGGGCCTCCCGAGTCGGGACGCGCCGGGCATGTCGAAGGATGGCAGCAATCCATTGGGGTGGATCGAGGCCGAGGATCTGCGCGCCCGTCAGGCCGGGCCGCTGGATCGGGACATCGGCGAGCGGATCCGAAAGCACCGCCAGGATCGCCGCCTGGGCTATGGACAGCTCGGCGGGATGTTGGGCTTCTCCGGACAGCAGATGCGGAAGTACGAGCGCGGTCTGAGCCGCATTCCAGCCTCGACGCTCTACGTCATCGCCCACATTCTCGACGTGCCGGTCAATTATCTATTGCCGGATGAGAAGAGGATGCTCAATCCGATCCAGCAGCGCATCCAAGAAATCACAACTAAGCTATCCTATATTGAGGACGTGCGTTTTCTCGTAGCGGTGTCGATATTTATCTCTGCTGCGGCAAACTACAGTCAGACCGGGAGATTACGATAGTACCATTATCCTTGATATACAGATCGATTAAAATTCAGAGCGCTACTGAACTGTTCATCCAGCCAAGCTTTGTGCCCGTCTTGTTTCGCCCCCCGTCAAGGCCTACTGTTCGGGCGCCACGAACTCAGCCGGCCATTCGCGAGCGCCATGCAGCACCGCAAGGATATTGATCCGCTCGCTCACCTCATAGACCACGATGTACGCTGTGCCCGGGATGACCAACTCTCGGGTGCCGGCGACGCGTCCGGACCGGCCGATCAGCGGGTGATCCGGCAGCAGGGCCAGGACGCGCTCATGTACAGTGAGGGCGAGTTTGTAGGCAGCGGCAGGGCTGTCCTGCGCGATGTAGTCCTGGATGACTTCGAGATGATCGAGCGCGCGTCTGGACCAGACGACCTGCATCAGCTCGGGCGATACTTGTTCAACACCCGCTCGACATCCTCAGGCGAGGCGATCCGACCGGCGGCGATGTCGGCACGGCCGGCCATCACCTCATCGACATAGCGCTCTTGCCAGTCGAGCGAATGGCCGTGTTCGAGCGCGTCGGCGATGATCGCAGCGGGCGCACGGCCCGAGCGCGCAGCGATGGCATCGACGCGGGCTTGCAGATCGGGCGTGATGATGGAGGCTTCGGCCATGACCCATCATGGCATAAAGGCCGGTCGCCGTTCAATGATCGCGCGCAGTCGGTCAGCAATCCGCCGTCGCGCGTTCATCGTCAAGTCCGGCTCGACCGGCTCCGGCCCTCCGGCAGCCTCGCGCCTTGGGCTTGGAGACCGGCGCACGTGGCCTGAGTGGGAGGAAACACCGATCGAGGGCTACCGGCAAGCCGGCGGCTATGCGCTAGCCCGGACACCCCGCCGGACCGGGACACCCCGCTCCCGAGCCTTGTCCGCGAGGTTGTCGCAGATGCCGTTGCCGGGGAAGTGCACGACGCCGATCGGCATCTGGTCGAGCATCAGGTCGTTGCGCCGGAAGGGTGCAGCTCGGCCATGGCGGGTCCAGTCGGGCTTGAAGGCGACGTGGGGCACTTTGCGGGTGTCGGCCCACTTGGCGGCGATCAGCTCGGCACCTTTGGGACTGCCGCCGTGCAGCAGCACCATGTCAGGATGCTTGGCGCGCACCTTGTCGAGGACGGCCCAGATCCGGTCCACATCTTGGTAGTCCTGGCCGCCGGTGAAGAGGATCCGCGGCCCGGGCGGGACCAGGAGCTCGGTGTCGGCCTTGCGCTTGGCCGCCAGGAAATCGCGCGAGTCGATCATCGCCGCCGTCATAGTGGCGCGATTGATCTGGGAGCCGGTTCGGGGGCGCCAGGGCGTGCCGGTGAGCACGCGGTAGATCCCGGCCGCGGCGTCGCGGGAGAACTCGAAGGCGTTGCGCCGCTCGGTCAGGCTGAGCCCCAGGGCGATCTGACGCTCCAGCTCGACGGACCGCACCTCGCTGCCGTCCTGCTCGCGCTGGGACTGGCGCTGCGCCACCTCGTTGTCGTCGAGCTTGCGATCAAGGATCTCGACGCGCCGGTGGAAGAGGTTGACGAAGCCCCACAGAACATCGTCGGTGTCGTCCTCAAGGCGCGTCTCGGTGAACAGGTCGGCGAGGGCGTTCATCGCGCCGACCAGTGCCTCCTCGACGGCTTCGGGCTTCGGCATCGGCCGCGGGTCGGCGTGCTCCTCGAACGGACGGTGGTGCTGCGTCAGCAGCTCGCTGAGGAGACTGGGATCCGCCTCGGTGGCGTGATCTGCGAGGAAGGTAGACGGAGCGTCGAGCTGATCGAGCATGGGATGGCCTCCGGGCGATGGAAGCCGCGACCGCCGCGGCCTTGATGGCGGCCGGTCTCCCGGGCGGGGCGGCGGGATCACCCGAAGAGGGCTTGCCCCGAGGGCCAAGCGCAGCGCCGGACGGCGTGCCGTTGAACCCGACGATCGCCCGGGTATAGGTCGCCCTCCGAGAAGGCCGCTGCGCGCGCTCTCCGGGGCCATGAGGCCCATCCCCGTCAAGCAGCCGGTTCCCCGCATCCTCGACCGATTCAGGCCCTGGGAGGGGCCTACACGGCCTCCAGACGGAGAAAGCGCATCGCATCCTCTTCGGCGAGCTGCGGCGCCAGGTGCAGCGCCAAGCCCGCGGGCCCAAGCTGCTGCAGGTCGGTGTTGAAGTCGTCGGCCGCCGGCACGAGTTCCCAGACCTGGACGCCGTCGGCCTCTGCCCGGGCGCGCAGGCCCTCGTGGGCGCGAAGGCCTGCGGCGTCGTTGTCGCGGGCGACGTAGAGGCGGCGCAGTCCGGGCGGGAGAAGAAGAGCGGACAGGCGATTGGCGGTGAGCGCGGCATGGGCGGGGACCGCCGGGAGGACGGCCTGCACCGACAGCACCGTCTCCAGCCCCTCGCCGGCGAGCAGGATGTCGGGAATGCTGCCGCCGAAGCGGACGGCGTCACCGAACGACTGGCCGAGCATTCGCCGCGGCTCGTCGAGGTGGGCCTTGCCGCGCCCATCCGGTGCGAGCCACGTGCGCTGGATCGCCACGATCGCCCCGCTCAGATCCGTGAGGGCGGCGAGGAGCGCCGGATGCTGCGCCCAGGTGCCGTCGTCGTGCAGGTAGTTGCACTGGGGGTGGAACCGCAGGGCGGAACTGTCGAAGGGATGATCGAGCCCGCGTCCCGCGAGGTAGGTGGCGGCGAACGTACCTCTCAGGGGCCGGCCACATCGGAAGAGACGGCGGGCCGACTCGGTGGGATCATACGAGGAAGCCGCCGGCGGTGGCGTGGCGGAGCGCTCCGTCTGCGGTCGCGGCATGCGCAGGAAGCTGCGTGCTTCCTTGAGAGTTTCAGACCACGAGTCGTGGCCGCGGTTGAGCCGGATCAGGTCGAGGAGATTGCCAAACTCGCCGGTGGCCTCGTCCGCCCATCGGCCGCGAGCGCGCGGACCGGATGTGGGCCCGGTGAGACGGACATGAAGGGAAGCGCCGGCGGCGTTGTAGACGTCACC
Organism: Methylobacterium sp. ME121; assembly: GCF_000974725.1. Classification (NCBI taxonomy): domain Bacteria; kingdom Pseudomonadati; phylum Pseudomonadota; class Alphaproteobacteria; order Hyphomicrobiales; family Methylobacteriaceae; genus Methylobacterium; species Methylobacterium sp. ME121. The sequence goes on from NZ_BBUX01000005.1 coordinate 162,226, forward strand.
GACCCGCCAGTAGTTGCCCTGCCGCCGACCGTTCGACAGGTAGGCCCGACAGACCGCCTCGGCCTCCTCGGCGAGGCGGCGCGCCAAGTCAGAAAAATCGGTTCGACTCATAACACCGTCCCACGGTCGATGACACAGACCATCGGGTTGGGGCCAAGGATGTGGTCAATCATTGCTACGCCGCCAGACTAGTTCGGAAAGAAGAAAACAAAATCTCCCTGCGATGGTCTCGCTAGATAAGCCGGGGCTATGCGGCGGGTTACGCACGTACGCGATGCGACTCACAAGATCGAGGCGACCGGAACTATCCCAAGACAATACGAGATCGACCCGTCAACGCCCTCCTCTCACTGATCGGCCGCTCAGGATGGCCACCTTCGGAACAGCGCTCACCGTGATCGCATGAGGGAAGGCCCCGCCCGGTCGTGCCGGGCGGGGCTAGAGCCGTGCCCGCTCAGGTAGCAACGGCCAAGTCGGTATCGTAACCGGCGGCAGCGATGCAGTTGCGGCATTCGTGGGCTGTGAAGCGAGCGAAGGCCTGCCGGATGGTGTGCCATAGGTCTGGGACAGTGCGGGCCGCCGCGGTTCGGAGCAGGCCCTTCAACTTGGCGAAGATCTGCTCGATTGGATTAAAATCCGGGCTGTAGGGCGGAAGGTAGAGCAAACTCGCACCGGCAGCCTCGATGGCCTCGCGCACACCCGTCACCTTGTGGGCCTGCAGGTTGTCGAGGATGACGGTATCGCCGGGCCTGAGCACGGGCACGAGCGTGTCGGTGACGTAGGTCCGGAAGCGTGCGCCGTTGGTGGCGCCGTCGAACAGGGTGGTGGCACACAGCCCATCGCTGCGCAGGGCGGCGGTGATGGTGGTGGTCTTGTAGTGTCCGTGCGGGACGGCGAGGCGACAGCGCTCACCGCGCGGGGCTCGACCGTAGCGGCGCGCCATGTTGGTGGCCGCAGCCGTCTCGTCGAGGAAGACCAGCCTGTCGGGATCGAGGGCGTCCTGGTTCTCGAACCAAGCCTCGCGAGCGGCCCTTACGTCCTCGCGCGCCTGCTCGGCAGCGTGGATCGCCCCTTTTTACGGGTGATGCCGTGCCGGGCGAAGAAGCGGGACAAGCTGCTCGTGCTGGTCTGCACGCCGCGCTCGGCCAAGGCGTCGCGCAACTCGTGCAGGAAGATCGCCGACTGCGCCTCGTAGGTCGTCAGGATCAGTTCGGCCTGCGCCTCGATCCGGTGCGAGGCATGATCGCCACCCGACGGCTTGGGCGTGAGCTGCCCATCCTGGCGGAACTGTTCCGACCAGCGACTGGCACTGGACACGCTGACACCGAACCGGGTTGCCGCCTGATGACAGGAGGCCCCCTCCGAAATGGCGGAGACGACACGCTGGCGTAGATCGACGGACAACGGTGAAGGCATCGGCATGCTCCTTCACCCCTCAACGTCTCAGAGCCCGAGCCGTCCCAACACGCTCGGGCGCAGCTCTAGACGGACTCGGCGGCCTACAGGCGAAGCACTGGATTAGCCCTAATCCGGTTTGGTAAACTTGCATTTGCCCTGCAGCGACCACGGTCCCCGCGCCCCAGCGTCGGCGCAGAACGCATCGACCGCCCGGGTCACACCAGGGAAGCGGCCACCCAGGCGGTCGTAATCGTCAGCGATCAGAAGGCCTCCAGGTCGCAGGACCGGCCACCAGGCGCGCAGATCCGCCGCGACGGACGCCTCTTCGTGCCCGGCATCGAGATGAATGACGTCGGCAATTACGCCGCGCAGACGCAGGAGTTCCGCGGCATTCACCGAGTCGAGCGGTAACGGCACGATGTGGTCCGTCATGCCTTCGCGCAGCACATTCGCCAGGAAGGTCCGGTAGAGGCTCGGATAGCCATGCTCGATGGCGAGTTCCGCGAAAAGCGCCCCGTCCGCCCAATGATCAACGGCTCCGAGCCACGTATCGACCGCTATCACGGTGCCGGCGACATTATGCTCGGCCATGGATCGCGCGAGAAAGAGGGCGCTGGCTCCCTTCCTAGTCCCGATTTCGACAACCACGCGGGGCCGGAACTCGGTCACCGCCTCCGCGAGATAGGGATGGATGCTACGCCAGCCTTGAAGGTCGCCGGCGCGCAGGTCCGCCGGGGGATCCGCGAAGGGGTCACGGCCATGCCACAGGGCGGCGATCAGGTCCTGTCGGGTCATGTCACTCTGGTTTCAGGGTGTTGGAGAGGCGCAGGACGGGCAGACACTCGGGAAGAGTGGTGAGGTCACTCAACGGCGCGGGCCTGCGCGTAGAGCGCCTCGCATTGGTCGAGCCAGCGTGCGTGGGTGAACAGGCGCAGGACCCGCCCGTGCGGGACCGGCCGCGGGATCGCGAGCGCCGTGCCGATAGCGCGGGCGAGGTCCGTCACGTCGCCGGGCGCCGCGAGGGCTCCGGCCTCGCCGACCACCTCCGGGACGGCGCCCCGGGCGAACCCGGCGACCGGCAGACCGCAGGCCATCGCCTCGATGGCCGCCAGCCCGAACGGCTCGTCCCAGCACGGGGTGGTCAGGAACACGGAGGCGCGGCCGACTTCCGCGGCCAGAGCGGCACCGCCGAGCCGGCCGCCGTAGCGGATCGCTCCGCCGAGTTCGGGGGCGACCTGCGCCGCCCAGTAATCCGGCTCCTCGATCGGGCCGAGCAGGGTCAGCGGTAGCCCGGCCCGGCGCGCCGCCGCGATCGCGAGATGCGCCCCCTTGTCGGGCGTGATTCGCGCGCACCAGACGGCGCTGCCGTCGCCCTGCGACTGGTAGGGCCAGGCGGCGGGATCGATGCCGTTGTAGAGCACCGAGGCCTCCGGCGGTGCCCCGTCCGGCCACCACGCGTCGAGATGGGCCCGGGATGGCGCGGTGATCCGGTGTCCCGGGGCGGGGCTCGCCTGCACGAACCAGCGCAGGGCGTCATAGGGCGGCACGTGAAGCGAGGTGACGGTCGGCGTCGCGGTGGTACGCCGCTTCTCCAGGGGCAATCGGCTCAGGCTGTTGTTGTGGAGCACGTCGAAGCCCCCGGCCGCGATCCGGTCGCAGGCGGCGGCGTAGCCATTGTCGAGATGGACCTTCAGGCCCGTATCGCCCCGGTGCTCCAGGCCGGCATGGCTCCGCTCATGATGGACCGGGACCACAGGATCCAGGGCGAAGCGCGCATCGCTGTCGCCCGAGGCGAACAGCGTGACCGCATGGCCGCGGGCCATGAGGCCGTCCGCGAGGGTCCAGGTGTAGGCTTCGAGGCCACCCGCGAAGGGCGGGGCGATCGGGTGGCGCAGATGGGCGAGGAGCGCGATCCTCACGCCGTCACCGGCGCGGGCTCGCCCGCCCGGGCCTCGATGGCGCGAATGACCGAGGCCGCGTTCGTGTAGGGCTGGTGACTCTGCTGGCCGGTGAGCGCGAGATCGGCCGCGTCGGGCCGGCGCAGGATGCGGATCGGCCGGTCGGGCGTGTCGTCGATCAGGCCCATCACCTTGAAGGCGTAGAGCCAGTGGCCCATGGTCCGGTAGCCCCACTTGGCCTCGAACAATTCGGCGTTGCGCACCACGCTGTCGAGGTGATGGACCGGCGGCATGTGGTGCGGGTGGTACTGGTGATAGGCGCGCGCGCCCTTCATCCAGGCGATCGGGATCCCGCTCTGGTCGAGGATCTTGCCGAAGTCGGTGTCTTCGCCGCCGTAGCCGGTGTAGCGCTCGTCGAAGCCGCCAGTCGCCACGAAGGTGGCCCGCCGGATCGCGAAGTTGAGTGACCAGAAGCAGCGGTAATCGGTGCAAATCTCGATGCCGGAGGCCGGGGGCCCGCGGCGGTCGGAATGCCGCTCCGCCACGGCCTCCAAGCCGTTATAGTCCCAGGCGCCCGCGGTGGCGCGCTCGGGCAGGTGCAGCACCTCGCCCATCAGCAGCCCGTCGAGGTCGCGCAAGCCCCGGGCGTAATCGGCGACGAGGTCGGGGGCCGGGATGCAATCGACGTCGAGGAAAACCACGGCGTCGCTGTCGACCGCCGCCACGCCGCGGTTGCGCGCCGCAGCCAGGGGCAATTCGCGGCCCGGCACGAGGATCTGGTGCACCGGGAAGCCGACCTCGGGCAGGTCGTAGGGCGTGTCCTGCATCACCGCGACGATGAACTCGGCGGGGGCTTGCGTCTGGCGCTCCAGGCCAAGGAGCACGTTGCGCAGATGGGCCGGCCGGCCCTTCGCGAGGGTCACGACGGAGACGGTGGACATGCGGGGGGCGGGCTCCGGTCGACGCGGGGGGAGGGAGGCGTTCATTCGGCCGCGATGTCCTGAAGCGGGCTGGGTTTGACCGCGGCGGGTCCAAGGTCCCAGAGCGCGTCGGTCAGTCCTTCGAGCCAGCCGGCGGCGCGGGCGGCGGCTTCGGGGGCATAGAGGCCGCGCAGGGCGGTCCCATCCAGGGCGCGGGCTCGGGCGAGGAGGTCGCGCCAACCCTGGAGATCGCCGGGCCAGATGGCGGCTTGCACGGCGGCCCCGAGGCGGACCAGCGCCTCGGCCTTGCGGGTCTGCTCGGCGAAGTAGCGCCATTCCGGCATGACGATCAGGCGACCGCCAACGCGGGCGACCTCATGGACCGTGTTGTCGCCCGCCGAGGCGATCACGATGTTGGCGGCGGCGAGGTAGTCCGTGACCGAGCTCACCCAGCCGAGCTCGCGCAGATTCGAGAAGTCGGTCTCGTGGCCCTCGCGGTGGGTCGGCCCCAGGGTGAGCCACAGGGCGTCGGGTTCGGCGCGGGCCGCGACCGTGAGCGGCGCGTAGGGGGTGCCGCTGCCGCCGCCGCCGGTCACCGCCACGACGATCTCCCGCGCAGGGTCGAGGCCGAGCTTGGCGCGAGCCTCCGCGCGCTCCGGCACCCGGTCGACGCTGGTGCAAAGGCCGCCGCTGTAGAAGGTCTTGGCGCGCAAGCTGGCCGGGTAATCCTCCTGCTCCAGGCGTTCGTCGAAGGGGGCGAGCATCCCCACGCAGGCCTCGTAGGCGCCGACATGGCCGATATCGGAGCGGTCGCCGTGCATGCGGATCTGCACGGCCGGCACGCTGGCGATCCGGGCGAGCAGGGCGATCTCGGCCGAGACGTCGACCACGAACAGTCCGACATCGCGGCTGTCCAAATGGTCGAGGATGGTCCGCATGGTCCGGCGCATCTCGGTCAGGCCCAGGGGGACGCAGTGCATCACCTGCGGCGTCGGCTCGGCGTAGAGGCGCGGGGTCGGCACCGCGGCGCCGATCATGTTGGGCAGCGCCACGATCTCGATGTCGCGGCTGAACCCGTCGAACAGGCGCGGATCGGCGGTGAGCACCGAGACGGGCCGGTCGCGGGCGAATTCGGCGGCCACCGCCATCGTGCGGTTGGCGTGGCCCCGGCCCTGGTGATGGACGAAGAACGCGATCGGCTTCTTCATGGCTCTGGGTTCGGGCTCGATCTCAGGAGAACAGGGCGTCGGGGCGCAGGGCGGCGGCGATCTCGGGCCCGGTCGGCGGGCGGATCAGGCGGATCGCAGGGGCGTCGGCGTGCCAGTCGATCAGCCCGGCCGCGCGGAACTGGTCGAGCCAGTAGGTCATGCACCAGCGCCCGTGCCGCGCCCGGAAGCGCGCCGCGTTGGCGAGGATCGCCGCGAAATGCTGCAGGGGCGGCACGTGGACCGGGTGGTGCTGATGATAGGCGCGGGCGCCCGCCACCCAGAAGACCGGCAGCCCGGAGGCGGCGAGCCGGGCGGCGAGGTCGGTCTCCTCGCCGCCGTAGCCCACAAAGGCCTCGTCCATGCCGCCGACGGCGCGCCAGGACGCGGCCGGCAGCGCGAAGGACAAGCCCCAGAGCTGGCCCGCATCGGGCTCCGGATGCAGACCTGCTTCCGGCAGGGCGGGCCGGGCCGGATGGATCCGGCCGAGGCGGTCGAGCAGGGCCGGATCGGGATCGCCCGTAGCCGTCGGCGGTAAGTAGAGGACCTCGCCGAGGAACAGGCCGCGGGTCGTCGCGGCGGCCTGCGCGTAGGCCGCCACCAGCCCCGGCGCCGGGATGCAATCCACGTCGAGGAAGACGAGGAGATCCGCGCCGGCCGCCCCGGCGGCCCGGTTGCGCGCGGCGGCGAGCGGCATCGGATCGCCCGGGACATGGAGATGGCGGACGGGGCAGCCGGGATCCGGCAGGTCCGGCGCACGCTCCGGCTGCATCCAGGCGATGATCAGTTCGCGCGGGGGCAGGGTCTGGTGGGCGAGCCCGCGCATCAGGTTACGCAGGCGGTCGGCCCGGCCGCGGACCAGGGTCAGGACGCTCGGCGCCGGTTCCGCCCGGAAATCACCCGACATGGGCGAGCATCCGGCGGAAATGCGACACCCCTTCGATGATCCCCCGGGCATGGGTCCGGCGGGCCACGTAGGAGTGCTTCAGGGCGGCATGGCTCGCGAGGTCGTCGGAATAGTTCGCCACGATGATCGCCTGGACGCGGGCGCCCAGCATCTCGATGTCGTTGCCGGAATCGCCGGCCACGAACACCGCGTGCTCCGGCAGGTCGTAGAGCGCCCGGACGTGATCGACGGCGGTGCCCTTCGAGGCCGCCTCCGGCAGGACGTCGAGGTAACGGCCGTGGCTGTGGATGACCCGGGCAGCGAGTCCGGCCTGGGCGAGGCGCGCGCGGACGCGCCGCGCGGCTGCCGGATCGCCGAAATAGCTGAGCTTCAAGGCGCGCTGCTCCAGCGGGCCCTGCGGGGTGAGCCCGTCGAGCCCGGCCAGAGCCGCCTGCACGGCCGGCCGATCCCAACCGGTCTCGATGGCCCGGCGCCACGGTGCATCCGCCGTGTAGGTCACGCCGTTGGCGTCGAGGTGGTAGATCTCGGAGCCGACGGAGGTGATCATCACCTGGGGCCGGGGAGAGTCCTGCTGCTCCAGCACCGCCGTGGCGCTGTGGAAGGACCGGCCGGTGGCGACGCCGAAGGCCAGCCCCGCCTGCCGGCTGCGCCACCGGCGGAAGATGCCCATCGCCGCGTCGCAGCCGACCAGCGTGTTGTCGATGTCGCAGACGAGCAACTGCCGGGGTGACGGGGCTGGCGGTTCCGCGGCCAGCAGCGCGCGCAGCAGGACATGGTAGCGCGCGGCGTGCCGGTCCCAGTCGTAGGCCGCCGCCGCGCGGGCGCCCCCGGCCACGCAGCGCGCGTAAAGGGTCGGATCGCCGAGGATGCGCAGGCAGGCTTCGGCGATCGCCCCGGGGGCCCGGGGGTCGATCAAGAGCCCATTGCCGCAGGTCTCCACGATGTCGTTCGGGCCGCCGCTGTCGGTGGCGACCAGCGGCAGGCCGGCGGCCGAGGCCTCCAGCAGCGTCAGGCCGAAGGGCTCGTTGAGGGCCGGGTTAACGAACAGGCCGCCGCGCGCCCGGGCATGGGCGTAGATCGCCGGCACGTCCTCCGGACGATGGGTCTTCGGGTAGGCGACGCGGCCGTAGAGGTCGTAGCGGTCGATCAGGACGAGGAGGTCGCGCATCGTCGCGGCCATGTCGCCGTCGAGGGTATCGATGTCGTCGCGGGTGCCGGCGACGATCACGAGATTGGCGCGGGCCTGGAGCGCACGGTTCTCGCCGTAGGCCCGCACCAGGGCCGCGAGGTTCTTGCGCGCCACAGGCCGGGCGAGCGCCAGGATCGCCGGCTTGCCCGGATCGTCGAGGAACCGGTCGATCGCCCCATCGATACGGGGATGGGGCTGGGCCGCGGCGAAGCGCGCGAGGTCGCTGCCCGGGGGTAGGATGCGGACGCGCCCGGGATCGTAGGCCGCGTAGTTGGCGTATTGCACCTCCGCCTCGTCCCGCGAGGACGCGATGACGAGCTGGGCCCGCGCCAGGGCCTCCTCCTCGGCGGCGATCCGGTGGGCGAGGTCGGGGCGGACGACGGACGCACCCAGCATCCGCGCCTTCACGCGTCCGAGCGAATGCCCCGTGAACACGAAGGGGATGCCGAGGCGATCCTCCACCAGGGCCGCCACCCTCGCCGCGTCCGCGTAATGCGCGTGGATGAGATCCGGTGCCCGGTCCTGCGCGGCGATCCAGGTGATCAGATTCTCGGCGAAGGATGCGACCTCGGCGTGCATCGCCTCCTTGGCGCGGTAGTCCGGGGACGCGCTCGCGAGCCGCACGAGCGTGACCTTGTCGGCGATCGGCTCTTCGGGCACGGCGTAGGCGGCGCCGAGGGGGCCGTGGAACAGGCGGGTCGCCATCACGATCCGTGTCAGATCGCGGTCCTGCGCGGAGGCCGCGACCAGATCGAGCAGGTAGCGGATATGGCCGCCGGTATCGGCGGTGAGCCCGTAGACGACGCCGTTGCCGCGCAGGCAGCCCTGCAGGGCGATATGCAGGACGAACATCAGGCGCGGGCTGTGGCTTTCGGGTATCCCTGAGATCTTAACTTATGTAAATCTTTTCCCGAGCTTCGGCTTAACATATGTAAAGAGGTTGCCGTGCTTCGCGTCGCCCAGATCGCGCCGAACATTTTTCCAATTCCCCCGGATCATCATGGTGGCACCGAGCGGGTTGTGCACGATCTCAGCACGGCGCTGCGAAGCTTGGGCGTGGAATTAACATTGTTTGGTTCTTCGGACAGTGCGACAGACTTGCCGCGCGTCGGCGATTACCCGAGTCTCGCGGCTCTGGAACGGCAACACGGGCGCGTCGCACCCGGTGTGCCCGCCGCCCTGGACGCCCTGCAGCTGGAGGCCCTGCGGCAGCGGCTCGACGCTTTCGACATCATCCATTGCCACGGCGAATTCGCCCATGCGGCGCTCCTGGGTGAGCGTCGCCGGCACAGCCTGACCACCATCCATTGGCGGGTGGACGAACTCGACCGGGCTTTGTTCTTTCAGGGTTTCCCGGAACTGCCGGTGGCGGCGATCTCGGCCGCGCAGGCGGCCGGCATCCCGGAGTCCAACCGGGCCGGCATCGTGCATCACGGCATCGACCGGGCGCGCTTCGCCTTGCGCGCCACGCCGGACGACCATGTTGCGTTCGTGGGCCGCATGACCGACCAGAAGCGGCCCGACGTGGCGATCCGTGTCGCCCGCGCCGCCGGCCTGCCGATCCGGCTCGGCGGCACGATCGATGTCGGCAACCCGGATTATTTCGATGCCCGGGTGCGTCCGCTCCTCGGCTCCGACGCGACCTATCTCGGACCGGTCGACGATGCCCGGAAGGGCGAGCTCCTGGGGGGCGCCCGGGCGCTCCTGTTCCCGATCGACTGGCCCGAGCCCTTCGGCCTCGTGATGATCGAGGCGATGGCCTGCGGCACCCCGGTGGTCGCCTGGGACCGCGGCTCGGTCCCCGAGATCGTCGAGGACGGGGTGACGGGCTTCATTGTCTCCACGGAAGCCGAGGCGGTCGCGGCGCTGGCCCGGATCGAGCAGCTCGACCGCGCCGGGATCCGCCGCCGGTTCGAGGCGCGCTTCACCGCCGAACGCATGGCCCGGGATTACCTAGCCCTCTATCATCGCCTGCTCGCCGCCTGATGCGCACCGCCCTCCTGGCCTGGGACTACCCACCATCGCCGAGCGGGCTCTCCACCGCGGCCCAAGAGATCGCCGAGAGCCTTGCGGAGGCGGGCGCGGCGGTGACGGTGTTCACCCTCGACCAGTCCGGACACGAGCGGATCGGCGGCGTCGCGGTGGCGGGCCTCGCCCTGGCGTCCGGAAGCGCCCTGGCGCGCCTGCGCCTCTGGGGCTCCGCCGGCCATCTCGCCGCCCCGCTCGCCTTCCGGCGTGCCGTACTCGACGCGCATCGCCGGGCGCCCTTCGCCGTGGTCGAAGCGACCAATTGGTACGCGCCGGCCGCTTTGCTCGCCGGCCGACGGGATCTGCCGCTGGTGACCCGCAGCTCCACGCCGGCCGCCTTCACCCGCGACCCGGCCGGCAGCCTGCGCAACCGCCTCGACGGCTGGACGGCCGACCGCCTGGAGCGCCGACAGGCCCGGGCGAGCGCCGGGCTCATCGCCAACACCGCGGCGCACGCGGCGGTGATCGCCCGTTCCTACGGGCTGACCGGACGGCAACCCGAAGCGGTGATCGGTCTCAGCCTGCCCCCCGGGGTCGCCGAGGCCGCAAGCGGTGCCCCCTATCCGGAGGCGGCGGAACTGGTCCGCCTTCTCTTCGTCGGGCGGGCGGAGGCGCGGAAGGGGTTCGATGTCCTTCTCGGCGCGATGGCGATCCTCGGCGCCGAGCGGGCCGGGGGCACGCTGCCCGCCTTCCAGCTCGACCTAGTCGGAGTGCCACCGGACGATCTCCCGGCCGATCTGCCCGAGACGGCGCGACGGCACATCCGCGCCCGGGGCCGGATCGACGGGGGGGCGCTGTCGGCGGCCTATGCCGAGGCCCATGCGGTGCTGGCGCCCTCGCGCTACGAGAGCTTTGGCCTCGTCTACCAGGAGGCGCTCGCTTATGGCCGGCCGGTCGTGGCCTGCGCCGAGGATGCGAGCGCCCGTGCCTTCGTCGGCGCGCCCGGCGCCGGCCCCCTGGCTGCAACCGCGACCGGAGCGGCCCTCGCCGACGCCCTGCGTCCGCTCCTCACTGATCCGGACCTGCGCCGCGCCTATCGCGCCCGCGCCCTGGCGGCGGCCGGGCGCTTCAGCCGGGCGAGCCTCGGGCGCGAGACCCTGGCGCTCTACGAGCGGGCGATCGCGGCGGCACGGGACGGCTGAGCGCGGACACCCGGATCCGGGCGGCTCTGGCCCGTCAGTCGGCGTAGGGGCGCAGCAGCGCGGCCTCTTCCTCCAGACGTCCGCGCCCAGGATCGAGCGCCTCGTAGCGCCGCGACCGGGCCCGGACATGGGCCGCGCTCAGGCGATGCGCGATGCAGCCGTGCAGGGCGATGAGGCTCCCGGGCCAGCCACCAGCGAGAATCGGGCGCTCATGGACGCGCCCGGCATAGACCAGATGGGTGCGGTTCAACCGGTACTGGACATCCGGAAAGACGTCCGACAGGATTCCGTCGACCCGGTTCGCCCGAGCGAGGCCGATCGAGACGACATCCTCCGCCTCGGCCAGGGCCGCCAGGGCGGGCAGCAAGCGGCCGGTCTCCGGGGCGAGCGCCTCGTCGGCGTCGAGCTGGAGCATCCAGCGGTGGCGGGCGAGGCCCTGGAGGGCATTGCGCTGCGCGGCGAAATCCCCGTCCAGGGGCCGGGTGGCCACGCGTACCGCCCCCGCGGCGAAGCCCGCGACCGGGACCGGCTCCGCCGCCCGCGCCGGCCCGTCGATCAGGATCGCGACATCGTCCGTCCAGCCGGCCTGCGCCGGCAGCGATGCCAGGACCGCATCCCGGTCCGCCGGGCGGCAGAGGAGGCCGAGGGAGACCGGGCTTTCGTCGGCTGCCTCGAGGGGAAACAGTTCGGCTTCGGCCGCCCGGGTGCCGTGGGGGTGCCGGAGTTCCGCGCGGCCGGCCGCGTCGCGGGGGCGGGTGCCGAGCCTCCAGCGGGTCGCGGCGCTGCGTAGAGTGTAGAGGTCGAGGCCGTAGGGCGCTCTCCGGTCCGGCGCGAAGATGTGACCGGCGAGGCTTTGGGCCAGATGCGCGTGGCAGGCCTCCGCATCCCCGTTCTCCGCGAGCAGGACCCCGCAGGCATTGCAGGCTAGCGGGAAGGCGCGGCGCGCCCCACCCGGATAGGATAGAGTCCGGTCGCTCGGCCCGATCATGGCGGCCGCACAGACGAAACACCGCCGCATGATCCTTCTCCCGCGCCCGTGATCAGGCAGGAGAGGCCTGGATGCGTCGGGCCCGCGCCTTACCTTCGCGGTTCCGATAACCCCTGCCGCACGTGATCCCGGACGTCGACCCCCTCTCCGCCGGACGCGCCGGCCTGCCCGCTGACGGGTCCCTCGCCATCGTCGGCAACGCGCCCGGGACGGGGGCGTGCGCCACCGCGATCGATGCGGCGGACAGCATCGTCCGCTTCAACAACGCGCCCGGCTTCGGCGGCGGCACCGGCCACCGCGTCACGCATCTCGCACTGGTCAATCGCGGCGGCCAGACGCGGGAATGGCTGGCGGACCGGCGCTTCCTTGAGCGCCCGGTGGTCCGCGCCGCACAGGCCTTCATCCTGCCCTTTCCGATGCTGCCGGCGGAGCACAACGTCCCTGAGCCGATCTGCTGGACCCGCGAGATGCTGGCGCTGCTGCGGCCGCTGGGCCGCCCGGTCCATCTCCTGCCCACGGCGCTGCACCAGCAGGCCCACACCCTGCTGGCTTCCCAAACGGCGGGGCGCCCGAACCCGAGCACCGGCTTCCTCGTGACGCTCGCGCTGCTGCTCGGCCGCTCCGCGGGGGTACGGCCGGCGCAGGCCTACGGCTTCGGTTTCGCCGGCTGGCCCGGGCATCCCTGGGCGGCCGAGCGCGCATGGTTCGCCGAGGCCGAGGCTGCCGGACGCATCCGTGTGCATCCGCCATCTCCGACCGAGCGATGACCGCATGACCACCCTAATCACCGTCCTGAAGGGCGGCGGGCGCTACGACGCGACCTGGGTCGCCCGCCTCGCGGGCGGCATCCGCCGCCACGCCCCGGCGTTCGACCGGATCCTCTGCCTGACGGATCTGCCGGTGGCAGTTCCGGGCGTGGAGACGATCCCGCTCCGGCACGCTTGGCCGGCCTGGTGGGCGAAGATGGAAGCGTTCCGGCCCGGTCTCAGCACGGGTCCGACCCTCCTGTGCGACCTCGATACGGTGCTGACCGGCCCGGCCGATGCCCTGGCCGAGCCCGGCCTCGCCGCGATGGAGGACTATTTCCACGCGGGGCGCCTCTCCAGCGCGCTGCTGCGATGGTCCGGGGACGAACTCGCGTTTCTCTACACGACCTTCGCGGCCGACCCGGACCGCTGGATGAGCCCGGGGTCCTGCGGCCCCGTGCCGAACGCCGTGCATGGCGATCAGGTCGTCATCGACCACCTGCTGCGTCGGAGCGGCCGGCATCCGAATTTCATTCAGCGCCTTCATCCCGGTCTGCTCGATTTCTATGATCTCCGGCGCGACTCCCATGGCCCGGTCGTGATCTTCATTGGAGCGGCGAAGCCCGATACGGCGACTGGGGCCGTGCATGCTGCGTGGACGCGTAGCGGATGGAGGCTTCCCGACGCCATCTCGGCCGACGGCATCTGAAGCGTTGTTGTGTTCAAGCCGGCCGCAAGAAGTACGACCTATCTGGCCCAGAAGCTCGGAAGCTGCCCTTTGGCTACGGGCCACATTCTCGCATGACCCTACGCGTGTCAGTGGGTTGCGTTCGGGCAGGGAGGAGAACGTCTGCAGACCGGGGGGCGGCATTCAAAAGGGGAATGGCAGGTTTCGGCCAGCAACTGCCATCAGGAAACGCCCGCTTACACGTCTCAGATGGGTGGTTTTGCGACTATCCGCTTTGGAGACGCAAACTGGCTGAAGCAGACACGGTGAACCGGTTCAAAGTCTGCAATCCGACGTGCATGGAAACAGCGAAGGCCTACGCCATCCTGGAGAACATGATAGGCGGCTCGACCCCGGTCTCGTGCGCGGGTTTTGACACGTCGCTCACACCTGCCTGGAGTTGCGATGGAGGCGAGGGGGCAGCGTGTCGCCTGATCCGTCGAAGCGAAAGCCGAGTAAGCGGCTCTCGCCGAACCATCACGCCACGCGTGTCATCGCATCTGGGATGGCCGAGCGAAACTGCACGTTGATGCTGGTACCGGAGCGGTGCCGGATATCACAGCTAAACCGCCGCCCGTCGGCATCGACGGTCAGGTCGAACCGATCCGGAACCTGAGCGTGCATCCGGACATGGAGCCGTGCGCCGCCGTTCGAGAGATCGCGGATCGAGCAAGCGATCGAACCACGGCCAGGCACGCTGATGGTCGCTGGAAGCAAGACGCGGGTCCGGCGCTCGTTGCGCCGCTCCTCCATGCCGACGGTCCAGTTGTCCAGGCTGGTGCTGATGCTCGATACACCACTGGCCGCCTGGCGCATGCTGGTCAGGATTTCCGCCGTCGCACGCGTCTGCTCGTCCATCGAGCCACTGACCCCGTCGACGTAGGCGCTGATCGTATCGATCGCCGCGGTGATGGTCGTCAGGTTGGCCGCCACCTCGGACGACACGGCTTGCATGCCGGCGACCTCTCCGCTGATCCGGGCTGTAGCCGCGGCCGCCTGACTGGCAAGCTCCTTCACCTCAGTCGCAACCACGGCGAAGCCCTTGCCGGCCGATCCGGCCCGTGCCGCCTCGATCGTCGCGTTCAGGGCCAACAAGTTGATCTGCTGGGCGATGCCCGCGATCACAGCCCCAACGCCGTCCATCGCGCTGGCGGCGGCCTGCAGGCGTTCCGTGGCGGCATTGGCTTCGCCGGCACGTCCGTGGATGTCGTCGACGACGGTCTTCGACTGCGCCATGCTGCGCGAGATCTCCAACGCAGCGGCGTTCATGGTCTCGGCCGCGTCGGTGACCGCCTGGACGTTGTCGATGGTCTCCTCGGCCGCCTCTATGGCGACCGAGCGGGCGTCCATGTTGGCAGTCACGTCCGTGGCGTACTTGACGATCTTGGTCAGCCGGCCGTTCGGGTCGAAGATCGGGTTGTAGCTCGCCTGGATCCAGACATTCCGATTGCCCTTGCCGAAGCGCTGGAACATGCCGGTGGAGAACTCACCCGCCCGTAGCCGGTCCCAGAATGCTGCATACTCTGACGTCTTCGCGTAGCCAGGCTCGACGAACATGGCGTGGTGCTGCCCGCGGATCTCCTCGATCCGATAGCCAACTGCCTTGAGGAAGTTCGCGTTGGCATCGAGCACCGTTCCGTCGGGGGCGAATTGGATCACCGCTTGTGACCGATTTACGGCGGCGAGCTGCCCCGTCGCGTCGGTGGTCTGCAACTTCTGCGCCGTGATGTCGGTTGCGAACTTGACCACTTTCACCGGCTGGCCGTTTCGATCCCGAATCGGATTGTAGGTCGCCTGGATCCACACCTCGCGACCTCCCTTGGCGATGCGCCTGTACTCGCCTGAGGCGAACTCTCCACGCGCAAGCCGTGCCCAGAATTCGCGATACCCCGTTCCCGCCCGCTCGGTGGCCTCGACGAACAAGCCGTGGTGGCGGCCCTTCACCTCATCCAGACTATAGCCGACGGCGTCGAGGAAGTTTTGGTTGGCGGTCAGGATTGTGCCGTCGAGGGCGAACTCGATCACTGCCTGCGATCGGTGCAAGGCATCGAGCTGTCCATCATGATCGATGTTGCGCAGCACCTGCGCCGTGACGTCCGTGGCGAGCTTGACGATCCGCGCGACGCGCCCGTTGCGGTCGAGCACGGGATTGTACGTTGCTTGGATCCAGACGGTACGACCGTCCTTGGCGATGCGCTTGAACTCGTGGGTCTGCGCCTCGCCACGCCGCAGGGCGGCCCAGAACGTGCGGTATGCCTCGCCGTCACGCTCAGCTGCTGGGACGAACAAGGTGTGATGCTGCCCCTTCACCTCCGCAAGGCTGTAGCCCATCAGAACGAGGAACAGGTCGTTGGCGGCGAGAACGGTCCCATCAGGGGCGAACTCGATCCGAGCCCTAGACTTGTCGATAGCCGCCATCAAGGCACGCAGGTTGGCGTCGAAGAGCGGCACCGCAGATGTCTCCACGTGCCACGACGGCACGAGTGCGATGAAAGGGGGAATTTGGTTAAGCGGGCGTCACGCAAGCGATGAGACGCTTGATCGCACCCGCCACAACTTTGCCGCCCCGTATAACAACCAATAGTAGCAATCTAATGAATGTGGAGGGCAAGCTTCATCTTCGGGTAGATGCCGCACTGAATGACGAACTCGCTGGGCTCTCTGAGGATCAGGCTCGCCAGGTTGCTCGTTCCACCATGCCGGTCGGAAGTGTCATGACAGTCGCTGGATGGCTGCTTTTGGGCGGCGCCGACGGTGGTCCGAGTGGCTGGGTTGGGTCGGTAGGAGGCCGTCCGGTTTTCCGGCCGGCCTTCTCCGAAGCGGTCATTCCGCTTTCGGCCAGCTCCGGTCGTTGGCGCGAATCAGACCGCCACTCAGCGGACCTTCCGAGCGCCCAGTCAGGATCGACAGCGGCAGATTGAGCTCGGGATGCGGAGGATCTGCCCCTGGTGCATGTCGAATTCGCGGACCGGCCGACCCGGGTAGGATTTCAGAAGCGTCGGCAACGGCTCCAAACGGTCGAGATGGACTTCGATCGATCGGACCAGCGGCTGTAACGTCGCAGCGCCGGCGGGTCCCCTTCAGAGGCCTAGGTTGCGACCGGGATGAGCGTCGGAAAGCTTGGCTCTGCGAACGTATCCACGCATCGTCTTGAGATCCCGATGCCGCGAATGGCTCATGATCTCCTCGTCCCGTGATCCGCGTCTGTAAGCCTCGGTGATGAAGCCCGCGCGGAACCCGTGTGCTGAGATGCGCTCGCGGGGCCCAGCAACGAGGCCGGCCTCGGCGGCGCGTTTCTGAACGATACGTCCGATCGAATCCGGATGAAGACCCGCTTCCATCACGGTTCCGTCGGCTCGGACAGCGCGGAAGATATGGTTCTCGGTGGGCGCCGCCTTTAGCCAACGCCGAAGCGCCGCGACGGGACACGTCGCGACGTTCTCGCCGGCCAGGACGGTCACGATCGTGCCCTCGCCCTCCTGATCGCCTTTCGACTGGGGCAGGAACACGTCGACCGCACCTTCGCGGAAGGCGACGTCCTCGAAGCGGATCCGCGCGATCTCGGAGCGCCGGAACGCTCCGGCGAAGCTCATCAGGAACAGCGCGCGATCACGAAGAGCCGCAACCGTGCCTTCACAGGCGGCGACGATCTGGAGGGTCTCGGGCACGCCGAGCGCGGCGGCCTGCTTCTTCGGCCGACCGTAGCGCCGGAACATTCCGCGCAGGGCTGCCCGCACGGCCGGATGGGCCGGGATCCACGGCAACCCTTGGAGCTTGTGCGCCTGACCAATCGTGACGAGCCGGCGCTCGATCGTGGCGCGCTTGTGAGTCTCGGCCATCGAGGTGAGATAGCTCGCCACCTGCTCGGGTCCCGCGGGCAGGGGCTCGAGATCGTGGGTGCGGCACCAATCCGCGTAGTGCTGCCAGTCGGCGCGGTAGGCCCGGCGGGAATTTTCCGAGAGCGCCTCGTCGGCAAACGCGCGGGCGCGGGCAGCAAGCGTAGCGGGCAGCGTCATGGCTCTCTCCCTCAATCGAACCTGAGCGTAACGCTACGTCTGATAAGAAAGGGTTATCAGACGTTGGTTGAGCGGAGGGCGGCAGAGCGGCCGCTGACCGGACCGACTCTGCATCCAGCCAACGGCATCGCCAGCAAGCCGTCGATCCGCGGACGCGCCCGGGTCCTCACGGCCACAGGATACTGGGGCGTCTCCGCAAACTCATGTGAGCCGAAGCATGATCATGGCGAGGGTGACCATGTCGAGGTCGTTGGCAGCCCGCTTCTCGGTGGAGAAGCCGCCCTGACTGCGCGCGAGCGCCTCGTCGACGACCTCGACCGTGCCGTCACCTCCCGATGGCGCTGGACCGGCGTGCCCCGGCGGCGTACTGGTGGGCGCACCACCGTGCGTCCACGCAGCGCGGATCCCAGTCCACGGCGCCGCGGGCGTCCGCCTGCGCCTGCGGGCGCTGCAGCACCCGGTCGGACACGCCGGCCTCGCGCCGGCGGTAGAACCGGCTCGACACGGTTCCGGCCGCCCCGTAGCGGGCCGGCAGATCCTCCCAGGGCGCACCGGTACGCACGATCCTACGCAGGATCCAGAGCATGCCGTTGAGCATTTGGCAGTGATCCTCCGCAGGCCGGCCCGTGCGCGCTGTGAACCCGTTGCAGAGACGCCCTAGGCGCGGAGGTTCTCGTCGACCCTGGTATTCTGATACTCTTCAACACGGCCGCCGAAGATGGCGGCTGCCTCGGCGAAGCCGGCCTCCGATCGGAGCGGATCTTCGCGCCCTTCGCCGGTTCGACATCAAAAATCCATCCTGGGCATTTTGTACGCTCCGAGCAAAATTCGGCACGCGATTTATACGCTTGAACAGCATATGCGGTTACGGTCTAGGGTTTACGTTTTGTGGGCCGAATGGATCAAACGGTTTCCGGCATGGCAGACTGTAGCTGACTCGGCGCCCGTAGCAGTGCCGGATCGCGCGTAGGGGAGGGGAGGCGAACTAAATTATCGGAGATCGGCCGAGCCCCTTGCCGCGGGAATGACTCTCGCAGATTATACGAATTTTGTTATCTACGATACTGTAATTCGCATAATAAACATTATGGAACCAAGGCACAAAGATCAATCTATGAAGCCATTTTATCGTAACAAATCTAAAAAGTACATCGCCCATCCGCAGCTATGTCCTTCCTGTGTTCATCGGGGCAGCGGGGGAGGGTGCTTTGCGAATACGGCATCGCCCTCCCCTCTCCCGGTGCATCTGTGGACCGACTGGATGACGCTTCAGCCTGCGGCGGAGGCCCGATGACACTCGTTGCGGGGTTGAGCGTAGGCGGCCTGCCCGCGTTCATCGGTGACCTCCTGCTGTTGCGTCGCCTCCCCGCCCCGGTCGACCTTCCCACGCGCTCGAAGCCGGGGCTCGTGCCCGGCCTCGATCGCCATTTCGCGGCGGAGCTGGCGCAGAAGCTGGTGATCGTCCGGCCCTGGTTCCTTATCGCCTGGGCAGGCAGCCAGTCCAACGCCAGCCGCATCATCCAAGGACTCTACGCCCTCCTGCCCGAACGATCCGACGATCTTGCGCGGGTCGAGCCGGCACTCGAGCTTCTCGACAGCTGCTCGGAGGACGGCGAACTGGTGGCGCTCATCATCCGGGGAACCGCTATTCACCCGATCGGCGTGAGAACGCGCGGCTTCGAACTCGATGGCAAGCGCGTGTATATTATGGGCTACGGAAAGAGCGAATTCTTCGACTATCTCCAGGCACATCCGGAAGTGCTTCCGGGACAGGAAACGCGGGGAGGCCTGCTCGCCCGCGCCATCGCGCTCAGGTTCGGCGCGCGAGCGATGGCGATCCAGTGGATCACGGGGGCCGGGATCGAGGAGTCATGGGGCGGCTTCGAGGTCGTCTATCCCGCCAGGACCGGAACGTTCCGCAAGTGCGACAAGCTGCTGTTCCGGGCCTGGAAAATCGAAGCGGGCGGCGAGTACCACAGTTCAGGCAGGTCCTTCTTTGCGCGCTATCATGGCCGCAGCCTTTATCTGATCTGCATCGATCCGGAGGAGAAGACCTATCCAGTGCATTCACCCATCGGCGAACCGGTGGCGCCTCCATCCTTCGAACGCTGCGCACCGACCTGGACGATCGACCTGTTCCTGCACACGCAGACCGCGAGCTTCATCGAGTTCGCACGCTTCGTTCCCGATGTGACCCTGACC
>NZ_BBUX01000004.1:0-219418 GCF_000974725.1 Methylobacterium sp. ME121
GGCAGTTTCCCGGGTGCTGGCGATCGATTCGAAGGGCTTCACGGCACGTGCACAGAAAATAGGCTGTGGCGGATGGGCAGATCCTGGGCAGATGGTCGCCCCCGGGCGGGAGCCGGGCCGGGGCCGGGCGTCGGGGGAACCACGAGGAATACTCTGTCGAATTTGCAGGTCTGCTTTGTGATGGAAGTATAGGTCCATCCCTCAGCCATCGGTTCGGCGCTCGCCGGGCTGCGGCGCGCGTCGCTCGGCCAGGATGCACCCGCGGGGACCCGCCGGCGAATCTTGTCGTCGTCCCGTGCGCGACCTATCTGCCGCGTGCAGCGAAGTCCTCGGGACGGATGCAGTCCCGGGCAGCGGGCCTCGGCCAGACGCCGGTCTGAGGTTTTTGCGCATCGCCGGCCAGGACTCTTACAGAGAGGGCCGGGATTGTCGCTGTGCCGGCCGCCTGCGCAGGTCTCGCCGATTGCATCTGGCGTGAAGCTCTGATTAAGGGCTTTGCGATCTTCGAACAATGGTCCGACCCGAGCGTTCAGACGCAGGCGAACGCTCGGGTCGGACCATCGGTACAGCCGGTGGATCGGTGCGGTTCCGGGGCGCGGGGATGGCGTCGGAACCTGCAGACTCAGTACGTGCCCGGCCCCGCCGGATGTCCCCGCGACACGCGAGACGTACCCAACTGAGAAAGGTCAGATGAGCGCATTCGACTACAGGAATTTCGACGACCGTCGCCAGAACTCGCAGAACGCCAAGGCCGCCCTGCTGGCCAAGTTCAAGGCACGCCCCGCGGCCGATGACCCCGAGGTGATCGCCAAGGCCAAGGCCCGCGCCGAAGTGGCCAAGGCCCGCGAGGAGCGCTCCCGCGAGCGCGAGGCCGCCCGGATCGCCGCCGAGCGCAAGGCCGCCGAGGAGAAGCGTCAGCGGGAGGAGGCGGAACTCGCCGCCCAGCTCGCGCGCGAGGCCGCCGAGCTGGCCGCCGCGCAGGAGCGCAAGTCGGCCGACCTGGCCGCCAAGAAGGCCCAGCGCGACGCGCGCTACGCGGCCCGCAAGGCGAAGGTGAAGACCAAGCGCTGAGCGCCGGCCGTCGGCTCCCCCGAGCTTCGGACGCCCACGACGCCCGCCCGCAAGGCGGGCGTCGTCGCGTCCGGGGTCCGCTTCCGCCGCCGGCAACCAACGCGCGCGACGACGCGTTGAGGGCGTCCGAACCGCGACGCGCCCGTGCGGCGCGGGCAGCCGAGGCCGCGATGCGATCCCGATCCCCGCTGGCGCCCATCGCGGCGCTCGTCCTCCTCGCCCTCCCCCTCGGCCTCGCGCCCCGGAACGCCCGCGCCCAGGGGACCGACTCGGTGATCGCCTGCGAGACTCTGATCGCCGCCCGCCGGATCGACGCGGCCTCGGGCAGCGGTGGCCCCGCCCCATCGGAGGCCGGCTGCAGGCGGATCCCGCGCGGCGCGATCGGCACCGTGGAGCAGCGGGCCCTGATCGGCGGCGCGCCCTACGAATGCCTGACCGTGTCCGGCGGGGGTCCGTGCCTCTGGATCGTGCCCTGAGGCGCG
Organism: Methylobacterium sp. ME121; assembly: GCF_000974725.1. Taxonomy (NCBI): domain Bacteria; kingdom Pseudomonadati; phylum Pseudomonadota; class Alphaproteobacteria; order Hyphomicrobiales; family Methylobacteriaceae; genus Methylobacterium; species Methylobacterium sp. ME121. Next base: position 1,554 of record NZ_BBUX01000004.1, read on the forward strand.
CGCCGTCGATTTTTGCCGGAGCCGGCACTCTGACCAAGCTTCACGGGTGATCGAGACGCTCTATCTCGGTCCTGAGCGAGTGAGGTCCGAACGTCCGTATGCCGAGTACCCTGGCAAGCACACGAGTATCGATCATCGCAGCGACCTGGATCGTCTCGGCCCTGGCCTGCGGGGCCGCCCGCGCCGAGCCGCCGATCCGGAGCCCGGAGGACGCGGCCTGCCGCAATGAGGCCCGCGCGAAGGTGTTCTCGGCGCCCAACCCGCAGGGTCTCGAACTGGAGGAGATCGGACGCCGCATCTACTTCGCCTGCATGGACCGCGTCGCGAAGGCGGCCGCACCGGCGGCGAGGAGCGGTGGCCGGCGCCATCGGCACCGGCGGCATTGACCCGCGGCGCGGGCGTCAGGCGTCGAGCGGCGCGCCGATCCGGGCGCGGAGCCGCAGCCGCAGGGCCTCGTTGCCGCCTTCGGCATCGAGGGCGGCCATCAGGCGGAGCAGCTGGCTGAGCGGGGTCGACCGGCTCTCGACCGCGTCGGCGATCTGCTCCGGCAGCGACTTGGCGGCCGGTACGAAGCGCGGTGCCGGGCCGGCCTGGTGAGTCTGGGGCATGCGAGGCGCTCGTCCTTCGAAGGAGTCCAGATTGGCGGGCGGGTCGCTACGCCTTTCGATCGACCGACACCAGTCCCTTTCGCGTGAATACGTAGCCGGCATCGCTCCGCGTCACCGCGCGGCAACAGCGTGGCGGGAAAGTGTGGACGACGTCGGGCCGGTCGCGGAATCCGCTTGCCGGTCTGCCGCTCAGCTGTCCGCCAGCGGCGACTGCGCGAATCGGTTGAGCAGATCCTCGGGGTCCCGGTAGATCGCCACGCAGCCGGCGCTTCTCAGGTCCGCTTCCGGGAAGCCGCCGCAGAGGAGGCCGACGGTGCGCAGCCCCGCCTTCGCGGCCGCCTCGGCATCGTAGGGGGTATCGCCGATGACGATGATCGCGTCGCGGGGCGCGCCGTCGAGCTTCTCCAGCGCGGCTTCGAAGATGTCCGGATGCGGCTTCGACCGGTCCGCGTCGTCCGAGCTGGTGGCCACATCCACGAGGTCGCCGATCTCCAGGATCTCGGTGTAGTGCTCGACCTCGGAGCGCTTCCCCGACGAGGCGAGCGCGATTGTCAGGCCGGCGGCGCGGATGTGCTCGAACAGCGGCCGGACACCGGGGAAGGGTCGGACCTCGGACAGGTAGCGACGCTTGAACAGGTCCGAGCGGTAGGCTTCGATCGTCTCGCCATCCCGCGCGACCCGCTCCTCCGACAGGAAGACCGGCATCAGCTCGTCGCCGCCCTTGCCGATCTGCCGGCGGACGTCCGCGAAGTCGGTCGTCACGCCGAAATGCGCGAAGGCCTCCACCCAGGCGCGGGCATGCAGGTCGACGCTGTCGAGCAGGGTCCCGTCGATGTCGAAGATCACCGCGCGCATCGCAGCCCCGTCGCGGAGCCCGTTGCCCGCGTCAGGGCGGACAACCGATCGGCGCCGGGCCTGTTCCGTCCGTTCGCCGCGAACGCGGCTCCCTTCGACGACGGAAGCCCGCCCCTGCGCGAGGGACGGGCTTCGGAGAAGGTCCTGGCGGCGCCGGGGCGCCGGCCGTCAGTGCATCGAGGCCGGGGTCCGGGCGGGCTTCGCCTTGGCGGCGAGGCCGGCAGTCACCGCCGCCTTGGAGGCGCGGGCGGGCTTCGGGGCGGCCGGCTTCGCGGCGGCCTTCACGGTCGCGGGCTTCACGGTCGCGGGCTTGGCGACCGCGGTCTTTGCGGCCGCAGGCTTGGCGGCGGCCTTCGACGCGGCGGGCTTCGACGCGGCGGGCTTCGACGCGGCGGGCTTCGACGCGGCGGGCTTGGCGCTGGCAGGCTTGGCGCTGGCAGGCTTGGCGGCGGTCTTCGCCGGCGCGGCCTTCGGGGCGGCCTCGGCGACCACGACCGTCGCGGCGGCAGCGAGCATCGCGTTGGCGCGCAGCTCGGCCTCGGCGCGGATCCAGTGGGCGGCGGCCTGCCCGTGGATCCGGCCCTCGTTTTCCCAGATGTAGTAGGCGCACTCGCGCACGTGGTGCTCGCTGATCAGCATGCGATCGATCTCCTGTCCGTCCCGGGACGACGATGGGAGAGCCCGGTTAAGCGTCGGTTAACCCTGCCGCCCGCGACCGGTCGCGGCGCGTCGGAGCCGTCGGAGCGGGGGCTACTCGGCGATCCCCAGCACCCGCCGCGCCTCGGTCAGCAGCACCGCGTGCCGGGCCGCGCCCGGGCCCTGATCCGGCGCCTCGCGGCCGGCCCGGGCGATCAGGTCCTGGAACCGCCGCCGGTCGAGGGCCCGGTGCCCGATGCTCGCGAGCACCGCGCCGAGGACCGTCCGGACCGCCTCAGTGCGCTCGTCGGCCATCGCGGCGGCTTCGGACGAGGCCGCGCTCGCCTGGGCCTCCGCCCGCGCGACGGTCGCCGCCTCCGCGCGGGCCTGCGCATCCGCGAGCGCCGCGGCGAGGCGCTGTCCCTCCTGCCAGGCCTGGTCGTGCTGATGCGTGCGCAGCGCCAGCAGCACCTTGAGCGAGGCCGCTTCCGCCCGCGCCGCGTCCAGCTTGGTTTGGGCCTCGCGCAGATCCTTCAGCAAGTCCTGCGCGAGGGTCTGGTCCGCGGTCACGTCCACTGCCGGCTCCTCTGGCATTCGATGGCGTTCGTCCTGTCGCGCCGCCGTCCGAATGTCCACTCTCGCGGGCCGGCGGGACGGGACGACAGGTTGAGAAAATCCGCTCGCCGGTCCACATGGACAGCGGCGCCTCGGGCGCCTGTCCCGGCCGGCCTTGAACCGGCGCAGCGGAGTGTTGCCACCATGTTCATCCAGACCGAAGCCACGCCGAACCCGGCCACCCTGAAGTTCCTGCCCGGCCGCGTCGTGCTGGCGGAATCGACCTTCGAGGCGCGGGACGCCGAGGCGGCCGCCCGGTCGCCCCTCGCCGCGGCGCTGTTCACCGTCCCGGGCGTGGCGGGCGTCTATTTCGGGCACGATTTCATCTCGGTGACCAAGGCCGAGGACGGTTCGGAATGGGCGCAGGTCAAGCCGGCGGTGCTCGGCGCGATCATGGAGCACTTCCAGTCCGGCGCGCCCGTGATGGCCGAGGGCGGCCACGGCGAGATCGAGCCGGGCGACGAGTTCTACGACGAGGCGGACCACGACACCGTCGTGACCATCAAGGACCTGCTCGAGACCCGGGTCCGGCCGGCGGTGGCCGGCGACGGCGGCGACATCACCTTCCGCGGCTACAAGGAGGGTGTGGTCTACCTGGAGATGAAGGGGGCCTGCTCGGGCTGCCCGTCCTCCACCGCGACCCTGCGGCACGGCGTGCAGAACCTGTTCCGGCACTTCCTGCCGGAGATCCGCGAGGTCCAGGCGATCTGAGGGTCGACGCCCGCGCGGCGGCGTGAGCGGCCGAGCGGCCATGCCACGCGGCCTGTTCCGCGTCCCTGAGGTTCCGCGTCACTGAGGCGGTACGCCGACCGGTCGGACCGGTCGGCGGCCGCGTTCCGGTCCCTTTACCCGCGTCGGAGCTTCGGGCCGACGCGGCGGCCCTGTCCGGGGCCGCGGGCGCGCACCGGCGCAAGCCGGCAACACTCCGCCGGTGATCGGCGCGGCGCGGTCGCCCCGACGCTGACGAGGCGGCGGCTTTGTTCTAACACTGGAGGCTCTTGGCGCCCGTCGCGGCGCGGGGAGGCAGCGGCCGGTGCGGACCGGCTTGTGGGAGTGAGCGTGCGTATTCTGGCCATCGACACAGCGCTGGACACCTGCGCCGCCTGCGTCATGGCGGAGGAGGTCGAGGCGCCCCTCGCCGCCGAGTCGCTGCCGATGGCGCGCGGCCACGCGGAGTCGCTGCTGCCGCTGATCGAGCGGGTGATCGCCCGGGTCGAGGGCGGATTTGAGGCGATCGACCGGGTCGCCGTGACGGTCGGGCCGGGCAGCTATACCGGCCTGCGGGTCGGCCTGTCGGCGGCCCGCGCCATCGGCCTCTCGACCGGCAAGCCGGTCGTCGGCGTCGGCACCCTCTCGGCGCTCCTCGCGCCGCTCCTGGCCGAGACCGTCGAGGGGACGATCGCCGCGGTGATCGACGCCCGCCACGGCGCCGTCTACGTGCAGGCGCTGGGACCGGGCGACGGCCTCGCCCCCGCGCACCTCGCCGTCGAGGCCGCGGCCGAGCAGCTGGGCGCCGGCCCGGTGGTGCTGACCGGCTCGGGCGCGCCCATGCTGGCCGCCGCGCTCGCCGCGCGCGGCGTCGCGGCGCGCGTCGCCCATGTCGGCGGTCCCGATATCGCGTCGGTGGCCTCCCTCGGTCTCGTCGCCGACCCGGCGCAGGCGCTGGCCCGCCCCCTCTACCTGCGGGGACCGGATGCCCGGCCGCAGGACCACGCGCGGATCGCACGGCGATGACGCGCCCGCTGCCCTTCTGGCCCTTCGACTGGTGGTTCGCGTGGTGGGACGCGCTGACGCCGGAGCCCTACGTCGCCCCGCTCCGCGACGCCGCGCAGGCCCCCGCCCTCGCCCGTCTCCACGCGACCGCCTTCGCGCGGCCCTGGGACGCGCACGAGTTCGAGCGCATGCTCTGCGAGCGCTCGACCCACGCGCACGCCCTCTGGCGCGCGGGCGTGCTCCAGGGTTTCGTTCTCTCGCGCCGGGCCGCCGACGAGGCCGAGATCCTGACAGTCGTGCTGTCCCCGGCGCTGCGCGGCGGCGGCCACAGCCGCAAGCTGCTCCGCGAGCACCTGGCGAGCCTCGCCCTGGACGGCGTCGCCCGGGTTCATCTGGAGGTCGACGAGGGCAACGCCCCCGCCCTGCGGCTCTACGCCCGGCACGGCTTCCGGCAGGTGGGCTCGCGCACCGGCTACTATCTCAAGGCCGACGGCAGCCGGGCGACCGCGCTGACGATGAGCGCCGACCTGTGACGCCGTGAGCCGCCTCGGCATCGCCTGGCGGGTCGCGGCCCTCGCCCTCGCCTTCGCTGTGCTGGGACCGCCCCACTGGATCGCCCTGCGGCTCCTCGGCCGCCGCGCCACCCTGGCGCCGATCCTGTTCCACCGCGTCTTCCTGCGCCTGTTCGGCGTCCGCGTCACGCAGAGCGGCACGCCGCCGGCCCCCGGCGAGGCGGCGCTGGTGCTCGCCAACCACGTCTCGTGGCTCGACATCATCGCGGTCGGCTCGCTGCGGCCGCTCTCCTTCGTGGCGAAGTCCGAGATCGCCGGCTGGCCGCTGATCGGCGCTCTCGCGGGGCTGCAGCGGACGATCTACATCGACCGGCAGCGCCGCGGCGCGACCGCCGCGGTCAGCACCGCCATGGGCCACCGCCTCGCCGAAGGTGAGCTGGTCGTCCTGTTCGCGGAGGGGACGACCGGCGACGGCACCCGGCTCCTGCCGTTCCGCTCCTCCCTCGTCGGCGCGGCCCGCGCGGCGCTCCAGGCCGAGGCCGGGCGCGGCCGGGTGCGCCTCCAGCCCCTCGCCATCGCCTATCCCCGGCGCAATGGCCTGCCGGTGACGCGCGCCGAGCGCGCGGAGATCGCGTGGTACGGCGACATGGAGCTGGTGCCGCACCTCGCGGCCTTCGTGCAGGGCGGACCCATCGACGTGCACGTGGTCTGGGGGGCGCCGATCGCCTTCGAGGCGACCACCGACCGGAAGGCCGCCACGGCGGCCGCCGAGGCCGAGGTGCGCGCGGCCCTGCGGGGCGCCGGCAGCGGCGTCGGGACCCTGCCGGCGCCGGATCCCAGGCCGGCGGCCCCGGGGATCGGCCTCCAGGGGCCGGAGATCGCGACGGTCTGACCGGTCGGCGCCGCGGGAGCCGCGATCCCCGCCCTGCTCAAGGGCTAAGGTCCTGAGCCGGCGGGGAATCCGGTCTCAGGGCTTGGATGTAGGCTCGCGCTGGACGGGTCAGATCCGCTCTCACCCGGAGAGGCGCTGTTGCGCCGGGTGAATCCGGGGATCCGCGCAAGAGTAATGTGTAGAAATCACCGCCAGAATACATGATGCAACGCATTGAGCGGTCGGAACGCCTCTGCTAGCTAGGCCGCAACCCGGAACAGACGGGACTTTGTGGAGGACGCCCGGTGCAAACCTGGAACCAGGTTTATGATCCGTTCGGGAGCCCGTGGCTCTCGACGCTCGCCGCTTCAGTGCCGGTCATCGCACTGCTCGCCATGATCGCCAGCGGGCGCGTGAAGGCCCATATCGCGGCCGTCATCGCTCTCGGCCTCGCCATGCTGGTGGCCATCGTCGGCTTCGGCATGCCGACCGATCTCGCCACCCGCGCCGCCATCCTCGGGATGGTCACGGGCTTCTTCCCGATCGGCTGGATCATCCTCAACGTGATCTTCCTCTACCGGCTGACGGTGGAGAAGGGCTGGTTCGCGATCCTGCAGCAATCGGTGGCCGGCATCACCGCCGACCGGCGGTTGCAGCTGCTCCTGGTGGCCTTCGCGTTCGGCGCCTTCTTCGAGGGCGCGGGCGGCTTCGGCACGCCGGTGGCCGTCACGGGCGCGATCCTGATCGGCCTGGGCTTCTCGCCGCTCGCCGCCTCCGGCCTGTCGCTGATCGCCAACACCGCCCCGGTGGCCTTCGGGGCGCTCGGCGCGCCGATCCAGGGCCTCGCCTCGGTCACCGGCTACCCGCCGGAGATCCTCGGCGCGATGATCGGCCGGCAGCTGCCGCTGTTCTCGCTGATCGTGCCGTTCTGGCTGATCTGGGTCTTCGCGGGCTTCCGCGGCATGATCCGGGTGTGGCCGCCGATCCTGGTCTGCGGCGCCTCCTTCGCGGTCGCGCAGTTCCTGATCTCGAACTACGTCAACCCGTGGATCGTCGATATCGGCGCCTCGCTCGCCTCGATGCTGGCCCTCGTGCTGTTCCTGAAGGTCTGGCAGCCCAAGGAGATCTGGTCGTCGCCGGCCCTGCGCGGCCACGATCCGTCGCTCGCCGTCGCCGGCCCGCGGCCCGTGGCGCTCGGCGCCGGCGTGCCCGGCACGCCCCCCGTCCATGTCGGCGCCCGCACCGCCTCGCAGGGCGAGATCCTGATGGCCTGGGTGCCGTGGATCGTCCTCTCGGTCATCGTCGCGATCTGGGGGACCGGCTGGTTCAAGGGCATCGTCAACCCGCTCTTCACCTGGAAGTACGAGGTGCCGGGCCTGCACAACGTGATCATGAAGGTGCCGCCGGTGGTGGCCAAGCCCGTCCCGGAGGGCGCGGTCTTCCTGTTCACCTACATGTCGTACACCGGCACGGGCGTGCTGATCGCGGCGATCATCTCCGGCCTGATCATGCGGTTCTCGCCGCTGCGCCTCGTCACGGCCTACTTCGAGACCATCTGGGCCCTGCGCTACTCGCTGATCACCATCGCGGCGATGCTCGCGCTCGGCGTCCTCACCCGCTACGCGGGCGTCGACGCCACGCTCGGCCTCGCCTTCGCGGGCACCGGCATCCTCTACCCGTTCTTCGGGACGCTGCTCGGCTGGCTCGGCGTGGCGCTCACGGGTTCGGACACGGCCTCGAACGTGCTGTTCGGCGGCCTCCAGAGGATCACCTCCGAGCAGCTCGGCCTCTCGGGCGTGCTGATGGCTGCCGCGAACTCGTCGGGCGGCGTGATGGGCAAGATGGTCGACGCCCAGTCGATCGTCGTCGCCTCCACGGCGACCGGCTATTTCGGTCAGGAAGGCAAGATCCTGCGCTTCGTGTTCTGGCACTCGATCGCGCTCGCCTGCCTCGTCGGCCTGTTCGTGATGCTGCAGGCCTACGTGCCGTTCTTCCAGCAGATGGTCATCGACCTGCCCGCCGCGGCACCGGCGGCCCACTGAGGCGGACCGGGGAGCGCCCCTCCCCGGGAGCCGCGCGCCGGACCGGGCGCCAGACTATGCGCCAAGCCATGCGCCGGCCGCCTGCGGGCGGCCGGTCGCGTCTCGAGGGCGCCGCGACGGGGCGCGCGAAGCGTGCTACAGGCCTCCCGCCGGCCCCGTCCCCGCGGGCCCGGCGCGGAGTGGGGCGGATCGGTTCGGGACGGCGCGCGTTGAAGAAGGCTTTCGTCAAATCCTACGGTTGCCAGATGAACGCCTACGACGCGGCCCGCATGGCCGACGTCCTCGGCGCCGAGGGCTACACGGCGACCGACACGGTCGAGGACGCGGACGTCGTCGTCCTCAACACCTGCCACATCCGCGAGAAGGCCGCCGAGAAGGTCTATTCCGAACTCGGCCGCCTGCGCGTGCTCAAGGGTGAGCGGAAGGCGCAGGGCCTCGACACGCGCATCGTGGTCGCGGGCTGCGTCGCCCAGGCCGAGGGCGCCGAGATCCAGGCGCGCCAGCCCGCCGTCGACGTGGTCGTCGGCCCGCAGAGCTATCACCGGCTGCCGGACCTGCTGGCGCGCTCCCGCGAGCGCCGCGTCGTCGACACCGAGTTCCCGGTCGAGGACAAGTTCGACCACCTGCCCCGCCGGCGGACCCTCGGGGCGTCGGCCTTCCTGACCGTGCAGGAGGGCTGCGACAAGTTCTGCGCCTTCTGCGTGGTCCCCTACACGCGGGGCGCGGAGGTCTCGCGCTCCGTGGCGGCGGTGCTCGCCGAGGCCGAGAAGCTCGCCGACGGGGGCGTGCGCGAGATCACGCTCATCGGCCAGAACGTCAACGCCTATCACGGCGACGGCCCCGACGGCGCGCCCGCGGGCCTCGCCGATCTGGTGCGCGCAGTGGCGAAAATCCCCGGCATCGCGCGGATCCGCTACACGACGAGCCACCCGAACGATTTCGACGACGCCCTGATCCGGGCCCACGCGGAGGTGCCGGCGCTGATGCCCTACCTGCACCTGCCGGTGCAGTCGGGCTCCGACCGGATCCTCGCCGCGATGAACCGCAAGCACACCGGCGACGCGTACCGCCGGCTGATCGAGCGGATCCGGGCCGCCCGGCCCGACATCGCCCTCTCGTCCGACTTCATCGTCGGCTTCCCGGGCGAGACCGACGCGGACTTCGCCGAGACCCTGCGGCTGGTGCGCGACGTCGGGTTCGAGAGCGCCTTCTCGTTCAAGTACAGCACGCGCCCCGGCACGCCGGCCGCGGACCGCACCGATCAGGTGCCGGAGGCCGTCATGGCGGCGCGGCTCGCCGAGCTGCAGGCGCTCCTCGACAGCCAGCGCCACGCCTATCAGCGGGCGGCCGCGGGCCGGGTCTTCGACGTGCTGGTGGAGAAGCGCGGGCGCCATCCCGGCCAGGTCGCGGGCAAGACGCCGCACCTGCTGGCCGTCCAGTTCGACGCCGCGCCTCACCATATCGGGCAGGTCGTGCCGGTGCGGATCACCGAGGCGGGGTCCAACAGCCTGTTCGGGGAACTCGTCTCCGAGGCTGCGGCGGCGTGAGGATCGGAGCGGTGGGGATGATGGCGAGGATGACGGCTTGAGCGCATCGGACGGTGCGGGCGCGCGCGGCGCGCTCCGGGGTCGCGGCCCGGCGGCGCGGCCGACCGGATCGGACGAGGTGGTCGAGGTGCCGCTGACCTTCGACGACAACCGCCTCGCGAGCCTCGTCTTCGGACAGTACGACCAGAACGTCGCCCATATCGAGCGCCGGCTGGAAGTCACCGCCACCGCGCTCGGGAACCACCTCGTCATCAAGGGGCCGGCCGACGCCGCCGAGACGGCGCGGCGGGTCTTCCAGAAGCTCTACGCCCGGGTTCGGACCGGCGGCAGCACGCTGACCCTCGGCGAGGTGGACGGCGCCATCCGCGAGGCCACCGCGCAGGCGACCCTGTTCCCCGCCGAGGCGATCGCCGCCGAGGCCGACAGGCCGCATTTCGAGCAGATCGCCACCCGCAAGCGCGGGGCCGTGCGCGCGCGCAACCCGGCGCAGGACGCGTACATCAAGCTCCTGCGCACCAACGAGCTGGTCTTCGCCGAGGGCCCGGCCGGGACCGGCAAGACCTGGCTGGCCGTCGGTCACGCCGTCTCGCTCCTGGAACAGGGCCACGCCGAGCGGCTGATCCTGTCCCGGCCGGCGGTCGAGGCCGGCGAGCGCCTGGGCTTCCTGCCGGGCGACATGCGCGAGAAGGTCGACCCGTACCTGCGCCCGATCTACGACGCCCTCTACGACTTCATGGAGGCCCGCCACGTCGACCGCGGCCTGCAGACCGGCACGATCGAGATCGCGCCGCTCGCCTTCATGCGCGGCCGGACCCTCACCAACGCGGTGGTGCTCCTCGACGAGGCGCAGAACACGACCTCCATGCAGATGAAGATGTTCCTCACCCGCCTGGGCGAGGGCTCGCGCATGATCATCACCGGCGATCCCAGTCAGATCGACCTGCCGCCGGGTCAGAAATCCGGCCTCGTGGAAGCGGTCAGCGTGCTGGAGGGCGTCGAGGGGATCGGACACGTGCGGTTCAAGGACGTCGACGTGGTCCGCCACGACCTCGTGCGCCGGATCGTCACCGCCTACGAGCGCGCCGCCCACGGCAGCGAGGAGGCCGACCGCAATCCGAATCCCCGCCGCCGGCCCCTGGCGTGACCATGCCCCACGAGATCGACCTCGCCGTCGAGGACGCGCGCTGGGAGACGGCGGTCGCCGACCTCGAGGCCCTCGTCACCCGCGCCGTCGAGGCCGGGCTCGCCGTGGCTCCCGAGAAGCCGGACGGACCCGTCGAGGTCAGCGTCCTGCTGACGGACGACGCCGCCGTCCGGGAGCTCAACCGGACCTGGCGCGGCAAGGACAAGCCGACCAACGTCCTGTCCTTCCCGGCCGCCCCGCAGCCGCGGCATGCCGGCACCGCCGTGCCCCTCGGCGACGTGGTCCTTGCGTACGAGACCCTGGTGCGCGAGAGTGCGGAGCAGTCGAAGCCGCTCCAGAATCACCTCGCCCACCTCCTCGTCCATGGCACCCTGCATTGTCTCGGTCAGGACCACGAGATCGGCGAGACCGAGGCCGATGCCATGGAAGCCCTCGAGGTCGCGGCACTCGCGACCCTCGGCATCCCGGATCCCTATGCCTGAGCGCGCGACGTCCGAGCGACCCCAGACCCGAGAGACATGAGCAACGATCGAAGTCGCGGCGCGGCCCTGGCCGCGCCCAGTTCCGCCGAGGGCGAATCCCAGCACCGGGAGCCCTGGTACGACCGCCTGCTCCAGGCGCTCCACCTCAAGCCGCGCGATTCCCTGCGCGAGGGTCTTGAGGAGGCGCTGGCGGAGCCGGATGCCGGCGAGAGCGGCCTCACCCCGCTCGAGCGTGTCATGCTCAAGAACGTCCTCGGCCTGCACAAGGTGCGCGTCGACGACGTGATGGTCCCCCGGGCCGACATCGTCGCCGTCTCGAACGACACGAGCCTCGGCGACCTGCTCAAGCTGTTCCGCACGGCCGGCCATTCCCGGCTGCCGGTCTACGGCGAGACCCTCGACGATCCCCGCGGCATGGTCCACATCCGCGACCTCGTCGACCACATCGCCGCCAAGGCCGAGCCGGCCCGGCGCAGCGCGCCCGCCGTCGCGAAGCCGGTCGAGGTCGCGGTCGACGGCGCGGCGGACACGCCGGCCGCCCCGCGCCCGCGCCGGCCCGCGGCGCGCCTGCCGCGCGGGCTGGACCTCGGCAAGGTCGACCTGACGACGACGCTCGCGGCGGCCCGTATCCAGCGGCCGGTCCTGTTCGTGCCGCCTTCCATGCCGGCGATCGACCTGCTGGTGCGGATGCAGGCCACCCGCACCCACATGGCGCTGGTCATCGACGAGTACGGCGGCACAGACGGGCTGATCTCCATCGAGGATCTGATCGAGGTCGTGGTCGGCGACATCGAGGACGAGCACGACGTCGCCGAGGACAAGCACGTCCAGCGGGTCGAGGGCGAGGGCGAGGTCTTCGTGGCCGACGCGCGCACGCCGCTGGCCGAGGTCTCCGAGGTGACGGGCGTCGACCTCGTCGCGGCCGTCGGCGAGATGGCCGAGGAGATCGACACGCTGGGCGGCATGATCGTGACCCTGGCGGGCCGCGTTCCCTCGCGCGGCGAGCTGATCGCCGGCCCGGGCGACCTCGAGTTCGAGGTGCTCGACGCCGATCCGCGGCGCCTGAAGCGCCTCCGGTTCCACAAGGGCGCGGCGCGGATCGGCAACGTCGTGCCGCTCGCCCTGCCCCCGCCCGCGAACGCCCCGGTCGCCGAGACGCCGCACCCGTGACGGTCGCGGCGTGACGAGCTTGGCGGACGGTTTCGCCCGGTCGCCCGCGGCGGCCGGCGCGCCGATGCGCGGGCCGGTTCCGGGTCCGATGTCCGATCCGGAGCGGGCGCGCGTGCCCGGCGCGGTGCTGGCGATCGCGCGCCTGACCGGCTGGCGCCGCCTCGGTGTGGCGTGGCTCGCGGGCGCCCTCGGGGCGCTGGCCATGCCGCCCTACGGTCTCCTGCCGGCCCTCGCGGTCTCCCTGACGGTCGCGGTCTGGCTGCAGGACGGTGCCGCCGCCGACCGGACCACCCTCCGGCGGTTCTGGCCCTGCTTCCTGATCGGCTGGGCCTGGGGCTTCGGCTACCTCACGGCCGGGCTCTGGTGGCTGGGCCAGGCCTTCCTGGTGGAGGCCGACGAGTTTCTCTGGGCTCTGCCGCTCGGCGTGATCGGACTGCCCTTCGTCCTCGGCCTGTTCTACGGCGCCGGTTTCGGCGCCGCGGGCCTGCTGTGGGGCCGCGGCGCGGCGCGGATCGCCGCCCTCGCCTTCGGGCTCGGCGCGGCGGACTGGCTGCGCGGCCACCTGTTCACGGGGTTTCCCTGGAACACCCTCGGGATGGCTCTGGCCCAGAACCTCTGGCTGATGCAGTGGGCGGCCGCGATCGGGCTCTACGGCCTGGGCATCCTGGCCGCCCTGATCTGCGCGGCGCCCGCGACGATCGCCACCGGCGCGAACCCGCGCGCCCGGTTCGGGCCGAGCGCGGCCGCCGCGATCGCGCTCGTCGGCATGGCGCTCTACGGCGCCGAGCGGCTCGGGCCGCCCGACCCGGTGGTGGCCGGTGTCCGGCTGCGGCTCGTCCAGCCCAACCTGCCCCAGGACGCCAAGTTCAGGCCCGAGAACCGGGCCGACATCGTCGACCGCTACATCGAGCTGAGCCAGCGCCCGACGGAGGCCGGCGCGCCGGAGCCGACCCACATCGTCTGGCCGGAATCCGCCTTCCCGTTCCTGATCCAGCGCGATCCCGACGCCCTGGCCAAGGTGGCGGCGGGCCTGAAGCCCGGGCAGCAGCTGATCACGGGGGCGGCCCGCGCCGAGGAGCCGCTGCCGGGCGAGCGCCTGCGCTTCTACAACGCCGTCATGGTGATCGGCCCGGACGGCCGGATCTCCGACAGCTACGACAAGGTCCACCTCGTCCCGTTCGGGGAGTACCTGCCGGGTCCCCTGGACGCCGCCCTACGGGCCGTGGGCCTGCGCCAGTTCGTGGCAGTCCCCGGCGGGTTCTCGGCCGGGTCGCTCGCCGGCCAGCGGATCCTGACGGTGCCGGGCCTGCCGCCGGTGGCCGCGACGATCTGCTACGAGGCGATCTTCCCGGGCGCGATCCTGCCGGCCGGCCACGCCGCCCCGGCGCCGCGGCCGCCAGGGCTGATCCTGAACGTCACCAACGACGCGTGGTTCGGCGATACGCCGGGGCCGCGCCAGCACCTCGCCCAGGCGCGCCTGCGCGCCGTCGAGGAGGGGCTGCCGCTCGTGCGCGACGCCAATACCGGGATCTCCGCGGTGATCGACCCGCACGGCCGCGTCGTCGCCCGCACCGCGCTCGACACCGAGACCTGGCTCGACGCCGACCTGCCCGCCCGCATCGTCGGCGGCACGCTCTACGGCCAGTTCGGCGACGCCGCCTTCGCGCTGATGCTGGCCGCCTGCCTGGGCGGGGCCGTGATCGCGCGGCGGCGGCCGTGAGTTCGGACAGGGCGACCGCGAACCGGTTCCTGCTCGGCCTCGCGCTGATGCTGGTCGCGTTCAACCTGCGCCCGGCGCTCAGCACGGTCGGCCCCCTGCTGGCGACGATCCGGGACGGCACGGGCCTCGGTGCCGGCGGCGCCGCCATCCTAACGACGCTGCCGGTCCTGTGCCTCGGCATCGCCTGCGCGCTCGCCGCCCCGCTGATCCGCCGGATCGGGCCCGACCTCGCGGTGCTCGCCGGCTCGACGATCCTCGTCGCCGGCCTGACGCTCCGCGGTCTCGGCGGCCTCGTGCCGCTCTTCGCCGGGACGGCGCTGGCGGCGATCGGGATCGGGCTCGACAACGTCCTGCTGCCGGCGCTGGTGAAGCGCGATTTCGCCGGCAACGGCGGCCTGATGACCGGCCTCTACACGATGACCCTGTGCCTCGGCGCGGCCGCGGGCGCCGGCGCGTCGGTGCCGGTGGAGCACGCCCTCGGCGGCGGCTGGCCCTCCGCCCTGGCGGTCTGGTCGCTGCCCGCGCTGGTCGCGGCCTTCGTGTGGATCCCGTTCGCCCGCCGGACCGCCTCGACGGCCGCGCCCTCGGCCGGGCGGCTGCTCCGCAACCCGCTGGCATGGTGGGTGACGGGCTTCATGGGCCTGCAATCCTCGCTCGCCTACATCCTGTTCGGCTGGCTGCCGCTGCTGCTGCAGGGCCGCGGCCTGACGCCGCTCAACGCCGGGTTGTACGCCTCGCTGGCGACGCTGGTGCAGGCGCCGGGCGCGCTGCTGGTCGCCATGCTGGCGGCCCGAGCCCGCGACCAGCGCGCCTGGATCGTCGTGATTCCCGGCCTGACCGCCGCGGCCTTCGTCGTCCTCGCCTTCGGGGCGGACTCCCTCCGGATCCCCGCCGCCTGCGCGCTGGGCTTCGGGATCGGCGGCTGCTTCGGGCTCGGCCTGACCTTGATCGTGCTGCGCGCGGCGGACGCGGCCAGCGCCGCCGGCCTCTCGGCCATGGCGCAGGGCATCGGCTACACCTGCGCCGCGCTGGGGCCGCTGGTCTTCGGTCTGGCCCACGAGGCGACCGGCGGCTGGGCCGTCCCCGGGGCCCTGTTCGTCGGCATCACCGTGGCGGCGATCCTGATCGGCCTCGCCGCCGGGCGCGACCGGAAGGTCAGCGCGGCCGAGCCCGAGCCGCGGGATGCGGCCGCTCAGCCGCTGCTCAGCCGCTGACGGTGCTCCAGCCGGCGAAGCCGGCCAGCGGTTCCTGATCGTAGCGCGCCATCAGGTCGGTCATCGCGGCCGGATCGGCGAGGCGTCCCTCCGTGGCCAGCCGTGCCAGACCCTCGAAAAAGCCCTCGCGACCGAGAGCCGGCGCGAAGCTCAGCGTGAAGCGCACCGGCCGGTCGCCGGGGTTGGCGAAGGCGTGCGCGATGCCGGGCGGGATCAGCGCGAAGTCGCCCGGGCCGAGCTCGTGGTCCGCACCGTCGACGCGGAGCGCGAGCCGGCCCGCCTCGACCGAGAACGTCTCGGTCAGCCGGGCGTGGCGGTGCAGCCCGGCACCCGGTGTCCGGGGATCCATCGCGACCCGGTAGATGCCGAGGCCGTCGGCCGTCTCGTCGCTGCGCGCCAGGTAGGTGACCCGCATGCCGCCGATGACGGCGTTCGGGCCGGGCCCGCGGTGCACGACACTCGCCATCTTCGCCCCGTCCGTTCCCCAAACGAGAACCCCGCGCGGCCGGGTGACCGCGCGGGGCTGCATCGGTGAGCGCGCGCCCGAGGCTTACTCGGCGGCGACCCGGTGGGCCTGCGAGCCGTCCGTGTAGGTCTCGGACTGCAGGCGCTTGCCCGGGGCGGCGCGGCCCGGCAGCGGCGGCAGGGCCTTGGCCTTCTCCAGATCGATCCCGGCGCCCTCGGCGACGCGGCGGCCGTAATCCTCGTCGGCGTGCCAGAAGTGCCAGACCATCCGCAGCTGGATCGGCTCCGGGCACTGCTTCATGTCGGCCACGAGGTTGGCGATCAGGTCGTCGCGCTCCCAATCCGCGAAGGAGCGGTAGCGCACGCCGGCCTGGGTGTAGTCGTCCTCGGTGCGCGAGGTCTGGTAGCGGCCGAGATTGCCCTGGACCGGCTGGTGGTAGTCCTTCGCGGGCTTCGGCGCCTCGCGCAGGCCCTCGGCCAGCGTCGACGGCTCGTAGTTGATGTGCTTGTTCGGGCCGGTGCCGTCGACCGTGTAGGCCATCTGACCGTCGCGCTGGTTCGAGTAGACCTTCACGCCGGGCTGCGGCGCGTTGATCGGCAGCTGCAGGTAGTTGGCGCCGACGCGGTAGCGCTGCGTGTCCGAGTAGGACAGCGTCCGGCCCTGGAGCATCTTGTCGTCCGAGAAGTCGATGCCGTCGACCAGCACGCCGGTCCCGAAGGCCGACTGCTCGACCTCGGCGAAGAAGTTGTCCGGCACCCGGTCGAGGACCATCCGGCCGCAGGGCAGCAGCGGGAACTGGTCGACCGGCCACAGCTTCGTGTCGTCCAGCGGGTCGAACGACAGGTGGTCGTTCGGGCCGTCCGGCATGATCTGCACGGCGAACTCCCACTCGGGGAAATTGCCGGCCTTGATGTTGTCGTACAGGTCGCGGGTCGCGTGGCCGACATCCTTGGCCTGGATCTCGGAGGCCTGCTGCGAGGTCAGGTTCCGGACGCCCTGCTTGGGGATCCAGTGGAACTTGCAGAGCACCGCCTCGCCCTGGTCGTTGACCAGCTTGTAGGTGTTGACGCCCGAGCCCTCCATCTCGCGGTAATTGGCCGGGATGCCCCAGGGCGACTTCAGGTGCGTCACCATGTGGATCGACTCGGGGTGCTGGGCCACGAAGTCGAAGAAGCGCCACGCCTCCTGGCGGTTCGTGACCGGATCCGGCTTGAACGCGTGGATCATGTCGGGGAACTTGATCGCGTCGCGGATGAAGAAGACCTTGAGGTTGTTGCCCACGAGGTCCCAGTTGCCGTCGACGGTCTTGAACTTGACCGCGAAGCCGCGCGGGTCGCGCTCCGTCTCCGGGCTCTCCTTGGCGCCGGCCACGGTGGAGAAGCGCACGAACATCGGCGTCTTGACGCCGGTCTCGTTCAGCACGCGGGCGCGGGTGTACTTGGAGGCCGGCTCGTCGCCGATCTTGCCGTAGGCCTCGAACCAGCCGTGGGCGCCGGCGCCGCGGGCGTGGACGACGCGCTCGGGGATCCGCTCGCGGTCGAAATGCGTGATCTTCTCGATGAACTGGTAGTTCTCGAGCGTGGCCGGGCCCCGCTCACCGACCGTGCGGGTGCTCTGGTTGTCGCGGACCGGGTGGCCCTGGCGGGTGGTCAGGATCGGGCGTTGATCGCTCATGCGTACCGTCTCTCCGTTCTGCGAAGGCTCTCGGTGAACAGCGGGGTCAGCCTGGAACCGTTCTGGTGAAGGGTTATGACCGCGGCATGACCCCGAGGCAAATGCATCGTCACAAAGGTTCTGATAGACGCAGCCTATGAACCTGGCCGGTCTCTCGCTCCGCGATCTCGAATACGTCGTCGCCGTCGCCGACGAGGGGCATTTCGGCCGGGCCGCCGAGCGCTGCAACGTCAGCCAGCCGACGCTGAGCGTGCAGGTCCGTAAGCTGGAAACCGCGCTCGGCCTGACTTTGTTCGAGCGGTCGAACCGGCGGATCCTGCTGACCGAAGCGGGGCAGGCCATCGTCCGGCAGGCGCGGGTCGTCCTGGCGGAGGCGCAGCGTCTGCTGGCGCTGGCCAGCGAGGGCCGCGGCTCGCCGCTCACCGGGCGTCTCGTGCTGGCGGCGATCCAGACGCTCGGTCCCTACTTCTTCCCGCTGGTGCTGCGGCCCCTGCGCGAGCAGTACCCCTTGCTGATGCTCTCGCTGTCGGAATCCCGGACGGCCGACATCGTCGAGGGCCTGCGCGACGGCCGCATCGACGCGGCCCTGGTCTCGCTGCCGCTGCCGTCCCACGGGCTCGCGGTCTCGCCGCTGTTCGTCGAGCCGTTCTGGCTCGCCTGCCCGGCCGAGCACGCCCTCGCCCGGGGCGGCGCGCTCTCCGCGACCGAGATCGCCGGCCCGGATCTGCTGCTGCTCGACGAGGGCAACTGCCTGCGCGACCAGACGATCGCGGCCTGCGGCGCCGGCTCCTCGGTCGGCCGCCACGCCACCAGCCTGGAGACGCTCCGCTCGATGGTGGCGGCCGGCGCCGGCTACACGCTGCTCCCGGCCCTGGCGGTGCCGTCGAATCCCGATCCCAGCGGCCTGACGGTCACCCGCGCCTTCGACCTCGACGGTCCCGGGCGGACCATCGCGCTGGTCTGGCGCGCGAGCGACCCGCGGGCCGCCGGGCTCGCGAGCCTGGCCGCCTTCTTCCGCGCGCACGCGCCGGCGGGCACGGCCGCCTGCCGCGACGGCGAGACCGTCGCCTGAGCCGCCGCAAACGCCCGCATTATACAGTTGTGAATAGGAAGGCGGGCCGCGACGGGTCTATCAGGACCGAGACGGCAGGGAGCGGCTCGATGCGGCGCACGATGGTCTGGGTCGCACTGGCGCTGCTGGTGCCCGCGGGGGCCCGCGCCGAGCCGAAGGACAGCTTCGCCCGGATCGACCAGATCAACCGCGCCTCTCTGGTCATGACGGTGGAGACCGGCATCGTGCCGCGGGCGCTGGGCGCGACCATCGCCCGCGCCCTCGACCGGGTCGCCGCCGACGCCGCGAAGCCGGGTGCGGAGCGGCCGGACGACTACCTGCGGATCGAGCCGCTGATCACCGCCATCGCGGGCGCCGACGCGACCCGGATGCATTCCGGGCGCAGCCGCCAGGACATCATCCCGACGGTGCTGAAGCTCGAGCAGCGCGACCGCCTCCTGAACCTCGCCAAGGCGCTCGACGAGACCCGGGCGGCCCTGCTGACCGTGGCCGAGCGCGAGGCCGACACGATCGTCCCGGCCTACACCAACGGCGTCCAGGCCCAGCCGACGACGCTCGGCCACATCTATCTGGGCTACGCGGCCGTCCTCGCCCGCGACGCGGACCGTCTCCGGGAGACCTGGGCGCGGCTGAACCTGTCGCCCCTGGGCGCGGCCGCCCTGGGAACGTCGAGCTTCCCGGTGAACCGCGAGCGGCTGGCGGCGCTGCTCGGCTTCGACGCGCCGGTGGAGAACAGCTACGATTCCGGCCAGCTCGCGCCGATGGATATGGGGATCGAGCTGACCGGGCTCGCGGCGAACCTCGCCACCACGGCCGGCAGCTTCGCGCAGGACCTCTACGCGCAGTACCACCAGACCCGGCCCTGGATCCTGCTGCGGGAGGGCGCGCTGACCGGGCCCAGCAGCATCATGCCGCAGAAGCGCAACCCCGTCGCGCTCTACAGCCTGCGCATGAAGGCCAGCGACGTCGTGGGGGCCGCGCAGGCCTTCGTCATCATGGCGCACAACGTCGATTCCGGCATGCCGGACTACAAGCGCAACCAGGCCGAGCCGCCCGGGCGGACCCTGGCCGAGGCCGCCGAGATGTGCCGGCGCTGGACCCGCGTCCTCGACGGGCTGGTCGTCGACCGGGCGCGCGCCGCCGACGAGGTCGCGGCGGACTATTCCACCACCACCGAGCTCGCCGACACGCTCCAGCGCGAGGCCGACGTTCCGTTCCGGCTCGGCCACCACTTCGCGTCCGAGCTGGTGAGCTACGGCCGCAGCCACGACCTGCGCCCGGCCGACCTGCCCTTCCCGGAGGTGCGGCGCATCTACGCCGAGGCCGCGGCGGGGTCGGGGCTGACGCCGGACCTGCCCCTCGACGAGGCCCGCTTCCGGGCGGCTCTCTCGGCCCGCGGCATGATCGACGCCGCGAAGGGCCTCGGCGGTCCGCAGCCCGCGGAGGTCCGGCGGATGCTGGGCGCCGCGCAGACGCGGCTGCGGACCGACCGCGACTGGCTCGACGCCCGCCGCACGGGCCTGGCCGACGCCCGGGCGCGGCTCGACGCCGCCTTCGCGGCCCTGACGCGCGAGCCCTGAGCCCGGCGCGGGGGCGCCGTGCCGAAACTCTGCCGTGACAGGGCCAATATTGCGGTATAGCGCGCGCCTGACGCCTGCCGGCTGAAGCGGGCCTCTCCCGATCGGTCGCCTTGCCCCCTCTCCGCACTCTCGGCCTCTGGGCCGCCCTCGCCGCCGCGTCGGCGGCCGTGTCGTACGGCCTGATGCAGGCGCAGTTCCCGGCCGCGCTGCTGCTCGGGCCGATGATCGCGGCCATCGCCTTCGGTGTCGGCGGGTCGCGCCTGCGCGTCCCGCGGGCCGCCTTCCAGGCCTCCCAGGCGGCGATCGGTTGCCTCGTCGCGCACGCCGTCACCGGGCAGATCGCCCAGACCCTGCTGGAGGACGGGCCGCTCATCGTCGCCGTCGTGCTGGTCACCGTCGCGGTCAGCGGCCTCGTCGGCTGGATCCTGACCCGCCTGCGCGTGCTTCCCGGCACCACGGCGGCCTGGGGATCTTCCCCCGGCGGCGCCTCCGCCATGGTGGCGATGGCCGAGGATTTCGGCGCCGATCCGCGCCTCGTCGCCTTCATGCAGTACGTGCGCGTCGCCGCCGTGGTGTTTTCGGCCTCGCTGGCGGCCCGCTTCCTGATGGAGACGCCGGTCGCGGGCGCGTCGGCCGGCGTCGGCGAGGTCACTGGCCCGCTCTCGCTGCTCGCGACGCTCGCGGTCGCCGTCGTGGGCGCGGGCGCGGCGCTCGCCCTGCGGGTTCCGGCGGGCGCGCAGGTCGGGCCGATGGTGCTCGGCAGCCTGCTCCACGCCACCGGGCTCGTGCGCATGGCGCTGCCGGTGCCGCTCCTCGAACTCGCCTACGCCTGCATCGGCATCTACGTGGGCCTGCGCTTCACCCGGGAGACCCTGCGCCTGACCGTCACCGCCCTGCCGGGCATCCTGGCGGCGACCTCCTCGGTCATCGCCCTCTGCGCGGCCTGGGGCTGGGGGCTGACCCTGCTGCTGCCCATCGACCTGCTGACCGCGATCCTCGCCACGAGCCCGGGCGGGCTCGACTCGGTGGCGATCATCGCGGTCGGCTCGAAGGCGGACGTCTCCTTCGTGCTCGCCGTCCAGACCCTGCGCCTGTTCGTGGTGCTGCTCACCGGCCCGCTGCTCGCCAAGTGGATCAGCCGGTCCGTGCCGGAGGCCGCCATCCGATGAACGCCCTGGTCCTCGCCTTCCTCAACTCCTGGCGCGGCCTGCGCCACGGCGCGCGCACCGAGCGGGCCGTGCGCCAGGAACTCGTGCTCCTGGCCCTGGGCATCCCGGTCGCCCTGTTCCTCGGCGCGACGCTCTGGGTGCGCGTCGCCCTGATGGTCAGCCTCCTGCTGATGCTGGCCGCGGAGTTCCTGAACACCGCCGTCGAGAAGCTCTGCGACCACGTCCATCCGGGGCATCACCCGATGATCGGCACCGTGAAGGACCTCGCCTCCGCCGGCACCTTCATGGCGCAGATGGCGGCGCTGCTCGTCTGGGTGGCGGCGCTGGTGGAACGCCTCGGCTGACCTGCCGCGCGCGGGCCGCGCTCGCATCCGCGGGCCGGAGGGTCTATCTGGCCGGCATCGCCCCGCGCATCGGCCGAGACTCCACACCGTGACGGACTACATCCGCAAGATCCTCACCGCCCGCGTCTACGACGTGGCGATCGAGAGCCCCCTCGATCCGATGCCGCGCCTGACGCAGCGGCTCGGCCGGCCGGTCCTGCTCAAGCGCGAGGATCTCCAGCCGGTCTTCTCGTTCAAGCTGCGCGGTGCCTACAACAAGATGTCGGGCCTGCAGCCCGACCAGATCGCCCGCGGCGTCGTCTGCGCCTCCGCGGGCAACCACGCGCAGGGCGTCGCGCTCGCCGCCGCCAAGCTCGGCGCGCGGGCCGTGATCGTGATGCCGCGCACCACCCCCTCCATCAAGGTCGATGCCTGCCGGGCCCGCGGGGCCGAGGTCGTGCTGCACGGCGACGCCTTCGACGAGGCGCTGGCGCAGGCCAAGATCCTCGAGGCCGAGCAGGGCCTGACCTTCCTGCATCCCTTCGACGATCCGGACGTGATCGCCGGCCAGGGCACCATCGGCAAGGAGATCCTGGAGCAGCATACCGGCCCGATCGAGGCGATCTTCGTGCCGGTGGGCGGCGGCGGGCTCGCCGCCGGGATCGCCACCTTCGTGAAGTACCTGCGGCCCGGCACCAAGGTGATCGGCGTCGAGCCCGAGGACGCCGCCTGCATGGCCGCGGCGCTCGCGGCCGACACCCGGGTCAGCCTGCCCAGCGTCGGCCTGTTCGCCGACGGCGTCGCCGTGCGGCAGGCCGGCGAGGAGACCTTCCGGCTCTGCCGCGAGCACCTCGACGAGGTCATCACCGTGGACACCGACGCCATGTGCGCCGCGGTGAAGGACATCTTCGACGACACCCGCGCGGTCTCCGAGCCGTCCGGGGCGCTGAGCCTCGCCGGTGCCAAGCTCTACGCCGAGCGCGAGGGCGGCGACGGCACGCTGATCGCCATCTCGTCGGGGGCGAACCTGAACTTCGACCGCCTACGCCACATCGCCGAGCGCGCCGAGATCGGCGAGCAGCGCGAGGTCCTGATCGGCGTGACGATCCCGGAACGTCCGGGCGCCTATCGCGCCTTCATCCAGGCGCTCGGTCCGCGCGCCGTCACCGAGTTCAACTACCGCCACGCCCCGGGCTCCGAGGCGCAGATCTTCGTGGGCATCAACGTCGGCGGCGGCAAGCGCGAGAAGCAGGGGCTGATCGGCTCGCTGCGGGAGGCCGGCTACCGCGTCCTCGACATGAGCGACAACGAGATGGCGAAGGTCCACGTCCGCTACATGGTCGGCGGCCGGGCCGTCGGCGTGGCGCACGAGCGCCTGTTCCGCTTCCAGTTCCCGGAGCGGCCGGGCGCGCTGATGAAGTTCCTGGAAGCGCTGGGCCCGGACTTCGACATCACGCTGTTCCACTACCGCAACCACGGCGCCGATTACGGCCGTGTGCTCGCCGGGATCGCGGTGCCGCCGGCCGAGCGCGCCCGGTTCGACGCCGTCATCGAGGCGCTCGGCTACCCGGCCACCGACGAGACCGAGAACCCGGCGTACCGCCTGTTCCTCGACGGCGAGGGCGCCGGGGCGCGCTGAGCACCGCGTCGGACGCGGTCAGCTCTCCGCCACGTCGACGGAGGTGACGTCCGGCATCGCCCGCAGCTTCGCCGCGATCGTCTCGAAGCTCGTCCGCGACAGGCGCACGAAGGTGATGGTGACCTCGTCGTGGTCGGGGTCGGGGCCCGGACGGACCGTGAAGGTCCGGACGCGCGAGGCGCGCTCGCCCGTCGCCGCCTGCAGGGTGTCGATCGACATGGTGCCCCGACGGGCGGTCAGCCGCAGCGTCTGGGCGCGCATCCGGTCGCGCCAGCGCTCCTCGAAGGGCTTCACGCCGGCCAGGATGCCGACGATGAGCGCGGTCGCGGCCAGCGCCGGAACGTAGAGGCCGCTGCCGATCGCCAGCCCGATCGCCGCCACGCCCCACAGGCTCGCCGCCGTGGTGAGGCCCTTCACGACCTCGCCCCGCAGCAGGATCGTCCCCGCGCCGAGGAAGCCGATGCCGGAGACCACCTGCGCGGCGATGCGGGACGGGTCGAGCACGACGTGCTCGGCGCCCAGCACGTCGGCGAAGCCGAAGGCCGAGACCAGCATGATCAGGCAGGAACCGACGCAGACCAGCATGTGGGTCCGCAGGCCGGCCGCCCAGAGCAGCCGCTCCCGCTCCAGGCCGATCACGCTGCCGAACAGGGCCGCCATCGCCAGCCGGGCCACCATCTCGCCGTTGCCGATCAGGACCGCCTCCGTGCCTCCGCCCCGTGCGGATGGCCCGGATCCTTGCGGCTTAACCGCGGGCGGATCAAGCGATCCCGAGGGCCGCCTTCTCGACCTCGTAGGCGGCCCGCACGGCGGCGGCGCCGTAGGCGCGCTCCAGCCGCCGCACGGTGAAATGCGCCCGCGCGGTCGACTGGAAGTGATTCATGAAGGCGGTGTTGACCGCCGCCCCGCCGAAGGCGCCGAGGATCGGCACCGCCTGCGCGGCGACCTTCTGGGAGACCACCAGACCGAAGCGCGCCGCGATCTGGGCGGTGAAGCGGATCAGCGCCGGCGCCGACTGGTCGAGGAGCGTCTTGCTCCCGGCGTAGCGGGCGGCCTCCGACAGCGTCTTGGCCAGGGCGGCGCGGACCGCGAAGTAGCCGCTCTCGGTGAGCGCCGAGCCCGCCTCGGTCTCGGCCATGGCCCGGCCGCCGAGGGCGAAGACCTGCACGCAGGCGAGCGCGCCCTCGGGCGTCTCCAGATTCTCCCCCTCCTCCCGGGCGATCTCGGCGATCGAGCGCAGCATCAGCGTGGTCGAGACCGGAAGCTCGACCGCCAGCGTGGCGAGGCCGAACGCGCCGCCGACCGCGCCCGAGAGCGCCGCCATCGCCTTGTGCTTGGCGTCGCCCGAGCCGAGCAGCCGCGCGAGACGGCCCTCGGCCTTCGCGGCGACGGCGCCGAACCCCTCGCCCTCGGCCGGGACGAGCTCCTTGCGCGGCAGCGTCGCCAGGGCGACCCGCAGCGCCCCCCGCATGGCCACCTCGGTGCTGCGGCTGACCGCCTCGGTGACCGGGGCCGGCAGCGATCGGCCGATGATGTCGAGGGGCGCGCCGGCCGCCGCGGAGAGCCGCGCCGCGAGGCTCGGTCGCTCCAGCACCTGCACGGCACGGCGCAGGGCGGCGAGATCCGCGTCGCTCAGCACCGTCTCTGGCGTCTCCGCCGGCAGCGTCTCGCCGGCGAGGGTGAGGTCGCTCGTGCTCATCCGTCGATCCCTGGATCTGTCCCGCTCACGCGGCCCCCGGGGCGCGCGCCGTGGTAGGAAGCTCGGGCCCCGGGATGCGGTTCCCCGGCTCCTGGGCGTCCCGCGCCGGCGCCGCGGCCTCCGCCCGCCCGCTCCGCCGCCCGACCGCCAGGCAGAGCGCCAGGACGGGGATTCCCACCAGGGAGGTCATGACGAAGAAGGCCGGATAGCCGATCGCCGCGACCACGAAGCCCGACGAGCCGGCGATCAGCTTGCCCGGCAGCGCGTAGAGCGAGGAGAACAGCGCGTACTGCGTCGCCGCGTAGGCCGGGCTGGTGAGGCTCGACATGTAGGCGATCAGCACGATCCCCGCGAAGGAGCCGCAGAAATTCTCGATGGAGATGGCCACCGTCAGGCGCCAGATCTCGGGCGCGCCGGCCGCCAGCCACGCGAAGGCGAGGTGCGAGGCGGCGGCCAGGAAGGCGCCCAGCAGCAGCGTCGGGAACAGGCCGAGCCGGGCCAGCGCCCAGCCGCCCGCGAAGCCGCCCGCGATGCCGACCCAGATGCCGTAGAGCTTGGTGACGGTGGCGATCTCCTTCAGGTCGAAGCCCAGCGTCCGGTAGAGCGGGCTCGCCATCACGCCGGACAGGAAGTCGGGCAGCCGGAACAGGGCCACGAGCAGGAGGATGCCCCAGAGCGCGCCGCCGAACCGGCCGTGCAGCTCGGTCAGCGGCTCCAGGATGGCGCGGCGCATCGACCAGAACCGGGACCGGCCGGGCGTCTCGGCTCGCGCCGCGCGCGGCGCGTCGAAGGCCGGGGCCAGCAGGGCGGCGATCATCCCGACCAGCATGAGCGCCGCCATGATCAGGTAGGCCAGCGTCCAGCCCCCCGCCGAGGCGATGAACAGCGCCCCCGCGCCGGCGGTGATCAGGCCGATGCGGTAGCCGAGGTTCGAGGTCGCCGCCAGGATGCCCTGGAAGTCGCTGCCGGCGGCGTCGATGCGCCAGCCGTCGATCACGACGTCCTGGCTGGCCGCGCAGAACGCCACCAGGAAGGCCCCGAGGCCCAGGAGCGCGAGGTTCGTCTTCGGATCCGAGAAGGCCATCAGGATCAGGCACAGGGCGACCGCGGCCTGCGTCGTCACCATCCAGGCGCGGCGGCGCCCGAGGCGGGCGCTCAGCACCGGCACGTTCAGGCGGTCGATGGCTGGCGCCCAGAGGAACTTCAGCGAGTAGGGCAGCGCCACGTAGCTGAACAGGCCGATCGCCCGCACGTCGATGTCCGAGAAGGCGAGGCGGAGCGTGAAGGTCCCCAGCACCAGGAGCAGCGGCAGGCCGGACGAGAATCCGAGGGCCAGCATGAGCACGATCCGCCGGTCCTCGACGATGTCGCGGAGCCGGAAGCGACGCGTCGCCTGTGGCTGGTTCGCCATGGCATGGAACTCCTGAGCGTTCGTGGCCTTGATCCCGCGAAATCGTGGCAGCCTTACGCCGCACCTGTTCTCGCTGGATCGTGCTGTCTTGCGCCCCAATCTTGGTAGAAGCTTGCTTAACGCGGTGTCCACGTCCCGCGGTCGGAGCGCGATGGTGGCGCCGCCGGACGAACGGGATCACCGCCTGACTGTGGAATGATGCGTTGAGTGCCCGATCCGAGACCGGTCCGCCCCTCGCGACGCTCGTCGACGCGTTCGCGTCGAGCCCGTCGCCGATGGTCATCACCGATGCCCGCGCCCCCGACAACCCGATCGCCTGGGCCAACGACGCGTTCCTGACCGCCACCGGCTACGCCGCCGACGAGATCGTCGGGCGCAACTGCCGCATGCTGCAGGGCCCGGCCACCGACCGGTCGACGGTGCAGCGCATCCGCTCGGCCGTCGAGGCCGCCGAGCCGATCTCCGTGGAGCTGCTGAACTACCGCAAGGACGGGTCGTCGTTCTGGAACGCGATGACCATCACCCCGGTGCGCGACGCGGAGGGGCTCGCCTATTTCTACGCCGCCCAGGCCGACATGACCCACGTCCACCAGATGGAAGTGGCGATGCGCGGCACCAACGACGAGCTGGAGCGCCTCGTTGCGGCCCGGACCCAGGACCTGACAGCGGCCCTGGAGCAGAAGACCGCCCTGCTGCACGAGGTCGATCACCGGGTGAAGAACAATCTTCAGGTGATCTCCTCGCTGATGCTCCTGAAGGCGCGGCGCACGCCCGAGGGCGAGGCGCGGGACGCGCTCCAGGGCATGGCGGAGCGGATCGGCGCCCTCTCGACGGCGCACCGGATGCTCTACTCCGAGGGCGACTGCACGCACTTCAACCTCGGCGACTTCGCGGCCGAGTTCCTGGCCGACATGAATGCCGGCCTCGACCCGGAGCGGCGCCGGGTGGAGGCCGATGTCGAACCGATCGCGGTGGCCGCCGCGATGGCGGCCCCCCTCGCGCTGATGATCCACGAGCTGACGGCCAACGCCCTGCGCCACGCCTTCCCGGACGAGCGGGAGGGACGCGTGTCGATCGTCGCCCGCCGCACCGATGGCGGGATGCACATGACGATCCGCGACAACGGCGTCGGCGTCGCCGCGGCGGCGCCGAACCCGGCGGGTTTCGGTCGCAATCTCGTGGAGATGGTGGTCCGGCAGATGCGCGGGACGATCGCCTGGGCGGATGCCGGTCCGGGCACGACCGTCGAGATCGACATCCCGCTCAAGCAGCTGGCTTGAGAAATCGACGTGGAGGCATCAAGCTCGTCGGCCGCGGGGCCGGAGGACGAGGAGCGTATGGGGACCGGGAACGCCGCCGCGGACGCCGCGCTCCGCATCCTCGTCGTGGAAGACGAGGCCCTGATCGCCCTCGAGCTGGAATCCCTGCTGGACGATCTCGGGCACGTCACGGTCGGCGTCGCCGGCAACGCGACGGAGGCCATCGCGCTCGGCCGGTCCACGGCGCCCGACGTCGCCCTCGTGGATATCCACCTCGTCGACGGCCCGACCGGGATCGACGTGGCTCGGGCGCTGTCGGCCGACCGGCGCACCACGGTGGTGTTCATGACCGCCAACGCCAAGCGCATCCCGGCCGATTTCGCCGGCGCGATCGGGGTGATCGCCAAGCCCTATTCCGAGCGCGTCGTGGCCAGCACCCTCGACTACGTGGCCGATCGCCGGGCCGGCCGCGACGGGCCGGCCTGCCCGGACGGGTTCTCGCCCGCGCCGACCTGAGGATCTTCGGGCCGAGCCGCCGCGGCACGGCCGCCGGGTCTCAGCCCCGCGCCGCGCGCTCGCGCTTCAGGCGGTAGAGCGCGTCGAGCGCCTCGCGCGGCGTCAGCGCGTCCGGATCGATCGCGTCGAGCAGCGCGCCCAGCGGATCCTCCCGCGGAGGCTCCGGTGGCGGCGGAGGAGCGAGCGCGGCGAACAGCGGCAGGTCGTCGATCCGGGCGCGGGCCGGGCGGCCCCGCTCGGCTTTCTCGAGGCTCTTGAGGATCGCCCCGGCCCGGGTCACGACGCTGCCCGGGAGTCCGGCGAGCCGGGCCACCTGCAGCCCGTAGCTGCGCTCGGCGACCCCCGGCACGACCTCGTGCAGGAACACGACGCCGTCCCGGTGCTCGGCCACCTTCAGCGTCGCGTTCTCGAGGCGCGCCAGCCGGTCGCCGAGGGCCGTCAGCTCGTGAAAATGCGTGGCGAACAGCGCCCGGCAGGCGTTCACCTCGTGGAGATGTTCGAGGCAGGCCCAGGCGATCGACAGGCCGTCGAAGGTCGCGGTGCCGCGGCCGATCTCGTCCAGGATCACCAGGGAGCGCCGCGTCGCCTGATTGAGGATCGCCGCCGTCTCGACCATCTCGACCATGAAGGTCGACTGCCCCCGGGCGAGGTCGTCGGCGGCGCCGACGCGGGAGAACAGCCGGTCGACCCGGCCGATCCGCGCCTCCGCGGCCGGCACGAAGGCGCCCATCTGGGCGAGCACCGCGATCAGCGCGTTCTGGCGCAGGAAGGTCGATTTGCCGCCCATGTTCGGGCCGGTGATCAGGCGGATCCGGCCGCGCGTGTCGCCGGACAGGTCGCAATCGTTGGCGATGAACGGCTCGCCGGCCCGGCGCAGGGCCGCCTCGACCACCGGGTGGCGGCCGCCGACCACGACGAAGCTGAGCGATTCGTCGACCACGGGGCGCCGCCAGTCGAGCTCGACGGCGAGTTCCGCGTGGCTCGCCGCCACGTCGAGCCCGGCCAGCGCCTCGGCCACCTCGGCGATGGGCTCGGCCCGGGCCAGCACGCGGGCCGCGAGGTCGTCGAAGACGGCGGCCTCCAGGGCCAGCGCGCGGTCGGAGGCGCCCGAGATCTTCGACTCCAGCTCGCCCAGCTCGACGCTGGTGAAGCGCATGGCGTCCACCATGGTCTGGCGGTGGACGAACTCGCTCTGCAGGCCCTTCAGGCAGGCCTCGCCGACGGATTGCGGGACCTCGATGAAGTAGCCCAGCAGGTTGTTGTGCTTGATCCGCAGGGTCCGGCAGCCGGTCTGCTCGGCGTAGCGCGCCTGCAGGGCCGCGATCACCTTGCGGGAATCCTGGCCGAGGGTCCGCGCCTCGTCGATCTCCGGGTGGTAGCCCGCGCGCACGAAGCCGCCGTCGCGCCGGCTCAGGGGCAGCTCGTCGGCGAGCGCCGCCGCCAGCGTCGCGATGAGCTCCGGGTCGGCCTCGGCCAGGTGCTCGGCCAGCCGGGCGAGATCCACCGGGAGACCGGGGATGGCGGCGAGGCGGGCGCCGAGATCCGCCGCCACCGCGAGGCCGTCGCGGATGGCCGCGAGGTCGCGGGGACCCGCACGGCCGAGCCCGGTCCGCGAGAGCGCCCGGGCGAGGTCGGGGGCCCGCGCCAGGGCGTCGCGCAGGCCGCCGCGCAGGCGCGCGTCCTCCACCAGGTACGCCACCGCCGCGTGCCGCCGGGCGATGGCGTCGAGGTGGGTGAGCGGGCCCGCGAGGTGCTCGGCGAGCAGCCGCGCCCCGTTCGCCGTCACGGTCCGGTCGATCGTCGCGAGGAGGCTCCCGGCGCGCTCCCCCGACAGGGTGCGGGTGAGTTCGAGGTTGGCCCGCGTCGCCGCGTCGATCGCCAGAGTCGCGCCGCCATCCTCGCGGGTCGGGACGGCCAGGGGCGGACGGGCCGCGAGCTGCGTCCGGGCGATGTAGAGGAGCGCCGCCCCGGCCGCCGCGATCTCGGCCCGGGTGAACTGGCCGAACCCCTCCAGGGTCGAGACGCCGTACTGCTCGCGCAGGCGCCGTTCGGCGGCGGCGGGCTCGAGCTCGGCCTGTGCCAGGGGCACGACGGCGGCGCGGCTCTCCTGCCAGAGCCGCGCGAGGGCCGGATCGGCGTGGATCGCCTCCGACAGGACGATCTCCCGCGGGTCGTGCCGGGCGATGGCACCGGACAGGTCGCCGCCCGCGACCTCGCTCAGGGAGAAGCGGCCGGTGGAGATGTCCACCGCGGCGAGGCCGTAGGCGACTGCCCCCTCCCCGGTCTTCCGGCGGCCGATCGCCAGGAGGAGGTTGGCGCGGGCCGGGTCGAGGAGCCGGTCCTCCGTGATCGTGCCGGGGGTGACGAGCCGCACGACCTCGCGGCGGACCACGGATTTGGGCCCGCGCTTCTTGGCCTCGGCCGGATCCTCGGTCTGCTCACACACCGCCACCCGGTGGCCGAGGGCGATGAGACGGTTGAGGTAGTCGTCGGACCGTTCGACCGGCACGCCGCACATCGGGATCTCGCTGCCCACGTGCTTGCCGCGCTTCGTCAGGACGATGCCGAGCGCCCGGGACGCGGTCTCCGCATCCTCGAAGAACAGCTCGTAGAAGTCGCCCATCCGGTAGAACAGGAGGCAGTCCGGATTGGCGGCCTTGATCTCGATGTACTGCGCCATCATCGGCGTCGCGCCGGCCGGGTCCAGGCCGGGCGGGGGCGTCGTGTCGGCGGTGGGGCGGACGGCGGTTCGGGCCATGCCGCGTCTTAGCAGAGCGCCGCGGGCGAATCAGGCTGCGCGAACCGACGCGGCTGGGGAGAAGGCGCCCGGACGGCGCATCGCCGGTGGATGGCGCCCGGATCCGGCGCAGCCTGTGCGGGATCCGGACGCGGGTCGGATGTCAGTAGCGCGGGCCGCCCGTGGTGTTGCCGAGCTGCTGCTGGTAGCCCGGGCGCGACGGATTGCGGGCGTTCGGGTTGCCGTGCCGCATCGTGTTCATGCGCCGCATCCGGCGCTCGTGCCGGGTCGAGTGATGACGGTGCATCCGGTGATGATGCATGCGGTGGTGGCGATGCATCGCCACGGTCTCGACCATGTCGGATCCGGCGAGGCCGGGCTGCGCGATCGCGGGCGCGGCCTGCGACGCGACAGTTCCGGCCAGAAGGCCGCCGAAGACCACACCCGCGGTCAGGAAAGAACGAAAAGACATCGTGGAGTAGCTCCGATCAGCCCTCGTGGGCCACCACCAAGTGACAAGTGCTCGTCATGTTCCGGATTCGGAGGCGAAAAATGTTGCGGGGCTCCCGGAAGGCGCACGGATTACCGCTGCGGCCGGCGCGTGCTCGAACGCGCCGGCGCCGAGACTTCCGAGATCCGTCCGTGCACTGAATAGCGTTCTGCAACTTGCCCGCGTGAACCGGCCGGCGTTCCTGCGCGGGGCCCCGGCGGCTACCGGAGGAACGCGGCGAGATCGGCGTTGACCGCTTCGGGTTCCTCGTGGGCGAGCCAGTGGCTGGCCCGCTCGTACCAGCGGAGTTGGCCAGCGTCACAGTACGCGAGGCTCGCCTCCGCTAGGCCGGGTTGCAGCGCGGTGTCCCGCCGCCCCCAGAGGATCAGCACCGGCACCCGCACCCGCGGCGGCCGCGCCCGGGGCAGCTGCACCAGGGCCCGGTACCAGTTCAGCATGCCGGTCATCGCGCCGGGCTGGAGCCACGCCGCGACGTAGTGGTCGAGATCGGCCTCCGCGAAGGCGCCCGGACGGCTGGAGGTCGTCAGCGCGCGCCGTAGGGCACGGCAGCGATCCGCCGTGAGCAGCCGCTCGGGCAGGCGCGGCAGCTGGAAGAGGCCCACGTAGGTGCTGCGCAGCCACTGGCCCGGATGGTGCCGCATGTAGGCGCCGACGACGGCCGGATGCGGCGCGTTGAGGATCGCCAGCCGGTCGATCCGCTCGGGGTGGCGGCTCGCCACCCACCAGGCGACGAGGCCGCCCCAGTCGTGGCCGACCAGCCGCACCGCGGGCGCGCCGCAGGCGTCGGCCAGCGCCAGGACGTCGCCGGCCAGCCGGTCCAGGTGGTAGGCGGCGATCCCCGCAGGCTTGTCGCTGAGGCCGTAGCCCCGCTGGTCCGGCGCGATGATCCGCAGCCCCGTCTCGGCGAGGGGCCCGATCTGGTGGCGCCAGCCGTACCAGGATTCCGGGAAGCCGTGCAGCAGGATGGTCGGCGGACCCGTCTCGGGGCCCGCCTCGGCCACGTGCAGGGCGACCTCAGGCAGGGCGATCCGGCGAAACTTCACTCCCGCGACGGTCATCCTCGCGCGCTCCGTCATGCCCGGCATCCCTCGCGGCGGGGAACGCGCGCGGCTGCCGGTCCGATCCGCTCAGAAGCCGAGCGCGGCGCCGTCGCCGGCTTCCGGGGAGAGCTGGTCGCGCAGGCGCTCCGGCGCGGTCCGCGTCCAGAGGCACAGCAGCACGAAGGCGGCGCCGTGCAGCAGGGATTGCGGCGCGGAATGGTCGGTCGCGGTGCGCCGATCTTGCGCGGAACCGGGCACGGTGCCGGTCAGGGGCGTGGCGAGCTGGGTCATGGGTTCGGTCTCCGAACGACGCGTTGCAGCGGAGATCGTCGCCGGACGCTCCGGGTTACAGGGCCATGGGCGCCGCGCGTGCGCCTGCGCACGCGGACTTCTCAGCGCACCGGGTCGAGCCAGCGCGCGAGGGTGCCGGTCGCGATGCCCGCGCGGGTTTCCCGGTAGCCCAGCTCCGCCGATTCCCGGAAGCGCGACCACGCCCGCAGGTCGATGCCGGAGAGCTGCGGCTTGAGCACCGCGGTCGCGTGGGCGGCCGCCATCAGGCTCTGCGAGTCGCTCGACACGGTGGCGGCGCGCAGCAGCAGCGGTGCCAGTCCCGGCATCGCCAGCGGCGAGCCGATCAGCTTGCGCATGAGCCGGCCGCTCCAGCCGCGCCGCGGCATGTCCTGGAACGCCCGGTCGGTCCCGACATCGACGGCCAGGACCGGCCCGCGCTCCAGCCCGGCGGCGACGTCGGCCGGAAGGTTGTTCATCATGCCGCCGTCGACCAGGACGCCCTCGTCGCAGAGCACGGGCGGCAGGAGGCCGGGGATCGCGATGCTGGCGCGCAGGGCCTTCGGCAGGTCGCCCGAGCGGTGAACCATGGTGTTGCCGGTCGTCAGGTTCGACGAGACGCAGAAGAACGGCAGCCAGAGGTCCTCGATGCGCACGCCGCCGTAGCGCGCCGCGAGGCCGGCATCGACCTTGGCGCCGCGGGTCAGCGCGTGCAGCGGCAGCGTGTAGTCGTTGATCGGGTTGCTGGTGGCGAAGAACGCCTCGATCTGCGCCTGGATCTCCGCGACGCTCCAGCCCATGGCGAGGCTCGCCGCGATGATCGCCCCCATGCTGGTCCCGCCGACGAAGTCCGGCGCGCAGGAGACCTCGTCGAGGGCCTTGAGCACCCCGAGATGGGCGAGCCCCCGCGCGCCGCCGCCGCCGAGGACGAGGCCCCGCGCCGACCCGCTGGCGAGCCGCGCGAGGCGATGCAGATCCGCGCGGTCGCCGTCCCGGACCTGGATGCGCATCGCCGCCGGCAGCGCGGCGACTTCCGGATGGAGGGCCTTCGGGCGCCGGGCCCCGGGATCCTGGCGCACGACGAGATCCATGCGGATCCAGTCGGAGCGCACCCGGTCGAGATAGGCCGCCGCGCCCGGACGCGGCGGCGCGCCGGGCTCGGCCAGGAGCAGGACGTGGTCGCCCCGCCGCTGGCTCTGCCGGCACCAGGGGCAATCGATGTCGTGCGCCGCGAAGATCGTGCGCGCGTGGTCGCCCTCGAAGGCCTGGAACCACGCCTCGTCGGCGCCCTCCGGCCAGTCGGTCAGGCAGCCGGTCTCCCCGGGCAGCAGGACGTCGAAGGCGGCGGCGAGCTGCCGCGCCACCCGCGCCGGATCCGGCCCCTCGGTCACCGCCAGGATCGTGAAGATCCGCGGCGCGTGGTGGACGGAGTAGCCGTCGTAGATCGCCCGCAGGCGGTCGGCGAGCATCCGGGCGAAGTAGAGGAGCGTGTGCGGGTGCTCGGCGATCACCGCCTCGAACGCGTCCCTGGTGAGCTGCACGAGGTGCGAATCGCGCAGTGCCATCACGGTGGCCGCCCGCGGGGCGTCCGACAGCAGGGCCATCTCCCCGAACGTCTCGGGCGGCCGCAGGCGCGCGATCCGGGTCGGCCGCCCGGCATGGTCGCGGGCCGAGACGCCGACCGCCCCGGAGACCAGCGTGTACAGGGCGTCCCCGGTATCGCCCTGCTCGAACAGAGTGCGGCCGCCCGGCACCGCCACCGGCACCATCCGGGCCCGCACGGCCGCGACCGCCGGCGCGTCGAGCCCGGCCAGGAACGGGATCTCGGGTGCGCTCACGCCGGAACCGCCGCGTCGATCGTCCCGCGCAGGCCTGCCGACGAACCCAGCCCCATCGTTCCGTTCCCATCCCCGCGTCTTTCAGACCATCATAGCGCATGGCGCGCGCCGGTACGCCCCGTGACCGCGGCCCGCATCTGAAACGCCGACGCCTTCGCGCGGCGGCGGCCATCCGCTACAGGCGGTGCAACACCGGAACCGGAGGAACGCATGTCGGGGCTTGAGCGGATCGCGATCGTGACCGGGGCCGGGACGGGTGTCGGCAAGGCCGCCGCCCTGGCGCTCGCCGGGGCCGGATGGCGCGTCGTCCTCTCCGGGCGGCGTCAGGCCCCCCTCGACGAGGTCAGCGCGCAGATCGGCCACGGGGCCCTGGCGGTCCCCACCGACGTGACCGATCCCGACTCGATCGCCGCCCTGTTCGCGCGCACCAAGGCGGAGTTCGGCCGTCTCGACCTGCTGTTCAACAATGCCGGGATCGGCGCTCCGGCGGTCCCCCTCGAGGACCTGCCCCTCGAGACTTGGCGGCAGGTGGTCGACACCAACCTCACGGCGCTGTTCCTGTGCACGCAGCACGCCTTCCGGATCATGCGCGACCAGGATCCCCGGGGCGGCCGGATCATCAACAACGGCTCGATCTCGGCCCACGCGCCCCGCCCGAACTCCATCGCCTACACGGCGACCAAGCACGCCGTCACCGGGCTGACCAAAGCGACCTCCCTCGACGGGCGGGCCTACGACATCGCCTGCGGCCAGATCGATATCGGTAACGCCGACACGCCCATGGGCGGCAAGATGAAGGCCGGCGTCCCGCAGGCGGACGGGTCCCTGCGGGCCGAAGCGGTGATGGATCCGGACCATGTCGGTCAGGCCGTGCTCTCCATGGCGAGCCTGCCGCTGGAGGCCAACGTGCAGTTCATGACCATCATGGCCACCAAGATGCCGTTCGTCGGCCGCGGCTGACACGACGCGGTTCTCGGGTCCGCGCAGCGACGCGCGCCGACTCCGCCCGACGAGACAAGGCTCGACACAGCCCACCCCCGATCCGATCGCGCCGAGCGGCCGCGGCCGCCGCACCGATCGAGCGGCCGCGCGACCCCGACCGGCTGCCTGCCCCCGGGCCGTGCGCCCCGCCGCGCCCGAACGGAGCGCGCCAGCAGGCGATCGAACCGCGCCCGAGCCCGCTCCGCACCCACCCCTGCCCGAGCCCGCGCGGCGTGCCGGCACCCTGTCCGGGCCGATTGACGGCCCGTTTCATAACTCATACAAATTCCGAGGCCGGCGAGTCCGGGGTCGCGGCCCGGTCTCTCGGAGGGGACGTCGGCGGCGCCGGACTCTCGCTGCGCCTTGCCGATCCGGCGAAGTCATCCGGGCCGGCTGGCGCGACGTCGGACGGGCCGACATCAGCTGAGGATTGTCCATAGACCCGGTCAGTCAGAGAGCAATTCGCAGTAATAAGAGCAACGCGTCGATAAAAACAAAAGTACGGACTCGCTTCAGCTCAGAACGAAGTCCAGCTGTGAACATGAGGGGGGCTTATGAACGCCAGGCAGACCGTTCTCACATACTTCCTGGGCCTGTCGCTCCTGGGAGCGTCGGCCGTGACATCGGTGCAGGCGGCCGGCGGGGATCCGATCGGGGTCGCCATGCCGACCAAGTCGTCGCAGCGCTGGATCGACGACGGCAACAACATCGTCAGGCTTCTGAAGGCCAGGGGCTACAAGCCGGACCTGCAATACGCGGACGACGACATCCCGACGCAGCTCGCCCAGATCGAGAACATGCTCACCACGGGCGCGAAGATCCTGGTGATCGCTTCCATCGACGGTACGACCCTCAGCGATGTGCTGTCGAAGGCGGGCGAGCGCGGCGTCCGGGTGATCGCCTACGACCGGCTCATCAAAGGGACGCCGCACGTCGATTACTACGCCACCTTCGACAACTACAAGGTCGGCGTTCAGCAGGCGACATCCATCGTCGACGCCCTCGGCCTGAAGGACGGGAAGGGCCCCTTCAACATCGAGTTGTTCGGCGGCTCGCCCGACGACAATAACGCATACTTTTTCTACGACGGCGCCCTGTCGGTGCTGAAGCCCTACATCGACGCGAGGAAGCTCGTGGTGCGCTCGGGCCAGTTCGGCATGGACAAGGTGTCCACCCTGCGCTGGGACGCGGCGACCGCTCAGGCGCGGATGGATAACCTGCTCTCGGCCTATTACGGCACCGCCCATCTCGACGCCGTGCTCTCGCCCTACGACGGCATCTCCACGGCGATCCTCTCGTCGGTGAAGAGCGTCGGCTACGGTTCGGGCGACGTGAAGCTGCCGGTGATCAGCGGCCAGGACGCCGAGCTGCAATCGGTCAAGTCGATCATCGCCGGAGAGCAGACGGCGACCATCTTCAAGGACACCCGGGATCTGGCCAAGGTGGCGGTGGCGATGATCGACGCCATCGAGGCCGGCCGACAGCCCGAAGTCAACGATGTGAAGACCTACAGCAACGGCAAGAAGGTCGTCCCCTCCTACCTGCTCACGCCGGTGATCGTCACCCAGGCCAACTGGAAGCAGGCCCTGGTCGATACCGGGTACTACACGCTCGACCAGCTCAAGTGATCGCAGCCGGGATGGAGCCCGGCGGCTCCGCCCGATCCCATCCCCGCGCCGCGATGGCCGGCGCGGGGGCCGAACGTGCAGTCCGAGCTGGTAGGCGCCGCATGCAGCCCGTCCTCGAAATGCGGGGAATCTCCAAGACCTTCCCCGGTGTGAAGGCTCTCGACGACGTGAATCTCACCGTCGAGCCCGCCG
Organism: Methylobacterium sp. ME121; assembly: GCF_000974725.1. Taxonomy (NCBI): domain Bacteria; kingdom Pseudomonadati; phylum Pseudomonadota; class Alphaproteobacteria; order Hyphomicrobiales; family Methylobacteriaceae; genus Methylobacterium; species Methylobacterium sp. ME121. The sequence continues at coordinate 38,706 of NZ_BBUX01000004.1, forward strand.
AGATCCTCGCCCTGGTCGGCGAGAACGGGGCCGGCAAGTCGACGCTGATGAAGGTTCTGAGCGGCGTGTATCCCCACGGGTCCTACACGGGCGACATCACCTACGAGGGCCGGCCGGGCCACTTCCGGGACATCACGGACAGCGAGCGCCTCGGCATCGTGATCATCCACCAGGAATTGGCCCTGGTGCCGTACCTGTCGATCGCCGAGAACATCTTCCTCGGCAATGAGCCGGCCCGCTTCGGCATCATCGACCAGGACCGTGTCCACGCCCGCGCCCGCGCGCTGATGGCGACGGTGGGACTCGACGAGAGCCCCGACACCCTCGTCACCCATCTCGGTGTCGGCAAGCAGCAGCTCGTGGAGATCGCCAAGGCGCTCTCCAAGGAGGTCAAGCTGCTGATCCTCGACGAGCCGACCGCGTCGTTGAGCGAGACCGACAGCGCGGCGCTGCTGCAGCTGCTGCTGCGCTTCAAGGCGCAGGGCATCGCGTCGATCCTGATCTCCCACAAGCTCAGCGAGATCGCCAAGGTGGCCGATCGGATCACGGTCCTGCGCGACGGCACCACCGTCGAGACCCTCGACTGCCGCGGCGGCCCGATCGACGAGGACCGCATCATCCGGGCGATGGTCGGCCGCACGCTGGAGAACCGCTACCCCGTCCGCACGCCGCGGATCGGCGCGGTGCTGATGGAGGTGCGCGACTGGACGGTCCATCACCCGATCCACGCCGAGCGGGCGGTGGTGCGCGACGTCGGCCTGAGCCTGCGCAGGGGCGAGATCGTCGGGATCGCGGGCCTGATGGGCTCCGGTCGGACCGAGCTCGCCATGAGCCTCTTCGGCCGGTCCTACGGGCAGGACATCCGGGGCACCGTCCGGATCGACGGTGTCGAGGTCGACGTCTCGACGATCGACCGGGCGATCGCGGCCGGCCTCGCCTACGTCACCGAGGACCGCAAGCAGCTCGGGCTGGTGCTCGGCGAGAACATGACCCTCGCGAACCTGCCGGGCATCTCCACCGCCGCGGTGATCGACGAGGCGGCCGAGCACCGGGTCGCGACCGGCTACCGCACCAAGATGCGCATCCGCTCCCTCGGGGTGACGCAGCCGACCGTGCACCTGTCGGGCGGCAATCAGCAGAAGGTCGTGCTGAGCAAGTGGCTGTTCACGCAGCCCAAGGTGCTGATCCTCGACGAGCCGACGCGCGGCATCGATGTCGGCGCCAAGTACGAGATCTACAGCATCATCAACGAGCTGGCCGAGGACGGGCGCGGCGTCCTCATGATCTCGTCCGAGATGCCGGAACTGCTCGGCCTCTGCGACCGCATCTACGTGATGAACGAGGGGCGGTTCGTGGGCGCGTTCGATCGCGGCGAGGCCAGCCAGGAAGCGATCATGCGCGCGATCATGCGCTCCAGGGGCCTGAACGGATGACCGACATCACAGCGAGCAAATCCATGAGGCCCGGCAGCGACATCATCCCGGCCGCCGCGGCCGCGACGGGGGAGGTCCGGGCCCGGCGCGGCCGCCTGCCGGTGGCGCAGCTGCGCGCCTACGGGCTCGTCGTCGCACTGGCGGTGATCACGCTGTTCTTCGAGGTCGCGACGGGCGGCGTCCTGTTCCAGCCGCTGAACCTGACCAACCTGATTCTCCAGAACAGCTACGTCGTGGTGATGGCGCTCGGGATGCTGCTGGTCATCGTGGCCGGGCACATCGACCTGTCGATCGGCTCGGTGGTCGGATTCGTGGGGGCGCTCGCAGCCCTGCTGATGGTCCGCTTCCACGTCGACCCGGTCCCGGCCGCCCTCCTGTGCCTCGCGGTGGGGGCGGCCATCGGCGGTCTGCAGGGCTACTTCGTGGCCTACCTCGCCATACCGAGCTTCATCGTCACCCTGGCCGGCATGATGGTGTTCCGCGGCCTGACGCAGGTGCTGCTCCAGGGCACCTCCGTCGGGCCGTTCCCGGAGGTGTTCCAGCTCCTCGCCAAGGGCTTCCTCGTCAATGTCGCCGGACCCTGGACCTCCGTCCTGATCGCCCTCGCGCTGGTCGCGACGCTGATCGGGCTCGGCTGGCGAAGGCGGCAGGCGCGGCTGCGGAACGGGAGCCCGGCGGACTCCGTGGCGGCGTTCATCGGCCGCAACGGCGTGACCGCCATCCTGATCCTGGCCTTCGCCTGGCAGATGAGCGCCTACCGGGGCCTGCCCAACGTGCTCCTCGTGCTGCTGGCGCTGGTGACGCTCTACGGCTTCGTGACGACGCGGACGACGATCGGGCGCCGGATCTACGCGCTGGGCGGGAACATCAAGGCCGCGCGCCTCTCTGGCATCAAGACCGAGAGGCTGACCTTCCTGACCTTCGCCAACATGGGCGCGCTGGCGGGTCTCGCCGGCATGATCTTCGTCGCGCGGCTCAACACCGCGAATTCCAAGGCCGGCGTCGGCATGGAGCTCGACGTGATCGCCGCCTGCTTCATCGGCGGCGCCTCGGCGGCGGGCGGCATCGGCAAGGTCTCGGGTGTCGTGATCGGCGCCTTCATCATCGGCATCATGAACAACGGCATGTCGATCCTGGGGATCGGCGTCGACTGGCAGCAGGTGATCAAGGGCGTCGTCCTGCTCGCCGCCGTGTGCCTCGACGTCCACAACAAGAACAACCGGCTCTGACGGGCGCCGCGCGCTCCGCGGCCCCGCGTCCGGTTCGGATCGCCCCGATCGGGACGGCGCGGGTCCGCCCCGCGGAGCGCGTCGATCCGGCGGTGTCGCGACCGCCCGTGGCGCGCCGACCGCGGACGTGGCGCGGTGCTCGCGGTGGTCGGGCCCGGCCCGGCCGCCCGAGGCGGCCGGCGGGTTTCCCCGCCCGGCGCGATCAGGTCTTGCGGGCGACCGTGAAGCGGGCGGCGTCGCGCAGGACGCGGGCGCCCTCCCCCCAGGACGACACCGCGTCCTCGCAGACGCCGACGAGGCGGTCGCACTCGGCGCGGGCGCCGTCGATGCCGAGACGGTCGACGAGCGTCGCCTTGCCGGCATCCTTGTCCTTGCCGGTGGCCTTGCCCATGGCCTCGGGCGAAGCTTCCCGGTCGAGGATGTCGTCGGCGATCTGGAAGGCCTGCCCCAGGGCGAGGCCGTAACGCAGGAGGGCGGCCCGCTGGTCCTTGTCGGCGCCGCCGACGATCGCCCCGGCCTCGACCGAGAAGGCCAGGATCGCCCCGGTCTTCATCGCCTGCATCCGCAGGGTGTCGTCCACGTCCATGTTGGCCGCGCCGAACCGGCCCTCGGCGGTGAGGTCGAGGAGCTGGCCGCCGACCATGCCGCCCAGGCCCGAGGCGCGGGCGAGGCCGAGCACGAGATCGGCGCGGACGCGCGCATCCGGCTGCCAGGCCGGGTCGGCGACGATCTCGAAGGCCAGCGTCTGCAGGGCGTCACCGACCAGGATGGCGGTGGCCTCGTCGTAGGCCTTGTGGACCGTGGGCTTGCCGCGGCGCATGTCGTCGTCGTCCATCGCCGGCAGGTCGTCGTGGACGAGGCTGTAGCAATGGACCAGCTCGACGCCGGCGCCGGCCGCCAGCGCGGCGGCCTCGGAACCGCCGAGCATCCGGGCGGTCTCGATGGCCAGGAACGGCCGGAGGCGCTTGCCGCCGCCGAGCACCGCGTGGCGCATCGCCTCCATCAGGCGCGGCGGCCGGGCGATCTCGCCGGGTCCGACCGCGGGGCCGAGGCGCTCGACCAGGAAGGTCTCGACGGTGCCGGCGACCTCCGTCAACCTGTGGGTAAAATCGGCGGCCGGCGTGACTGCCTTGACCGAACCGGTCGGTGCCTGCGTTGAGGGGGTCGGGGTCATCGGGCTTACGTCCGGTCCTGGCCTTGCGGAAACCAATCGGGTGTCAGTTGGGCGGGGACGGACTCACGGTGGACGGGGCTCGACGCAGGCGGGAGACGGCAGGTCGCGACCTTCCGCTCGCGCGCCCGCGCCGTTCCCGCCGCGTCCGCCAGGCCGTGGGAGCGCTGCTGCTGCTCCCCGCCGTCGGGTTCGTCCTCGCGCTGACGTTGGCGCTCGTCTATAGCGCGGTGATGCCGCCGTCGACCCTGATGCTGGGACGGTGGTTGACGCTTCAGCCGGTGAGCCGCGATCCGGTCCCGCTCTCCGCCATCGCGCCGGCCCTGCCCCAGGCCGTGATCGCCTCGGAGGATCAGCGCTTCTGCCTGGATCACGGCGTCGATTTCGGCGCGATCCGCGACGTGGTCGAGGACGAGGACTCGCCGAGCCGCGGCGCCTCCACGATCGCCATGCAGACGGTCAAGAACGTCTTCCTCTGGCCCGGCCGCTCCTACATCCGCAAGGCCATCGAGATCCCGCTGGCGCTGGCGCTCGACACGCTCTGGGGCAAGCGCCGCATGATGGAGATCTACCTCAACGTCGCCGAGTGGGGAGACGGGATCTACGGTGCGCAGGCCGCGAGCCGGCACTGGTTCGGCAAGGACGCGAGCCGGCTGACCCGCAACGAGGCCGCCCTCCTCGCCGCCGTCCTGCCGAACCCGATCACCCGCAGCGCCGGCCGGCCCTCTCCCGGCGTGCGCCGACGGGCCGCGCGGATCCAGGCCATGATGGGGCAGATCGACGGGCTGACGGGCTGCCTGCGGCGGTAGCAGGGGGCGGTGCGCCTCTGTAAGACGGGCCTTCCAGCGTGAGACCCGGGACCGACCCACGATGAGCGATGCCGTTTACGACCTGAGCCTGGAGCGCATCGCCCTGATCCGCCGGATGGTCGTCGCCTGGGGCGGCGCCGCGCCGGGCGCACCGACCATCCACCCCGCGGCGCCCTACGGCAGCCTGGATCGCGACGGCGACATCGCCAACGTTACCGGCGACGACGAGGGCGCCGAGGAGGAGCACCGGGCGCTGGAGGACGGCCTCGCGGTCTTCGTCCAGAACGCGCACTTGAAGCCGGGCCGGTACCAGTACCACAACGGCCTGGCGAAGCTCGACCCGAGCGCGGTCGGCGACGTCTTCCGCGACGCGGCGACCGGCGAGACACCGGACGTCATCACCTTCGCGGTGACGCCCGAGCACCTCGCCCTGATCCCGCGGCTGCATATCGGGTGGAATGCCGAGCAGGGGGTGCCGCGCGTCGATCCGGAGCGGCCCTACGGCGCGGACGGCGCCTACACGGACGCGATGAAGCGCCATCTCGCCGGCGTGCCGGGCGCGGCCGCGAACGACGACGAGGACGCGGAGACGCGGCTCGTGCGCCTCCACCGCGAGCTGCAGCCCGCGCTGCAGATCTTCCTGCGCTACGCCGATCTTGGACCCGGTGACTTCCGTCGGGCGGCCGAGCGCTGGCTGCCCGCCTGACGGCCGAGGCCGGTCGCCGCCCGCGCGGCGGCGACCGGAAGCGGGCTCAGCCCTCGCGCTTCTTCCGCTGGGCCAGCGTGCGCAGCCGCAGGGCGTTGAGCTTGATGAACCCGGCCGCGTCGCGGTGATCGTAGGCGACAGCACCCTCCTCGAAGGTCACGAGATCCTGGTCGTAGAGCGAGTGCGGGCTCTCGCGGCCGACGACGTGGACGCCGCCCTTGTAGAGCTTCAGCCGCACCGTGCCGGTGACCTTCTCCTGGCTCTTGTCGATCAGGGCCTGGATCATCTCGCGCTCCGGCGAGAACCAGAAGCCGTTGTAGATCAGCTCGGCATATTGCGGCATGAGCTGGTCCTTGAGGTGCGCGGCGCCCCGGTCCAGCGTGATCGACTCGATGGCGCGGTGCGCCGGCAGCAGGATCGTGCCGCCGGGCGTCTCGTACATGCCGCGGCTCTTCATGCCGACGAAGCGGTTCTCCACGAGGTCGAGCCGGCCGATGCCGTTGGCGCGGCCGAGCTCGTTGAGCTTGGCCAGCAGGCTCGCGGGCGACAGGTTCTCGCCGTCGATCGAGACGGCGTCGCCGCGCTCGAACCCGATCGTGATGATCGTCGGCTGGTCGGGCGCCTCCTCGGGCGAGAGCGTGCGCGAGTAGACGTAGTCCGGCACCTCGACGGCCGGATCCTCCAGCACCTTGCCCTCGGAGGAGGCGTGCAGGAGGTTGGCGTCCACCGAGAACGGGCTCTCGCCGCGCTTGTCCTTGGCGATCGGGATCTGGTGCTGCTCGGCGAAGGCGATGAGCTGCTCGCGGGAGCGCAGGTCCCACTCGCGCCAGGGCGCGATCACCGTGACGTCGGGCTTGAGCGCGTAGTAGCCGAGCTCGAACCGGACCTGGTCGTTCCCCTTGCCGGTGGCGCCGTGGCAGACCGCGTCGGCGCCGACCTTCTCGGCGATCTCGATCTGCTTCTTGGCGATCAGCGGCCGGGCGATCGAGGTGCCGAGCAGGTAGACGCCCTCGTAGACGGCGTTCGCCCGGAACATCGGGAAGACGTAGTCGCGGACGAATTCCTCGCGCAGGTCCTCGATGTAGATGTTCTCGGGCTTGATGCCGAGCAGCTCCGCCTTGCGGCGGGCGGGCTCCAGCTCCTCGCCCTGGCCGAGATCGGCCGTGAAGGTCACGACCTCGCAGCCGTAGGTGGTCTGCAGCCACTTCAGGATGATCGATGTGTCGAGGCCGCCGGAATAGGCCAGCACGACCTTCTTCACGGGGCTCTTCGCGGGGACGGACATGCGGCTTCCGGAACTGGGACGGGGCGTCTGCGGCTTATCGCGGGTGTCACCGGCCTGCAACCGGCGCGCCATCTCGCGCGTAGGCCAAATGCCGGAGGATCGGCCGCGTTTCGCCTCACGGCGGCCTTGCGGCTGTGTCAGAAACGGCGCGGGCGTTGCCAGTCGTCATCGCCGCGAGAGTGCATCGGAGAAGCGAAGTCTATGGCGCGCCAGCCAATTCTGGAGTTCTGGTACGAATTCGCCTCCACCTACTCCTACCTCGCGGCCATGCGCGTCGAGGCCGCCGCCGCCGAGGCGGACGTGGCGATCCGGTGGCGCCCCTTCCTGGTCGGGCCGCTCTTCGCCGCGCAGGGCTGGACCACCTCGCCGTTCAACCTCTACGCGGCCAAGGGCAAGAACATGTGGCGCGACGTCGAGCGCGAGGCCGCCCGCCTCGGCCTGCCGCCGGTGACGCGCCCCGCCCAGTTTCCACAGAACAGCCTCAGCGCGGTGCGGGTCGCGATCCTCGGCCAGGACCAGGCGTGGCTGGTGCCGTTCTCGAAGGCGGTCTTCACCGCGAGCTTCGCCGAGGGCCGCTCGATCGCGGAGCCGGCGGCCGTGGCGGAGATTCTCGATTCGCTCGGGCTCGACGGCACGCAGACCGTGCGGGCCGCCGCCGCCGAGACCAACAAGACCAAGCTCCGGGTCAGCGTCGAGGAGGCGCGCTCCCGCGGGATCTACGGGGCGCCGACCTTCCTGGCCGACGACGGCGAGCTGTTCTGGGGCAACGACCGGCTGGAGCAGGCCCTGGCCTGGGCGACCGGCGACCGGCCGAAGGGGCTGCGCTAGGCCGCGCCGGCCACGCGGTAGGGCGACGTTCACGCCGCTCGGCCATCAAACCGACTCGACCCCCTGGTTCTGGTCCGGCTCCGCTTCGGCGCGGCCGGAGCGGGACAGCCACGCCCCGGCCGAGTCCATGCCTGTTTCGAAGCCTGTCTCGCGACGCCTCCTCCTCGCCGCGGCCGCCGCCCTCGGGGCCGGCCTGACCGGCGCCTCCGCGCAATCCTACGGCCAGCGCGTCGCGGTCACCGGTGACGACGGGCGCGCGGTGGCGAACTCGATCCTGCCGGGCGAGATCACCGGGCAGATCCCGGGCCTGCGCGGCGTGACCTATGTCGGGCCGCGGGATGCCGGCACCACGCTCTACGAGTTCTTCGACTTCAACTGCCCGTACTGCCGGAAGGCGGCCGCCGACGTGGTCGCCCTGCACGACAGCGACCCGGAATTGCGGATCGGTCTTGTCCACAACCCGATCCTGTCGCCGCAATCGGCGCAGGCCGCCAAGGTGATGCTGGCGGTGCAGCGCAAGCTCGGCTCCGAGGCGGCGTGGCGCTTCTACCAGACGCTGCTGGGCAAGCCCGGCCGCATCGACGGGCCGGGCGCGCTCACGGCCGCGGCCGCGCTCGGGATCCCGCAGGCAGAAGTGGAGGCGATCGCCGACAGCGAGGAGGTGCGCGCGGCGCTCAAGAGCCAGATGCGGATGGCCGCGGATCTCGGCCTCTACGCGACGCCGTCCTACGTCCTCGGCAACAGCGGCATCCTCGGCCATCCGGGCGCCGGCGCCATGGCCAAGATGATCGCGAGCGTGCGGCGCTGCGACCGGCTCGCCTGCTGACGCGTTCCCCGCGTCACACTTCCGCCGTCCTGACGCGCAGCGACGCGCGCCTGCCGTGTTGCGCGCGGCCATGCTGGCATGCTAGGCGGTCGCCGCGCCACGAGGACAGTTCTCGACCTGTCCGCTGTCGGCGCGATCCCACGTCCCGAACGGTCTCGCACCGCGCTCCAGCCGGAGCGCGCGGAGCGGGCGGGCAACCAGAGAAGAGAGCGACGGGTGGCGCAGAACGGTTCCGAGGCTGGTCCCCTGGTCGCAGGCGTGGCGGGCCGGTACGCTTCCGCCCTGTTCGAACTCGCGCGCGACGAGCGCCAGGTCGACGCGGTCGCCGAGTCCCTCAATCAGTTCGACGGGCTGCTGAAGGAGAGCGCGGATCTCCGCCGCCTCGTCCGCAGCCCGGTCTTCAGCGCCGAGGAGCAGGAGGCCGCGATCGGCGCCGTGCTCGACAAGGCCGGCATCGGCGGCCTGGCCGGAAACTTCATCCGCCTCGCGGCCTCGAACCGCCGGCTCTTCGCGCTCCCCGACATGATCGACGCGTTCCGGGCCCTGGTCCAGGACTCGAAGGGCATCGTCCGGGCCCAGGTGCGCGTGGCCGAGAGGCCGTCCGACGCGGTGATCGAGGAGATCAAGGCGTCGCTGCGCGACATCGCCAAGGCCGACGTCGACGTCGACCTCGTGGTCGACCCGAGCCTGATCGGCGGCCTCGTCGTGAAGATGGGCTCGCGCATGGTCGACGCCTCTCTCAAGACCAAGCTCAACGGTATCCGCCTCGCGATGCGGGCCGCGCGGTAAGCGCCCCCATCCGAACCGAACACGCATAGACGCATCAGCGACAGAGGCCCGAGTATGGACATCCGCGCCGCCGAGATCTCCGCGATCCTGAAAGACCAGATCAAGAACTTCGGCGAAGAGGCCGAGGTCTCCGAGGTCGGGCAGGTCCTGTCCGTCGGCGACGGCATCGCCCGCGCCTACGGCCTCGACAACGTCCAGGCCGGCGAGATGGTCGAGTTCGAGTCGGGCGTGCGCGGCATGGCCCTGAACCTCGAGCAGGACAACGTCGGCATCGTGATCTTCGGCTCCGACCGCGAGATCAAGGAAGGTCAGACCGTCAAGCGCACCGGCGCCATCGTGGACGTGCCGGTCGGCAAGGGTCTCCTCGGCCGCGTCGTCGACGCCCTCGGCAACCCGATCGACGGCAAGGGCCCGATCCAGTCCACCGAGCGTCGCCGCGTCGACGTGAAGGCCCCGGGCATCATCCCGCGCAAGTCGGTGCACGAGCCGATGGCCACGGGCCTCAAGGCGATCGACGCCCTGATCCCGGTGGGCCGGGGCCAGCGCGAGCTGATCATCGGCGATCGCCAGACCGGCAAGACCGCCATCGCCCTCGACACGATCCTCAACCAGAAGCCGGGCCACACCGCCGGCGGTGACGAGAAGGCCAAGCTCTACTGCATCTACGTCGCCATCGGCCAGAAGCGCTCGACGGTGGCCCAGTTCGTGAAGGTGCTGGAGGACCAGGGCGCCCTGGAATACTCCATCGTCATCGCCGCCACCGCGTCGGACGCCGCGCCGATGCAGTTCATCGCGCCCTTCGCCGGCTGCGCCATGGGCGAGTACTTCCGCGACAACGGCATGCACGCCGTGATCGTGTACGACGACCTGTCCAAGCAGGCCGTGGCCTACCGCCAGATGTCGCTCCTGCTGCGCCGCCCGCCGGGCCGCGAGGCCTATCCGGGCGACGTGTTCTACCTCCACAGCCGCCTGCTGGAGCGCGCCGCCAAGATGGGCGACGCCGCCGGCGCCGGCTCGCTGACGGCCCTGCCGGTCATCGAGACCCAGGCCAACGACGTCTCGGCCTACATTCCGACGAACGTGATCTCGATCACCGACGGCCAGATCTTCCTCGAGACCGACCTGTTCTACCAGGGCGTGCGCCCGGCGGTGAACGTCGGCCTCTCGGTGTCGCGGGTGGGCTCCTCGGCCCAGACCAAGGCGATGAAGAAGGTCGCCGGCAAGATCAAGGGCGAGCTCGCGCAGTACCGCGAGATGGCGGCCTTCGCGCAGTTCGGCTCGGATCTCGACGCCTCGACTCAGGCGCTGCTGAACCGCGGCTCCCGCCTCACCGAGCTCCTCAAGCAGCCGCAGTTCTCGCCGCTGAAGATGGAGGAGCAGGTCGCGGTGATCTACGCCGGCGTGAACGGCTACCTGGACAAGCTCCCGGTGACCAAGGTCCGCGCCTTCGAGGACTCGCTGCTGAGCACCCTGCGCTCCAAGCACAAGGACCTGCTCGACTCGATCGCCGCCTCCAAGGACTTGTCGGACGAGAACGCCGGCAAGCTCAAGAGCGTCGTCGAGAGCGTCGCCAAGTCGATCGGCTGATGTGAGGCCCCTCCCCGCGGGGAGGGATCTCGGGTGGTGCGGGGGGATCGCGGTCCCCGCTGCACCGCCCGCACTTCCGGCTCCTTCCCGCCGAGGGAAGGAGAGGCCCATAGAACGGACCTGGACCTCACCCGATGGCGAGTTTGAAGGACCTGCGCAACCGCATCACCTCGGTGAAGGCGACGCAGAAGATCACCAAGGCCATGCAGATGGTCGCCGCCGCCAAGCTGCGCCGGGCGCAGATGGCCGCCGAGGCCGGCCGTCCCTACGCCGAGAAGATGTCCGCGGTGCTCGGCAACCTCGCCGGCAACCTCGTCGGCGGCGTCGGCGCCCCGAAGCTTCTCTCCGGCACCGGCTCGGAGCAGACGCACCTGCTGGTGGTCTGCACCGGTGACCGCGGCCTCGCCGGCGCGTTCAACTCGTCGATCGTCCGCCTCGCGGTGCGCGAATACGCTCAGAAGCTCGCCGCCGAGGGCAAGACCGTCAAGATCATGACGGTGGGCAAGAAGGGCCTCGACGCGCTGCGCCGCCAGTACCGCGACCAGATCGTCGAGAGCATGGATATCCGCGGCAACCGGCCGGTGGATTACGAGTTCGCCGCCAGCATCGCCGACAAGATCCTGACGCGCTTCGAGGCCGGCGAGTTCGACGTCGCGACCCTGTTCTACTCCGAGTTCCGCTCGGTGATCTCGCAGATCCCGACCGCCCAGCGCCTGATCCCGGCGGAGCTGCCCGCTGCCGACACGACCGCGAAGGCGGCTGCCGGCAACGCCGCCCTGGAATTCGAGCCGTCCGAGGAGGCGATCCTGGAGACCCTGCTGCCGAAGAACCTGACGGTGCAGATCTACCGGGCGCTCCTGGAGAACGCCGCCTCCGAGCAGGGCGCCCGCATGAGCGCCATGGACTCGGCCACCCGCAACGCGGGCGAGATGATCAAGAAGCAGACGCTGGTCTACAACCGGACCCGTCAGGCCATGATCACCAAGGAACTCATCGAGATCATCTCGGGCGCGGAAGCCCTCTGAGGCACCGCGACCCGACCGCACAGCTTGAAGGGTAGGTTTACCATGGCGAACACCGCACTCCCCGGCACCGGCTCCAACAAGGTCGGCAAGATCACCCAGGTCATCGGCCCCGTGGTCGACGTGCAGTTCGAGGGCCACCTGCCCGAGATCCTGAACGCCCTGGAGACCAAGAACAACGGCGCCCGCCTCGTCCTCGAGGTCGCCCAGCAGCTCGGCGAGAACACCGTCCGCTGCATCGCCATGGACACGTCGGAGGGCCTGACCCGCGGCCAGGAGTGCACCGACACCGGCGAGCCGATCAAGGTTCCCGTCGGCATGAACACCCTCGGCCGCATCATGAACGTCATCGGCGAGCCGATCGACGAGGCCGGCCCGGTCCAGGCCACCACCTACCGCGCCATCCACCAGCCGGCCCCCTCCTACGCCGAGCAGTCGACCGAGGCGCAGATCCTCGTCACCGGCATCAAGGTGGTGGACCTGCTCGCCCCCTACGCGAAGGGCGGCAAGATCGGCCTGTTCGGCGGCGCCGGCGTCGGCAAGACCGTGCTGATCATGGAGCTGATCAACAACATCGCGAAGGTGCACTCGGGCTACTCGGTCTTCGCCGGCGTGGGTGAGCGCACCCGCGAGGGCAACGACCTCTACCACGAGATGATCGAGTCCAAGGTGAACGTCGACCCGAAGGAGCACGGCTCCGCCGAGGGCTCGAAGTGCGCCCTGGTCTACGGCCAGATGAACGAGTCGCCCGGCGCCCGCTCCCGCGTCGCCCTGACCGGCCTGACCATCGCCGAGCAGTTCCGCGACGACGGTCAGGACGTGCTGTTCTTCGTCGACAACATCTTCCGCTTCACGCAGGCGGGCTCCGAGGTGTCGGCGCTCCTCGGCCGCATCCCCTCGGCGGTGGGCTACCAGCCGACCCTCGCCACCGACATGGGCGCCCTCCAGGAGCGCATCACCACCACGACCAAGGGCTCGATCACCTCGGTGCAGGCCATCTACGTGCCGGCCGACGATCTGACCGACCCGGCGCCCGCCGCCTCGTTCGCCCACCTCGACGCCACGACCGTGCTGTCGCGCTCGATCGCCGAGAAGGGCATCTACCCGGCGGTGGATCCGCTGGACTCGACCTCGCGCATGCTGTCGCCGGCGATCCTCGGCGAGGAGCACTACGACGTCGCCCGCCGCGTCCAGCAGACCCTGCAGCGCTACAAGGCGCTCCAGGACATCATCGCGATCCTGGGCATGGACGAGCTGTCCGAGGAGGATAAGCTGACCGTCGCCCGCGCCCGCAAGATCGAGCGCTTCTTCTCGCAGCCCTTCTCGGTGGCCGAGGTGTTCACCGGCTCGCCGGGCAAGCAGGTCGCCCTCGAGGACACCATCAAGGGCTTCAAAGGCCTGGTGAACGGCGACTACGACGACCTCCCGGAGGCCGCCTTCTACATGGTCGGCACCATCGAGGAGGCCCAGGAGAAGGCCAAGAAGCTCAAGGCCGCGTAAGACGACATCCCCCCTTCCCCGCGCGGGAAGGGGGCAGAGGCTGCGCGGGCGACCCTCACCGGTGCCGTCCGCGCAGCCTTTTCCGAGACGCTCCGCCCGCGCGGCGGGGCGCGCGCCGCCGATCCGGGAACACGTCAGGCCATGGCCACCTTCCACTTCGATTTCGTCGGCCCCGAGCGGACGCTGTATTCCGGCGAGGTGACCGCCGTTCAGCTGCCCGGCACCGAGGGCGAGATGACCGTGATGCCGGGCCACGCGCCCGTGCTAACCTCCCTGCGCGTCGGCGTCATCGTGATCACCGAGAGCCAGGGCAGCGGCAAGCGGATCTACGTCCGCGGCGGCTTCGCCGATATCGGGCCGACGGCCGTGACCGTGCTGGCCGAGCGCGCCGCCCCGATCGAGGAGCTGACCCACGAATCCCTCGACCGGGACATCGAGGCGATCGAGATGCAGCGCGACGCCACCGAGGATCTGCAGAAGCGCGAGGAGCTGAACGGCCAGATCGTCCAGCTCCAGGAGACCAAGGCGCTCCTCAAGCTCTGATCCCGGTCAGCGGGCGCTCTCCAGCGCCCGCGCCAGCAGGTCGGCCCGCGCGGCGGCGTCCGTCGGGCAGCCCCGCTCCAGCCAGACTTTCCGCGCCGCGGCCAGCCCACGCCCGATGCCGGGGCCTGGCGCCACCCCGGCCGCCACCAGATCCGCACCCGCCAGGGGGAAGGCCGGCGACGCCCCCTCCCCCTCCAGGGCCCGCAGGGCCGCCCGCGCCGCCTCCGTCACCGCGGGCCGCGGCTCTCCGGCCAGGATCGCCAGCGTATCGGCCAGGCACGACAGCCCGTGCCGCGCCGCCAGGGCCCGCGCCGCGACCGCGTCCAGCACCGCGCATCCGTGGAGATCGGCCAGCACCTCGGCGTAGCCGAGGAGGTGTCCGTGCTCGCTCTTCGAGAGACGCAGCCGCTCGCGCAGCCGGTCGGCGTCGTGCCGGGCGCCGACGGCGAGAGCCGCGAGGCGCTTCACCGGGGGCAGGCCCGCCCCGGCGGCGCGCGCGAGCCGCCCGAGTTCCCCGACGCCGCCGGTGATCCGCGCCAGCAGGCCGGTCGCGCTCAGCGTCGTCACCAGGGCCGGGCCGCCGGGGGCCGCCAGCAGCTTCAGGAACTCCGCGCGCACGCGCTCGCGCGAGAGCCGGTCGAGGCTGTCCCGCGCGGCCACGCAGGCAGCCAGGGCCGCGGCGTCGGGCGCGCCGGCACCGAACCGGGCATGGAAGCGGAAGAAGCGCAGGATCCGCAGGGCGTCCTCGCGGATCCGTGTCGCCGGGTCACCGATGAAGCGCACCCGCCCGGCCGCGAGGTCGGGGCGGCCGCCCACCGGGTCGTGCAGGCTCCCGTCGGCGCCGAGGGAGAGCGCGTTGACGGTGAAGTCCCGGCGCTCGGCGTCGCGCAGGAAGTCGGTGCCGAAGCGGACGACCGCGTGCCGCCCGTCGGTCTCGACGTCCTCGCGCAGAGTCGTGACCTCGATCGGCCCCTCCTCGGTCACCAGGGTGACCGTGCCGTGCTCGATGCCGGTCGGCACCGCCTTGAGGCCGTGCGCCCGCTGCGCCGCCCGCATCACCGCCTCGGGCCGGTGCGTGGTCGCCATGTCGATGTCGGCGGTCTGCGCGCCGAGGAGCGCGTCGCGGACGCAGCCGCCGACCAGCCGGGTCTCCGCGCCCGGCGCGTCCAGGGCGGCGAGGACGCGGCGCACCCCCGGGCGTTCGAGCAGCGCGCTCAGGCCCGCCGGATCGAGGGCGCGGCTCACCGGAAGCCGCCGGGCACGAGGCGGCCGTTCTCCATGTGGGTCGGCACGTAGCCCCCCTGGCGGCGTTCGGAGAACAGCCCCTCGTAGACGAGGGTGCCGATCACCACCGCCAGCCCGGCCAGGACGAGGCGGAACAGGTGGGCGTCCCAGTGGACCCGCCGCAGGGGATTGCGGCCGGACAGCAGCAGGTAGACCAGGAACAGCGCGAAGGGGACGAGGAAGAGGCCGAACTCTTCGAGGACGCGGCGGAGCATGGGGCCAGCCTAACGCGCCGGGCGCCCGGCGTCGCCCGGCCCGGCCTCCGGGTAGAGCCGTTCGCGCAGATTATTCAGGATTCCGGCGGTGACGCCCCAGATCAGCCGCTCGCCGAAGGTCAGGGCGTAGAACCAGCGCTCGCGGCCCTGCCACGCGCGGGAGCGCAGGCGGTAGCGTTCCGGGTCCAAGAGGAACGGGAGCGGCACCTCGAAGACGTCGGCCACCTCGTTCGGGTTCGGCGTCAGGACCGCGCCGGGATCGACCAAGCCGATGACCGGGGTCACGAGGAAGCCGGTGCCCGAGAGGTACGGGTCGAGATAGCCGAGCAGCCGCACCGCCTCGGGCGGCAGCCCGATCTCCTCGAAGGCCTCGCGCAGGGCCGCGTCCGCGGGCCCGGGATCGGAGGGATCGATCTTGCCCCCCGGCAGCGCCACCTGCCCGGAATGGTCGCGCAGGTTGGCGGCCCGCATCGTCAGGATCAGGGTCGGACCGTCCGCGCGCGGCACGACCGGCACGAGGACGGCGGCCCGGCGGTGCGGCGGCGGCGGGATCACGGCCGTCCCGTCCGGATCGAGGCTGTGGTCGCCCCGCGGATTGGAGGTCGGATCGTCCGGCCCGGGCGGATCCGGCGACAGGCCGGCGGCGGCGCGGGCGAGGAAATCGGCGAGCGGGTCGCTCACGCGGCGGCGACCGGCGCGATCGTGTGGAAGGCGCCGCCGGCCCACAGGCCGAGCCAGGGCTTCCCGTCGACGACGCGCTCCTCGGCGAGATCCACGAGGTCGTAGGTGAGCGCCCGGGTCACGAGCGCCCAGAGCCCGCGGCGGACATGGAGGTAGGGCTTCAGCGCCCCGTCCGGTGCCGCCTCGAAGCGAAGGGCGTGCTCGGCATCGACGCTGACCAGATCGTCGACGTTGGTCCGGAAGGAGACGCGCCGCTCCGCCCCGCTCCCGTCCACCGCCATCTCGACGGCCACGAAGGCCGCGTCGTCCACGGTGATGCCGACGCTCTCCACCGGCGTGACCAGGACGGTGCGGCCGTCCGGCTCGCGCCGCAGGATGCTGGCGAACAGCCTGACCAGCTTGTCCCGGCGGATCGGCGAGCCGTTGTGGAACCACGTCCCGTCCGCCGCGATGCGGATGTCGATGGCGCCGCAATAGGGCGGGTCCCACCGCTCCACCGGCGGCAATCCGCGCTTCGGCAACTCCCCCAGGGCCGCGCTGAGGCGGCTCAAGGTCGGGTCGGGGGCGGGATCCTCGCTCATGCCCGTGACAGATAGCGTCCCGATGCCCGCTCAGCCATGGCCGATCGGAGGATCGGCGCCGCTCCCTTGCCGGATCGCAGGGGCGGGATCCTAGGCCGGACCGGCACCCTGGGTGTTCACCGTCACGGCGTAGAGCGACTGGCTCGCTGCCATGAACAGGCGGTTGCGCTTGGGACCGCCGAAGGTGAGATTCCCGCACACTTCCGGCAGGCGGATCCGCCCGATGAGCTTGCCCCGCGGTGTCCAGACGGTGACGCCGTTGTAGCCCACGGCACGACCGGCGTTGCTCGACACCCAGAGATTGCCGTCGACGTCGGCCCGCAGGCCGTCGGGCCCGCATTTCACCCCGTCCACGACGCAGTCCGAGAACAGGCGCTTGTTCGACAGCGCCGCCCCGGTCCCGACGTCGAAGGCGTAGATCTCGCCCTTGCCGCCGGGTCCGGTATCGCCGGGCCCCTTCCCGGTGGAGCAGACGTAGAGCGTCCGGTGATCGGGCGAGAAGCACAGGCCGTTGGGGTCGGGCACCTCGTCGTCGGTGAGAACCCGGTCGACCCGCCCGGACGGGTCGATCCGGTAGACCGCGTTCGGCAGCACGCGGCGCCGCGGGCCGGTCCCGGCCGGCTGGCCGAGCCGCGGATCGAGATGGCCGTGCGGGTTGCTCGGACCGCCCGCCGCGTCGGGGAGGCCCTCGTAGAGGAGCGCGCCGTAGGGCGGATCGGAGAACCAGTACGCGCCGTCCGGGTGCTGGACCACGTCGTTGGGGGAGTTGAGCGGCTTCCCGTCGAACGAATCGGCCAGGACCGTCGCCGAGCCGTCGAGCTCGTAGCGGACGACGCGCCCGGTGGCATGCTCGCAGGTGAGCTGCCGCCCCTGGCGATCGAAGCTGTTGCCGTTGGAATTGTTGCTCGGCATGCGGAAGGTCGAGACGTGCCCGTCCTCCTCCAGCCAGCGCATCTGTCGGTTGTTCGGGATGTCGCTCCAGACGAGGTAGCGGCCGACGGCGTTCCAGGCCGGTCCCTCCGCCCAGAGGGCGCCGGTCCAGAGCCGGCGGATGGCGCTGTTCGGCACGATGTAGGGCTCGAAGGCCGGGTCGACCGTGACGATGTCCGGATCGGTGAAGTAGGTGGTCGGCGGCGCTCCCGGGCGGAAGTCGCGCGGCGGGCTCGTCACCGTGCTGGGCGGCGCGGGCTGCGCCGCCGCGTCGCCGGCCGTGACGGCGAGTGTTCCCAGGGCCGCGAGGACCGTGCGCCGGGAGGGCGGGACACGGCCGCGCTCGGCCGCGATCCCGGATGCATCGGTCCGCGACGGTCGCATACGATCCTCCCCCGCGCATCCTGCAACGGGCCGCGGCGCGCGCCGGCAGGCTAGGACACCTGTCCTGAGCTGGTCAACTGGGCCGGCGCCGCAGGATCTTCCAGACGCCGTCCGCCGAGGCGAGGAGACGGGTGCCGTCGCGGACGTCGCCGCGCATGAACACGAGGGAGCCGGTGCGCTTGACGACCTGCGGCCGGATCTCGATCCAGTCGCCGAGGCGGCCGACATCGATGAACTTCATCTCCAGCTGGATCGTCACGCAGTTGGCGCCTTCGGCGGCGCGCATCGCGGTCTCGCCGAGAGCCCGGTCGGCGAAGCTCATCAGCATGCCGCCGTGGACCACGCCGATCAGGTTGGCGTGCTTCTGATCGGCCCGGAACGCGTAGGCGCCGTCCGCGCCGCGGACGTGCAGCGGCCCGACATGGGCGATGAAGCCCTTGTCCTCCACCAGCGCCCAGCCCTCGGCGGCGGGATCGTAGGCATCCTTATCCGTAGTCATCGCGTCGGGTCCGTTCGTGTCGAGGTTTCGGTGGGCGGATGTCAGGTTCCCCGGGGCTTGGCCCGCCGGGTCGGCGCCTCGCTGAGCGGATCCTCCGGCCAGGGATGGCGCGGGTAGCGCCCGCGCATCTCGGACCGCACCGCCGCCCAGGAGCCGCGCCAGAAGCCCGGCAGGTCCCGGGTGATCTGGATCGGCCGCTGCGCCGGCGACAGCAGGTGCAAGACCAGCGGCCGGCCACCGGCCCGCGGGTGCCGGTCGAGGCCGAACAGCTCCTGCACCCGGACCGCCAGCGCCGGTTCCTCGGCCGTGTAATCCACGGGGATGCGCGAGCCGGTCGGCACCTCGACATGGGTCGGCGCCTCCGCGTCGAGCCGAGCGCGCAGGTCCCAGGGCAGCAGCGCCTGGAGAGCGTCCGCCAGATCGCCCGCCGTGACCGACGCCAGGCCGGCGCGACCCACGAGGGACGGCGCCAGCCACGTCTCCGCCGTCCGGGCCAGCGCCTGGTCCGACAGGTCGGGCCAGGCAGCGCCCTCGGCGGCGCGGAGGAAGTTCACCCGGGCTCGCCACTGCGCCAGGGCCGGCGTCCACGGAAGCCGGTCGATCCCGAGATCGGCGATGCCGCGCGCCAGAATCGCGGCGCTGTCCATGTCTGACGGCACCGGCAACGGCCGTGATCCGAGACTGACTGCGCCGAGTCGCCGGACCGCCCGCGCCCGCAGGGCGGCTGCCGGCGGATCGAAGGCGATCTCGGTGCGCGACTCGATCCGGCCGGCGAACAGCCGTTCGATCGCCTCGGCGCCGATCGCCGCCGCGGCGAGGATCCGGGCGTTCCCGGCCGATCCGGCGAGGTCGGCGATCACCAGATGGGTCTCGCGGGCGAGCGGGCTCGCCGGGTCGAGGCGCCCGGCCCGGCCGCTCGCCATCACGAACTCGCCCTCGCGGCCGCGCGCCCGGGCCACGCGGTCCGGATAGGCGAGCGCCAGGAGCGGCCCGGCGCCGGAGGGGCCGGCGTCCGGGCTCGCGGGACCTCCCGCCCCGGCGATCCGGGCCCAGCTCTCGGCGAGCCGGCGCATGTCGGCGGCGCGCCCGCCCCGGTCGCGGCGGAACCGCTCGACCCGCTCGTCGAGGTCGACCCCGTCGCCCCCGAGGCCCCGCTCCACCAGCACGGCGGCGAGGTCGGCGGCGGCCCGGGCCTGACCGGTGCCGGCCGCCACCGTCACCATCCGGGCGAGCCGCGGCGGCAGCGGCAGCGCCCGCAGCCGCGCGCCGACCGGCGTCAGGCGGCCGTCGGCGTCGAGCGCGCCCAGCTCGCTCAGCAGGGCGCGGGCCTCCGCCAGGGCGGGCGCCGGGGGCGGGTCGAGGAAGGCGAGCGCGCCGGGGTCGGTCACGCCCCAGGCGGCGCAGTCGAGGAGCAGCCCGGCGAGGTCGGCCGACAGGATCTCGGGCCGCGTGAACGGCTCCAGGGCGTTCGTGCCGGCCTCGGACCAGAGCCGCCAGCAGAGGCCGGGCTCGGTGCGTCCGGCACGGCCCCGGCGCTGGTCCACGGAAGCGCGAGAGGCGCGGGCCGTGACCAGACGGGTCAGGCCGAGGCCCGGCTCGTAGACCGGGACCCGCGCCAGCCCCGAATCGACCACGATCCGGACGCCCTCGATGGTCAGGGAGGTCTCGGCGATGCTGGTCGCGAGGACGACCTTCCGCGTGCCGGCGGATGCCGGCGCGACGGCGCGGTCCTGCTCGGCGGGCGTCAGCGCGCCGTAGAGCGGCGCGAGCTGCACGTCGGGCCCGACCGTCTCGGCCAGCAGGTCGGTGGTCCGGCGGATCTCCGCCTGTCCGGGCAGGAACACCAGGATCGAGCCCGGATCCGCCCGCAGGGCGCGCAAGGTGACCTCGGCAACCGAGTCCTCGACCCGACGGTTCGGGTCGCGCTCCACGTACCGGGTCTCCACCGGGAAGGCGCGGCCCTCGGAGGCGACCACCGGGGCGTCGCCCATCAGCCGCGCGACCCGGGCGCCGTCGAGGGTCGCCGACATGACGAGGATCCGCAGGTCCTCCCGCAGGCCGCCCTGCGCGTCGAGCGCCAGCGCGAGGCCGAGATCGGCGTCGAGGGAACGCTCGTGGAACTCGTCGAACAGGACGGCGCCGATTCCGGACAGCTCCGGATCGTCCAGGATCATCCGGGTGAAGACGCCCTCGGTGACGACCTCGATCCGCGTGCGGCCCGAGATCTTCGAGCCGAGGCGGACGCGCAGGCCGACCGTGCCGCCGACCGGCTCGCCCAGCGTCTGGGCCATCCGCGCGGCGGCGGCCCGGGCCGCGAGGCGGCGCGGCTCCAGCAGGATGATCTTGCGCCCGTCGAGCCAGGGCGCCGCCAGGAGGTCGAGGGGCACGCGGGTCGTCTTGCCGGCGCCCGGGGGCGCCACCAGGACGGCGGCGTTCCGCGCGGCGAGCGCGCGGCGCAGATCGGGGAGCGCCGCCTCGATCGGCAGCACGGGTGCGGGACCGGCCATCGCGGCCGCTGATGGCGCGGCGCGGCGTCGAGTGCAACCGGCGCGAACCCGGGTCGGCGCCGCGTCCGGCGTTCCCGTGACGCCGGGCACGATTCGACACGGGGTCCCCGTCCCGAGCCCTGGCAACCGCGCGGCGCCGCCGCGATCGTGCGGCGCGACTGCACAGATCCGACGGGAGCGAAACGATGACCCTCCGCCGCCGCGCGCCTACCCTCGCCGCCCTCTCCGTGGTCCTGCCTCTGGCGGTCACGGCGGCGCCGGCGCAGGACCGGCTGCCGACCATCCCGCGCCGGGACTACTCTCCCGAGCAGAGACAGGCGGCTGAGGCCTTCGCGCAGGCGCGCGGCAAGCCGCCCTTCGGGCCGTTCGAGCCGCTCATGTACTCGCCGGAGGTGATGACGCTCGCCCGGTCGATGGGCGACTATCTCCGCTTCAAGCCGAAGATCGGCACTACGCTCTCGGAGCTGGTGATCCTGATGACCGCCCGCCGCTGGACGCAGGACTACGAGTGGTACGTCCACGCGCCGATAGCCGAGAAGGCCGGCATCTCCGCCGACATCATCGCGGCGATCCGCGACGGCCGCCGGCCGGCCAAGATGAGCGACGACGAGACCCTCGTGTACGATTTCACCGCCGAGCTCCAGGACACGAGGCGCGTCTCCGACGCGACCTTCGCGCGCGCCGAGGCCCGGTTCGGCAAGCCCGGCGTCGTCGATCTGGCGGCGATCTCGGGCTACTACACGTTCCTGGCGATGGAGCTGAACGCGGCCCGCTACCCGATTCCCGCCGACGGCAAGCCGCTGCCGCGCATGCCCGAGTAAGCCGGCTTATCCACAGCTGCCCGGCACCGGAAACGGCGTTGTCCACAGGGTTTGGCCGGTCGAGCGCGGCCGGCCCGGCCGCCGTTGACGGAACGTTAACCCTTATGGCTTGTTCTCTTTTCGTTCCCGGACGCGACGAAGGAGAACCCGATGCTGACCCAGGTCCTGGCCCAGCGCGACGATCACGTATGCCCCGTCGAGGCGATCAGCTCCGCCTATCTCGGCTTCGCGGGCGGCGATGCCGGGATCGCCCTGCGCTGCGCGATCGCCGACGCCCTGTCCGACCTGATGGAGGCGGAGCGGCGCACGCGCGAGCGCAGCCGCCTGATCTCCCGCGGCTACGTCCGGACCGCCCCCGATCCGGAGGCCGGGCCGACAAGCTGAACCGTGGCTGCAGGCCGGCTTCAGCTTCGGTGCAGCGCGGGCGCGGCATTGTCCCTCGTGTGATCCGGGGCGCCGCAGGCGCTCCCCGCACCCACCGGAGACAGGTCATGACACGCATCGCTCTGCTCTCGGCCGCCGCGCTGATCGGCGCGGGCACCCTGGCCTCCACCGCCGCCGAGGCCCGCGGCGGCGGCGCCATCGCGGCCGGCATCATCGGCGGCCTCGCGGCCGGCGCCCTGATCGGCGCCGCGACCCAGGCCCACGCGGCGCCCAGCTACGGTTACGGCGACGCGGATTACGGCTACGCCCCGGCCCCCGTGGTCGTGCGGCCGGCCCCAGTCTACCGCGTCTACGAGGAGGAGGCGCCGGTCTACGCCACCCGCCGGACCGTGACCTACGAGCGGGTCCCGGTCGGCTACGGCCCGGCCCGCCACTGGCGCGGCGAATACGAGGGTGGCTACGGCTATCGCGGCTGGTGAGCCGGGGGTTGCGCCGGGCGCCGTGACGGGGCCCGGGCGCGTGGCTTAAGACGGTGGCGGCGCCGGCCGAATCCGGCGGTCCGCACCCACCGACGGGTCATCGACGGGTCCATGCTGGTCCACGAAGGCGAGACGCGCACCCCGGAGGCCGACAGGGCGCTCGCCCTCTCCCTCGCCGGGGTGGCCGGCGCGTTGAACACCGCCGGCTTCTACGCCGTGGGCCTCTACGCCTCGAACATGACCGGGAACGTCTCGGCCATCTCCGACCGGACCGGCACGGGTGACCTTCTGCTGGCCTTGCAGGCGGGCCTGCTCGTCATCCTGTTCGTCCTCGGCGCCGCCACCGCGACGCTGCTGATCCGCCGCCGCCGCCGCGGGCGCCGTCCGGGCGCCTACGCCTACGGAGTCTGCGCGGAGGCGATCCTCCTCGTCGCCGTCGGCCTGCTCGTGCTGCCGCTCCACGAGCCGGCACGGAGCCACGCCCTCGTGCTCGGCCTGAGCTTCGTCCTCGGTCTCCAGAACGCGGCCGTGACCAAGATCTCCGAGTCGCGGGTCCGGACCACGCACGTGACCGGCATGATCACCGATATCGGCATCGAGCTCGCGCGCTGGCTCGATCGCGGCGCGCCGGGCGCCGACCCGCTGAAGGCCCACGATCCGGTGCGGCTGCGGCTGTACCTCTCGACCGTGGGCGCCTTCCTGGCGGGCGGCGTGGTGGGGGTCGTGGCCTACCGCCTCGTCGGCGTGACGCTGCTCTTCGCGGCGGCCGCGATCCTGGCCGGTCTCGCCCTCCCCGCCCTCAGGCGGTGACGTCGAGGAGCTGACCCATCATGCGGTCGGCGGAGCGCGCCACCGCGGCGTTCAGCGCGAAGGCCGACCTCGACCCGATCAGGTCCAGCGCGGCCCCCGACAGGTCCACCTGCGCGGCCGGCGGCAGGCCCGCGTCGCCGACGGGCGCGCCGCTCGCCGCGATGGTCTCGGCGGCCTTCCCGAGCCGATCGGTGGCCCGGGTCATGCCGGTCGCGGCGGTCTGAAGGGCGTCGATCATGCCGGAATCTCCCGGGCCTGACCCTGGCAGGGAGGCGCGAAGAGCCGGTTTCGGCGATCGCTCGAATGCGACCGATCCCGCGCATTCCGGACCGCCCGGCGCTCACCCCTTCGGCGCGCACACGGTGACCGGGGAGGCGCCGCCATAGGGCCGTTCGGCGTCCGCGATCTGCTTCGCGGCGGCCTCGCAGGCCTGCCGGGTGTTGAACTCCACGGACCCGATCGCCGAGCCCGAGCCGGCCAGCATGATGATGAGCACGTAGACCACGCCATTCCCCTCCGGAGCCCCGGTCCGGCGTCGCGATGCGTGCTGGTGCGGACGGCGGGACTCGAACCCGCACGGCCTCGCGGCCGCAAGATTTTAAGTCTCGTGCGTCTACCGGTTCCGCCACGTCCGCATGCGCCCTCGGTAGCGGGGGCGGCGGGTCCGATCAAGCGGGGGGCGTCCAGCCGTACAGCCACGCGTAGCGGTCCCGCATGCCGTCCGGGCCGAGGCGGGCCATCACGGCGTTGCGCACGAACGCCACCACGCCGCCGGCGTGGTAAGTCCGGCCGTTGCTCCGCGCCGCCTTCTGAACCCGTCGCACCCGGGCGGTCCGCGCGCCCGAGAACGCCGCGAGCGCGGCCGGCACGTCGGCGTGGTCCGCGAGGGCGCGGGTCAGGATCGCGGCGTCCTCGATCGCCAGGGCCGCGCCCTGTGCGAGGTAGGGCAGCACCGGGTGGGCAGCATCGCCGATCAGCGCGAGCCGGTCGCGGGCGAGCGGGCGCGCCACGGCCCGGTCGGCGAGCGACCAGACCAGCCAGGAATCCGGCAGGCTCAGGAGGTCGCGCAGCGGCGCGGCGCAGCCGCGCAGATGCCCGCGCAGCACGGCCGGCTCGCCGAGCCGGCCCCAGCCCTCGTCGCCCACCGCTTCGGGCACGACCGCCACCACGTTGAGGAACTGCCCGTCCCGCACCGGGTAATGCACCACGTGCCGGCCGCGGCCGAGCCACAGGCCGGTGGCGGCGCCGCGCAGCGCCTGCGGGGCCGCCTCCATGGGGATCAGCGCCCGCCACGCCGCGGCCTGTCCGGGCCGGAGCGGGGCCGGATCGAGATGCGCGCGCAGGCGCGACCGCAGCCCGTCCGCGCCGACCACGAGGTCGAAGGCGGCCGGCTGGGCCCCGCTCGCGCCCTCGACGGTGAGGACGGCCTCCGAGGCCGTCCGGGACACGGCCGTGACGGTGCGGCCCATCAGCAGGCGGATCGTCGAGCGACTCCGGAGCGCGTCGAGCAGCAGCGTCTGCAGGTCGGCGCGGTGGATCACGTAGTAGGGCGCGCCGAACCGGCTCAGCGCCTGCGCGCCGAGCGCCACGCCGCCGATGCGGCGGCCGCTGTCGAGGGCGCGCACCTCGACGGCGGGCGGCTCGCTCGCCGCCCGACGCAGGGCCGCAGAGAGCCCGAGCCCGGCCAGGATCCGGCTCGCGTTGGGCGAGATCTGGATCCCGGCCCCGACCTCGCTGAAGCCGGTCCGGCGCTCGATCACCGTGACGGCGTGGCCGGCATCCGACAGAGCCAGCGCCGCCGTCAGGCCGCCGATCCCGGCCCCGACGATCCCGATCCGCAGAGATGGACTGCCAGAGGGCACGGTCGGCGGCGCCTACTCCGCCGCGACCTTGGCGTCGTCCCGCCACACACAGGCCTGCGGCTCCGCCTGATCGGCCTTCAGACCGGCCCTGTACCGGTAGAGCGTCGAGCAGTACTGGCAGATGATCTCGCTGTCGGCGCCCATGTCGAGGAACACGTGCGGGTGGTCGAACGGCGGCAGCGCGCCGATGCACATGAACTCCTTCACGCCCACGGTGATCACCGGCACGCCCGGCTCGTTGTGGAAGTGCGGTACCGCCTTGCCTGCCATCCGGCCCTCGCCTGCCCCGCGACCGACCGCGCGGCGAATCTGCCTGCGCGCACCCGGGCGTCTCGCGGCCGCTTATGCCGCCAGCCCCGCGACCGGCGCAAGCCTCGCCCGACCGGTGACCGATGCGGCTTGGACTCCCGCGCCCCGCGCCGTACATAAGGCGGAGCCCGATTGACGCCGCCGCGAAAAAAGTCCCGATCATGCAGCAGGAACAGGCCAGTGCGCAGGGTGCGCGCCGCGCCCCGGAACCGCCGATCCACGGTTCCGAGGGATTCGAGGGCATGCGCCGCGCGGGGCGGCTCACCGCCGAGGCCCTCGACCTGCTGATGGAGGCGACGCAGCCCGGCGTCACTACCGAGGAGCTCGACAAGCTCGCCTACACCTTCGCGATGGATCACGGCGCCTATCCGGCCTCGCTCCTCTACCGCGGCTATCCGAAGTCGATCTGCACCTCGATCAACCACGTGGTCTGCCACGGCATCCCCAACGACAAACCGCTGCGCGAGGGCGACATCGTCAACCTCGACATCTGCCTGATCCTCGACGGCTGGCACGGCGATTCGAGCCGGATGGCCTATGTCGGCGAGGTGCCCCGCAAGGCCCAGCGCCTGTGCGAGATCACCTACGAGGCGCTGATGCGCGGCGTCGCCGCCGTGAAGCCCGGCGGCTCGACCAACGATATCGGCCGGGCGATCCAGTCTTACGCCGAGGGCGAGCGCTGCTCGGTGGTGCGCGACTTCTGCGGCCACGGCCTCGGGCGCACCTATCACGACGCGCCCACGATCCTGCACTACGTCGAGGCCAGCTACGACGTGCCGTTCAAGCCCGGACAGTTCTTCACGATCGAGCCGATGATCAATCTCGGCCGGCCCGCCGTGAAGGTCCTGGGCGACGGCTGGACCGCCGTGACCCGCGACCGCTCGCTCTCCGCCCAGTTCGAGCACACGGTCGGCGTCACCGAGACCGGCGTCGAGATCTTCACGATCTCGCCGAAGGGGCTGCATCAGCCCGTCAACCCGGCCGCCTGACCGGCCGTGTCGCCGCGGCCGGACGACGGTGAGGCGGGGCTGTTCGCCGACAGCGCCGCCCCGTCCCCGGTCGAGAAGGAGGCGCCGCACTACCACGGCCATCGCGACCGCCTGCGGGAGAAGTTCGCAACGGCGGGGGCCGACGCGCTGCCCGATTACGAGCTGCTGGAGCTGGTCCTGTTCCGGGCGATACCCCGGCGGGACGTCAAGCCCCTCGCCAAGGCGCTGGTCGCCCGGTTCGGCAGCTTCGCCGAGGTGGTCAGCGCCGAGCCGGCGCGGCTGATGGAAGTGGAGGGCGTGAGCGCCGGGGTCGCGTCCGACCTCAAGGTGATCGAGGCCGCGGCGCGGCGGCTCGCCCGGGGCGCGATCCGGGAGCGCGCGCTCCTGGGCTCGTGGAGCGCGCTGCACGAGTACCTGCGCGCCACCATGGCGTTCGCCCCGCGCGAGGAGTTCCGCGTCCTGTTCCTCGACAAGCGCAACCACCTCATCGCCGACGAGGTGCAGGGACGCGGCACCGTCGACCACACGCCTGTCTATCCGCGCGAAGTCGCCCGCCGGGCGCTCGAATTGTCGGCCACGGCCATCATCCTGGCCCACAACCACCCGTCCGGCGACCCGGCCCCCTCCGCGGCCGACGTGGCGATGACCCGCGAGATCGTGGCGGTCCTGGCGCCGCTCAAGATCGTCGTCCACGACCACGTGATCCTCGGCCGAAACGGTCACGCCAGCCTGAAAGGCCTCAAGCTGATCTGATCCTCCGGCCGCCTTGAGCGTTATCGCCCGCGGATATAGCCATGAACGGGTGGCGCGCCTCTTGCCTCAAGAGCGGGAGCGTACGGGAGGAGCGAGATGGCGGTGACGGCCTTCGACGAGATGAACGGACTCGGCACCGGCGCCGCCGATCCGGCCGCCGTTCGCGACGCCTACGGCCAGCTCAAGGCGTGGCTGGACTCGACGCCGCCGGAGCACTTCAACACCCGCCGCAGCCAGGCCGAGCTGCTGTTCCGCCGGATCGGCATCACCTTCGCGGTCTACGGCGACAACGAATCGACCGAGCGGCTGATCCCGTTCGACATCATCCCCCGGGTGATCACCAAGCCGGAATGGGCTTTCCTGGAGCGCGGGCTGACGCAGCGGGTCACGGCCATCAACCTGTTCCTGAAGGACATCTACGGCGCCCAGGAATGCATCAAGGCCGGCATCATCCCGGCCGACCTCGTCTACCGCAACGCCCATTACCGCATGGAGATGCGGTCCTTCCGCGTGCCGCACGACCTCTACGTCCACATCGCGGGCATCGACATCGTCCGGACCGGCGAGAACGACTTCTTCGTGCTGGAGGACAACGCCCGCATCCCCTCGGGAGTCTCCTACATGCTGGAGAACCGGGAGGTGATGCTGCGCCTGTTCCCGGACCTGTTCTCGAAGCACCGGGTCGCGCCGGTGGAGAACTACCCGGACGCCCTGCTCGCCACGCTGCGCAGCCTCGCGCCGGGCTCGGCGACCCGCGACCCGACCGTCGTGCTCCTGACCCCCGGGCGCTACAATTCCGCGTTCTACGAGCACTCGTTCCTGGCCGACAAGCTCGGCGTCGAGCTGGTGGAGGCGTCCGACCTCTTCACCAAGGACGACGTCGTCTACATGCGCACCACCGAGGGGCCGCGGAAGGTCGACGTGATCTACCGCCGCCTCGACGACGACTTCCTCGACCCGCTGGTCTTCCGCCCGGATTCGGTCCTCGGCGTGCCGGGGCTGATGAACGCCTACGAGCGCGGCTCGGTGACCCTCGCCAACGCGGTCGGGACCGGCATCTCGGACGATAAGGCGGTCTACAGCTACATGCCCGAGATCGTGAAGTTCTTCACCGGCGAGGAGCCGATCCTGCACAACGTGCCGACCTACCGCTGCCGCGAGAAGGACGCCTTCGCGTACGTGATGGACAACCTGTCCGACCTGGTGGTGAAGGAGGTCAACGGCTCGGGCGGCTACGGGATGCTGGTCGGGCCGCACGCCAGCAAGCGCGAGCTCGACGACTTCGCCAAGAAGCTCAAGCACGCCCCGGACGGGTTCATCGCCCAGCCGACCCTGTCGCTCTCCACCTGCCCGACCTTCGTGGCCTCGGGCGTCGCGCCCCGCCACGTCGACCTGAGGCCCTTCGTGCTGTGCGGGGCCGACAAGATCCGCATCGTCCCGGGCGGCCTGACCCGGGTGGCGCTGAAGGAAGGCTCCCTGGTGGTCAATTCCAGCCAGGGCGGTGGCACGAAGGACACCTGGGTGCTCGACGCCTGAGGTCCAGGCCGTCCCGACGTTCCGAGGCGCGGACATTGTGGTCCGCACGACTTGGCTGAAGACCGATGCTCTCCAGGACTGCCGACAACCTCTTCTGGCTCTCGCGCTACGTCGAGCGCGCCGATTTCGTCGCCCGCATCCTCGACGCGGCGCACCGCTTCGCGTCGCTGCCGACGAGCTACGGCGGCGGCGGGAGCAACGAGTGGGAATCGGCCCTCGCCTCGGCCGGCGACCCCGACGCGTTCAAGACGCACTACAGCGCGGTCAACGCCGACACGGTCTGCGACTTCCTGGCCTTCAGCCCGCACAACCCGTCCTCGATCCGCTCCTGCATCGAGGCGGCCCGCGAGAATGCCCGCTCGGTGCGCACCGCGCTGACCACCGAGATGTGGGACGCGATCAACGGCGCGTGGCTGGAGCTGCGCAACTATTCCGGCAAGGACCTCAACCGCGACGAGTTCGGCCGCTTCCTCGACTGGGTGAAGACGGTCTCGCTCACCTTCGACGGCTCGGCCTTCCGGACGATGCTGCGCAACGACGCCTTTTGGTTCACGCGGCTCGGCACGGCGATCGAGCGGGCCGACAACACCGCCCGGATCCTCGACGTCAAGTACCAGATCCTGCTGCCGCACGACGAGACGGTGGGCGGCAGCCTCGACTACTTCCAGTGGACCACGATCCTGCGCGAAGTGTCGGCCTTCAACGCCTACCACTGGGTCTACCGGGAGAGCATCAAGCCGCTGCTGGTGGCCGACCTCCTGATGCTCAACAAGCAGATGCCGCGCTCCTTCGCGAACTGCTACGGCGTGATCGTCGAGTATCTCGACCTGATCGCCGACGCCTACGGCCGCCGGGGACCGAGCCAGCGCCTCGCGGGCAACATGCTGGCGAAGCTGGAGGGCGAGGACATCGACCGGGTCTTCGCCACGGGGCTGCACGAGTTCGTCGAGGCGTTCATCGCCGAGAACAACAGGGTGGGCGAGGCGATCGCCAAGCAGTATCTGGTCGGCTGAACGAGACGGACGGGACGGCGCATGCGCATCCGCGTGGTTCACGAGACCATCTACACCTACGAGCAGCCGGCCCGCGGGCTCGTGCAGGTCCTACGGCTGACGCCGCGGGATCATGACGGGCAGTACGTCCGCGGGTGGCGAATCGATACCACTGTCGACGGGCGGCTGACTGCCCGCGAGGACGGGTTCGGCAACGTCGTCCACTGGTTCACCCCGGACGAGCCGGCCGACGCCCTGACCATCCGGGTCACCGGCGAGGTCGATACCGACGACACGCACGGCGTCGTCCGCGGAACGGTGGAGCGCCTGCCGGACGAGTTCTACCTCCGCGACACGGACCTGTGTGCCGCCAGCCCGGAGCTGCACGCCTTCGCGGAGCGCGTTGCCGCCGAGGGCGACGGCGCCGTCCTCGGCTTGCTCCACCGGCTGATGGGGGCAGTCCACGGCGCGGTGGCCTACGAGGCCGGACCTGCGAGCAACGCGGTGCCGGCCGCCAAGGCGTTCGCGGCCGGAAGCGGCGTCTGTCAGGACCTCGCGCACGTCTTCATCGCCGCCGCGCGTCACATCGGCGTCCCGGCCCGCTACGTCGCCGGCTACCGGGCCCGGGACGACGGGCAGGCGGATGTCGAGGCGCCCCACGGGTGGGTCGAGGCCCTGGTGCCGGATCTCGGTTGGGTGGCGTTCGACCCGTGCTACGACGTGAGCCCGGCGGACAATTACATCCGCGTCGCCACCGGCCTGGACTACCTCGGGGCCGCGCCGATTCGCGGCAGCCGCACCGGCGGTGGCACCGAGACACTGGACGTGAAGCTGCGGGTCGAGCAAGGCAGGGCCGCCGCTCAATCCTGATCGTTCCGACACCGGTCCGCCGACCGCACGAGAGCCCGAAGACGATGACCTACTGCGTCGGTGTCCTGGTGGAGGAAGGGTTGGTCATGGTCGCCGATACCCGCACCAATGCGGGGCTCGACGATATCTCGACCTACCGCAAGCTCCACCATTTCAACGTTCCCGGCGAGCGGGTGATGATGCTCGCCTCCGCGGGCAACCTCTCGATCACCCAGTCGGTCCTCAGCTTGCTCCAGGAGGGTGTCCCCGGCGAGGAGGAGGGCGAGCCGCTGCAGAAACTCGTCGAGGCGCCGACCATGTTCCAGGCGGCACAGCTGATCGGCCGCGCCATCCGGCGGGTGCGCGCCATCGAGAAGGACGGGTTCGAGGCGGCCAACATCCGCTTCTCGATCTCGCTGCTGTTCGGCGGCCAGATCGGGGACGGCGAGATGCGGCTGTACCTGATCTACTCGGCGGGCAACTTCATCGAGTGCAGCACTGACGCGCCGTTCCTCCAGATCGGTGAGCACAAGTACGGCAAGCCGATCCTCGACCGGGCGGTGAAGTACACGACCGACCTCTACGACGCCCTCAAGGTGAGCCTCGTCTCGATGGACTCGACCATGCGGTCGAACCTCGGTGTTGGCCTGCCGATCGACATCGCGGTCGCCCGCCGGAACGCGCTGACGCTCGAGGTGAATCACCGGATCGAGGCCGGCGAGGGCTATTTCCACGATCTGCGCGAGCGCTGGTCGGCGGCGCTCCGCGCAGCGCACCGGGCGATCCCGCGGCCGCCCTACGGGCCTACCAGCTCCTAGTGCTGCCCCAGCATCGGCCGTTCTAGCGCGGCGCGGGCGATCGAGGGCCGCGCGGCATCGCCGGACGTCGCGCGTCCCCGGATGGCTTCGCTGTGCTCGCAGAGCCGGCGGCTGACTTTCACGGTGTGGCGGAGATCTACGTGGCGGTCCGAGCCGCCGACGTCTCCGCGGCGCCCCAGACCTTCAGGAGCGCCCGTGTCGCTTCGATGGGATCCGCGGCTCGCATCAGGCCGCCCATGATAGCGAAACCCGCCGCCCCGGCCGCGCGACAGGGCCCGACCGCCCCGGGACCGAGACCGCCGAGCGCCACCACGGGCAGGCCGGCGCCGAGGCTATCCGTGAGTCCCTCGAGACCCAGCGCCGGCCCGTAGCCGGGTTTGCTCGCGGTCGCGTAGATCGGGCTGAGGGTGACGTAATCGGCCCCGGCCTGCGCGGCGGCCGCGGCCTCGCGCGGCGCGTGGACCGAGACGCCGATCAGCGCGCTCGGACCGAGCGCCGACCGCGCCGCGGCGATCGCCTCCGGCCCCGCGCCGCCGCCGAGATGCGCGCCGTCGGCCTCCAGCGCCCGCGCCAGCGCGACGTCGCCGCCGACCGTCAGGAAGCCCCCCAGGGCCCGCACGCGCGCGGCGACGCCCGCGCCGAGGCGCCGACGCGCTTCCGGCTCCAGGTCCTTGTCGCGGAACCAGATCCAGCGCCCGCCGCCGTCGAGGACCGCCTGCACGGTCTCGGCGAGGGGCCGCGGATGCCCGTGCCGATCCGTCACCGTGAGCAGCGGCGACGGCAGCGCCCTCACGAGCCGACGAGGCCCAGCTGCGGGCTCGACGGCTCCGCCCGGCCGCGGCGGGGGATCCGCCCGGCGCGGTGCGCGTCGCGCCCGGCCTCCACGGCCCGGCCCATGGCGCGGGCCATCCGCACCGGATCGTCGGCTTTGGCGACGGCGGTGTTGATCAGGCAGGCGGAGGCGCCGAGCTCCATGGCGATCACCGCGTCCGAGGCGGTGCCGATGCCGGCATCGACCACCACCGGCACCGTCGCCCGGCGGCAGATCAGCTCGAGGTTGGCCGGGTTGGCGACACCCATCCCGGAGCCGATCAGCGAGCCCATGGGCATCACGGCGGCGCAGCCGACATCCTCCAGGCGCTGGCACACGATCGGGTCGTCGTTGCAGTAGGGCAGCACCACGAAGCCGTCGTCCACGAGATGGCGGCAGGCCTCGATCAGCTCCATCACGTCCGGGTAGAGCGTCTCGCGGTCGCCGATCACCTCGACCTTGATCCAGTTGGTGTCGAGCGC
Source organism: Methylobacterium sp. ME121 (assembly GCF_000974725.1). Taxonomy (NCBI): domain Bacteria; kingdom Pseudomonadati; phylum Pseudomonadota; class Alphaproteobacteria; order Hyphomicrobiales; family Methylobacteriaceae; genus Methylobacterium; species Methylobacterium sp. ME121. Next base: position 71,410 of record NZ_BBUX01000004.1, read on the forward strand.
CTCGCGGGCGAGTTCGGCGGTCATGATCGCGTCCCGGGCGGTCTCGCAGCCGGCCGTGTTCGGCAGGAAGCGCTTGCCCTTCAGGATCTTGACCGTGTCCGAGCCGTGGCCCTGGAGCGAGACCCGTCGGATCGAGGCCGTGACCACGTCGGCGCCGCTCGCCGCGACGGCGTCGCGCATGATCGCCTGCGTCGGGTAGCCGGCGGTGCCGATGAACAGCCGGGACGACAGCGTCACCCCGGCGATGGTCAGGCTGTCGTCCCCGCCCTCGGGGCGCGGTGGCGTGTGACTCTGGTCCATGCTCAACCTCCCTGCATGGCGCGGACGATCTCGACGCGGTCGCCCTCCGAGACCGGGGTCTCGACCCAGTCCCGGCGGCGCAGAACCCGGCCGTTCAGCGCGATGGCGACGCCCTGCGGGCTCTCGATGCCGCTCTCTTCCGCCTCGAGGCGGAACAGGGCGTCCACCGTCTCGACCGCGCACTCGCGCGGCTCACCGTTGACGAGCAGTTTCATGCCGAGGCCCTCAGCGCTTCCGGCTGGCCGAAGCGCGCGCGGGTGAAGGGACGCGCCACCGCCGGCAGCGCGCCGCGCAGCACCAGCGCGGCGACCGCGTCGGCGGTGACCGGGGCGAGCAGGTAGCCGTTGCGGTGATGCCCGGTGGCGGCGACGAGGCCCGGGGCGATCGCGTCCAGGATCGGCGCGTCGTCGTCGGAGGTCGGACGGTAGCCGCTCCACACCGCCTCCACCTCCATCTCCTCGATGCCGGGCAGCACCCGGCGGGCACCCTCGAGCAGGGCGTAGAGGCCGCCCGCGGTGACGCCGGGCCGGAAGCCGCAATCCTCGACCGTCGCGCCCACGATGAGTTGGCCGTCGCTCTTCGGCGCCATGTGGACCTGCTCGGTCCAGACCATCCGCGCCAGGGTACCGGTGCGGGCGGTCGTGCGCAGGGCCAGGGACTGGCCCTTCAGCGGGCGGACCGGCAGGGCGAGCGCGTCGGGCAGCAGGCCGCCCTCCCCGCTCCAGGCGCCGGAGGCGAGGATGACGGTCTCCGCCGCGACGACGCGGTCGCCGGCGCGGATCCCGGTCACGCGGCCGCCCGACCAGTCCAGGGCGGTGACGGGGGTCCGCTCCACCAGGATCACGCCGGCCCGGCGGCAGGCTTCGGTGAGGGCGTCCATCACCAGACGGGGGTCGACCTGATGGTCGAGCGGGCAGTGGATGCCGGCAGTGACGGAGGGGCGCAGGCCCGGCTCGAGGCGCCGCACCTCGCTGCCCGGCAGCCAGGTCGCCTCGAGCCCCGAGCGGCGCTGCAGGTCGTAGCGGAAGCGCAGCCGTTCGACCTCGTCGCGGCCGACCGCCAGCACCAGGGTGCCGTCGGCCCGGTAGTCGATCGCGCGGCCGGACTCCGCCTCCAGGGCGTCGCGGAACTCGGGCCAGAGCCGGAGCGAGTCCAGGGCGAGCGGGAGCAGCGGGTCGGAGCCCGGCTCGTGCTCGGCCGCCGGGGCCAGCATGCCGGTGGCCGCGAGGCTCGCGCCCGCCCCGATCGTGTCCCGCTCCAGCACTGTCACGGCGCTGCCGGCCTGGGCGAGGCGCCACGCGATCGACAGCCCGATCAGCCCGGCGCCGACCACGGCGACGTCGGTCCGCGCCGGAAGGGTTTCGGGCGCGACACAGCCGTCGGGGCTGCGGCGGCGGCCGATCGGTGAGGCGGGGCGGTCGAGGGGCACGGGCATCTCCGCGAATTGCCGTCGCGGGGACCGGGCCGTCTGCTTCTGTGAGAAGCTGTGGCCTGCCTTTCGGGCGGCCGCGGTCCAATCCCTACGCCGGTATGAGCCGGATCAGGTTCGAAGGATTTCCGCGCCGCAGGTCCTGACGGACGTGCCAGCGGTTTCTCAGCCCCTTGCCGGGGATCTCCCTGGAACAGATGCAGATGTGGCCTCCCGGCCGGTGCCGGTCAACCCCGCGCCGCGTCCAGGACGGCTCTCCCGCGACAATCGGCCGATCGCGGTGACGGACTGGACACCAAGCGGAGCGGAATCCGTCCGCCGGTCGCGGCCGCGCTCGCGATCGCGCACCATCCCTTCACGGGTCTGGCATCTCATCGCCGGGATCCGGGAACTCCGCGGATCGCCGCCACTCCACGTCACGGGCGAATTCGCGTGCGCACAATCCTCTTGATCTGCATGCTCGGCTTCCTCGGTGTCACGGCACTCTTGAAGCTGCGTGACGGCGCGCGGTCGGTGCCGGTAGCACTCGCCATCGCGCCGGCGCCGGAGCCGGATCTCGCGGGCGCTGCCGTCGCCGGCGTAGCCCTCCAGGCCGGCCGCAACGGCCACTTCTTCGTCAACGCCCTCGTGGACGGCCGTTCGCTACCGATGATGGTGGATACGGGGGCGAGCGCCTGCGCGTTCTCGGAGGAGGACGCCGCGCGGATCGGGATCCAAGTCGGACCGTCCGATTTCACGCGCGTCTGGAATACCGCCAACGGGACGGTCCGCGTCGCGCCGATCCGGATCGCGATCGTGCAGATCGGATCGATCACGGTGCGGGACATCGACGCGGTCGTGATCCCGCGCGGGCTCCTGTCGACCAGCCTGTTGGGCATGTCGTTCCTGAGGCGCCTGCGCGATTTCGGCGTCTCCGGCAGCACGATGACGCTCAGGGGCTGAAACGCGCGCGATGCGTGCAGATCTCCGGGCCGCGGCAGGACGGCCGGAAGGCCGCCCGGCTTGCCTTTCGAGATCGATCAGGGGAGCCGGTCGACCGCGCACTCCGTCCTGAGCCGGTGGAGTACCCGGCACCGGTCTCGCACTTCCGGCAAATCGAATCATCTCGATTCATGTATATAGGATCCGTATTTCGTCATAAATCCGTATCCGGCACGTACTTATTTCGACGATTGACCCGTTTAATCGAGGCTTTACCCACAATATCGATCGCTTTGTCAATGCATGTCGGCGGTGCTAGATGCATCGACGGCCGCGGATGCGAGTTCTGAGCGCGCGGTGGGGCAGAGTCAGGATGAAAAATCGCGGATCGACGATCTGTTTGTCCATGATCGTGAAGGACGAGGCCCACGTTATCCGTCGGTGCCTCGATTCTGTTCGACCGCTCATCGATCACTGGGTCATCGTCGATACCGGGTCGACGGACGGAACCCAGGATATCGTCCGCGCGGCGCTCGCGGACATTCCGGGGGCGCTGGTCGAGCGACCGTGGGTCGATTTCGCCTACAATCGAAACGAGGCCCTGAAACTCGCGCGGCGTCATGCGCAGTACACCCTGATCATCGACGCTGACGATGAGCTGATCATCCCCGCGGACTTCACGATGCCGAAGCTGCGCGCGCCCGGCTATCGGTTCGAGATCATCGACGAGCACACGCGATACTGGCGCAACCAGCTCGTCAGCAACCGGGAGAACTGGCGCTACCGGGGCGTCCTGCACGAATTCCTCAGCTGCCCCGGCGTGTCGGAGACTCCGATCCTCCCCCTCGCGATGCGCCGGGGCGACGACGGCGCCCGGCACCGCGACACGACTGCGGACGCGCGGGATATCGCCGTCCTCGAGAAGGCGCTGGCGGTCGAGACAGACCCCTTCATGATCGCCCGGTACACGATGTACCTCGGGACCACCTACGATGCCGCCGGCGAGTATCGGAAGGCCCTCGCATGCTTCCTGAAGCGCGCCGATCTCGGCGGATGGGACGAGGAGATCTATTTCAACCTGCTGATGGCCGCGGTGAACGCGGAGCGCCTCGATGAGCCGGAGGACAGGGTGCTGCAGCTCTACGAGCGCGCGACCTCCGTCCGTCCGGCGCGGGCGGAAGCGCGCCACGGGGCTAGTCGGTTCTGCAGGCTCAGGAAGCGGTTCGCGGACGGGTATCGATACGCGGAGGCGGGCCTTGCGCTCGCGCTTCCGAGCGAGGGGATCTCCCTGAATCCCTGGGTCTACGAGTACGGCTTGCTCGATGAATTCGCCCTCAACGCGTACCATCTCGGCCAGTACAGCGCCTGCGGACACGCCTGCCTGAAGATCCTCGAACGGACCCACGTCCCGAGGGAGGTCGCCATACGCGCCGGCGCCCTGGCACGGGACGTGATGGCGAAGATGATCGACCCGGTCTGGGGATGCCGGCACACCCCCTACGCGATGCCGTTCGTGCCGACGTGGTGAGGCGGCCGGCGCACAGGCACGCTGCGGGCTCGCGAGCGGATGTTGGCGGCCGCCGCGCGACGTCGGGACCGGGCCGGACCGCGATCGGAGACCTGGTCAGCTGGATCTGCGCGGGCGCAGGAACTTCGGCCGGAACACCGCCATCGGCTCGTCGAAGCCGTTGAGCCGGTGCTCGCCCAGCGGGATCGGGTCGCCCCAGAGGAAGTCCACGAACGGCTTCGACATCAGCAGCGGCTCGCCGAGGGCGCGGTTCAGCTGCGCGATGCGGCTCGCGAGATTCACGTCGCGCCCGATCACCGTGAAGTCGAGGCGGGAGCCGGACCCGACATTGCCGTAGGCGGCCTCGCCGTGGTGGAGCGCGATGCCCGCGGCCACCGGCACCGGGAACTGGTGCAGGGCGTTCGCCTCGTCGAGGGCCGCCAGGGCGTGCTGCGCCGCGGTGAGCGCGCCCTTGGCCGCGCCGCCGAGGTCGTCGCCGGACTCCCGGAAGATCGCCAGCAGGCCGTCGCCGAGATACTTCAGGACCTCGCCGCCCTCCCGCTCGATCGGCGGCACGAGGCAGTCGAAGAACACGTTGAGCAGGCCCACGGCCTCCTCGGGCGTCATGTCGGCGGTGGTGCGGGTGTAGTCGCGCATGTCTGCGAACAGGATCGCCGAGCGGATCCGGGTCACCTGCCCGCGGCGGATGTCCCCGGCCAGGATCGCCCGGTGCGGCTCGTCGCCGACGTAGAGCCGGAGCACGTGGTCGAGCTGCTTGTTGAGGACGCGCATCTCCATCACGGCCGCCAGCGCCGGCATGACGAAGCGCAGGATCGCGATGTCGTCGTCCCGGAACCCTTCGGGTGCGCGGGTGGCGAAGGTGATTCCGTTCTGCGTGCCGTTCGTGAAGAACAGGGGCGCCACCACGTAGTGGGTGTAGCCGCCGGCTTTCAGGTCCGGAACGATCGCGTAGGCGTCGTCCGGGGTCTTCGACAGGTCGAGGATCAGCCACTCGCCGGTCTCGTGGACCGTGTGGAACGGGCTGTTGAGATAGGCGTCCGTCGAGCGGGCGCCGTGCGGGAACAGCCGCACGGTGGTGCCGCCGTCCCGGGTCCAGATGCGGCCGACGCCGGCATATTCCGAGTGCAGGGTGTCGATGGCCGTGGAGGCCCGGTCCACCGGCACGCCGATCGCGATCAGGCGCTCGGCGAGCCCGGCCAGCATCTCCTCGGCGTTGGGCATCCGCGCGCCCTCGCCGAGCAGCCAGTCGCGGATGCCCACGGAGGGCTGGAGCGCGCCGAAGGGCACGTCGTCAGCCTCCGAGCCGTCCGCGAAGGCCGTCGGGGATCCGGGCGTTGGCGGGCGGCGTTCGAGCATGGCGCCAGACTGGATGCCGCGCGGCACCGGGGCAACGCGGGCGACGGGGAAGCGCCGCGCGATCCGCGGCGCAGGCTCAGTTGTCCAGGAAGCTCCTCAGCTTCCGGCTGCGCGACGGGTGCTTCAGCTTCCGCAGCGCCTTCGCCTCGATCTGGCGGATGCGCTCGCGGGTCACCGAGAACTGCTGGCCGACCTCCTCGAGGGTGTGGTCGGTGTTCATGCCGATGCCGAAGCGCATGCGCAGCACGCGCTCCTCGCGGGGCGTGAGCGAGGCCAGCACGCGCGTCGTGGTCTCGCGCAGGTTCGACTGGATCGCCGCGTCGATCGGCAGGACGACGTTCTTGTCCTCGATGAAGTCGCCGAGATGGCTGTCCTCCTCGTCGCCGATCGGCGTCTCGAGGGAGATCGGCTCCTTGGCGATCTTCAGGACCTTGCGGACCTTCTCCAGCGGCATGGCCAGCTTCTCGGCCAGCTCCTCCGGGGTCGGCTCGCGGCCGATCTCGTGCAGCATCTGGCGCGAAGTGCGGACGATCTTGTTGATCGTCTCGATCATGTGCACCGGGATGCGGATCGTGCGCGCTTGGTCGGCGATCGAGCGGGTGATCGCCTGCCGGATCCACCACGTGGCGTAGGTCGAGAACTTGTAGCCGCGCCGGTACTCGAACTTGTCGACCGCCTTCATCAGGCCGATGTTGCCCTCCTGGATCAGGTCGAGGAACTGCAGGCCGCGGTTCGTGTACTTCTTGGCGATCGAGATCACGAGGCGCAGGTTCGCCTCGATCATCTCCTTCTTCGCCTGCCGGGCCTCGCGCTCGCCCTTCTGAACCATGTTGACGATGCGGCGGTACTCGCCGATCTCCAGGCCCGTCTCGGAGGCGAGGTCGAGGATCTGCGCGCGCAGCTCCGCGACCTGCTTCGAGCCGCGCTCGACCAGGTTCTTCCAACCCTTGCCGCCCAGCGTCCCGACGCGCTCCATCCAGTTCGGGTCGAGCTCGTAGCCCTGGTAGTGGCGCAGGAACTCGTCGCGGGCCACGCCGTGGCTCTCGGCGAAGCGCATCAGCCGGCCTTCGTGGCCGATCAGCTGCTTGTTGATCGAGTAGAGCTGGCCGACCAGCGCCTCGATGCGGTTGTTGTTCAGCGAGAGGGACTTCACGTCGGCGACGACGATGTCCTTCAGCTCGGCCTGCTTCTGGTCCTGAGCGGGCGTGTTCTGCTCGCCGGCGGCCTTGCGCTCGGTGCCCTCGATCTGGAACTTGCGCAGCTTGCGGTAGTTCGCGGCGATCGCGTCGAAGGTCTCGAGGACCCGCGGCTTGATCTCCGCCTCCATCGCGGCGAGCGAGACGTTGTTCTCGAGGTCGTCCTCGTCGTCGCCGCCCTCCGGGGGCGCCGGCGGCTCGCCGTCCTCGGATTCCTCGCCCTCGGCGAGCTGCGGCGCGTTCTTGCCGTCCGGGCCCGCGTAGGTCGCCTCGAGGTCGATGATGTCGCGCAGGAGGACCTTGCCCTCCACGAGCTCGTCCCGCCAGATGATGATCGCCTGGAAGGTCAGCGGGCTCTCGCAGAGACCCGCGATCATCGCCTCGCGGCCGGCCTCGATGCGCTTGGCGATCGCGATCTCGCCCTCGCGGGACAGGAGCTCCACCGAACCCATCTCGCGCAGGTACATGCGCACCGGATCGTCGGTGCGGTCGGTCGGCTCCTTGGTGGTCGTGGCGACCGCGACGGCGCGCGCCGGAGCGACCTCGGCGACCTCGCCGCCCTCCGCCTCCTCCTCCTCGCCGTCCGCGGCCTTCTCGCCGGCGGCCTCGTCGGTCTCCTCGGCCTCGACGACGTTGATGCCCATCTCGGAGAGCTGCGACAGCACGTCCTCGAGCTGGTCCGGATCGGACTGGCCCTCGGGCAGAACCTCGTTGACCTCCTCGTAGGTCACGTAGCCGCGCTTCTTGGCGAGCTTGACCATCCGCTTGACCGAAGCATCCGTCAGGTCGAGGAGCGGCCCGTCGGTCTGCTGCTCGGGGGCAGCGTCCGTCTCGTCCCGTTCCGTTGCCTTCGTCGCCATGATCAGCCTATTGTTTCGCACGCGGCGCGTTGCGGAGGCCCTGATGAGGCCGGTCCACGCCGTCGGCGCCGCTGTATGAGGTCGGCGCCGGATCGCTCCAGTCGCCGTGAGTCGTCGGTTTCCGTATGCAAGCCCGAGGCTTGACCGATTGTTAACTATGGCGGGACCGGGTCCCCCGCCACCGCCATGACACAGGCATTACACGGCCGTCGAGTCGCTCGACACCGGTGTATCGGCCTCCGCCTCGGCGGCGATGACGGTCTCCAGCCTCGCCTTCACTTCGCAGAGCCATGCCCACCCGGCATCGGTCGGATCGTCCTCAAACGCCTGCCGTGCTTCGCGAAGTTCGCTATGTAGCGCTCCTGCCTGCCGGTGCAAGATCATCGCCTGTCGGAGCGCGTCTGCGCGGTGGGCCGGATCGGCGTGCGGAGCCAGGGTCGTGCGGTCCCGCGAGCGGGCCAGGGCGAGGATTCGGTCGGCCGCCCCTGTGAGTCCGGCGCGATTGATGCGGTTCTGCAACACCTCGGGCGCCGCGTGCTCGTCCTCGGCCGCGCAAGCCAGCAGGACCGACAGCAGCGCCCGCGCGTCCGGATCCTCGAAGTCGAGTTCGGCCGCCTCCTCGCCGAACTCCGCCATCATCTCGGGATGGGCCAGCAGGGTACCGACGATGACCGCCTCGCGGACCGAAGCGGCGCCCGTGAAGCCCGCTGAGGCCGTGACCGAGGGGCTCGGACTCCCGGTGATGCGCGGCGAGACGGGCTCGCCGGGGCGGGTGAAGCGCTGCCGCCCGCGCGGCCCCGCGCGGGCGGCGCGGTTGCCGCGGGGCGACAGGCCGCGCAGGCGCTCCTCGATATCGTCGCGGTAGTAGCGCCGCACGGTCTCGTCGCGAATCGTCGCGACGGTGGTGCGCAGGGTCTGCGTCAGGCCGGCGCGGCGCTCCGGCGTGTCGACCGGTCCCGCCTCGAGGGCGCGCCGCCACAGCAGTTCCGACAGGGGGAGCGCCGCCGTCAGCACCTGGTCGATGGCCGTCGGGCCGCCCGAGCGCAGCAGGTCGTCCGGGTCCTGGCCGCCCGGCAGCAGCGCGATCCGCAGCGAGCGGCCGGGTTCGAGGAGCGGCAGCGCGATGTCGAGGGCCCGGTAGGCCGCCCGTTGGCCGGCCTTGTCGCCGTCGAAGCAGAGAATCGGCTCGTCGGCGTGGCGCCAGAGCAGGGCGAGCTGGTCCTCCGTCAGGGCGGTGCCCAGCGGCGCCACCGTCTCGGGGTGGCCGGCGAGCGTCATGGCGATGACGTCGACGTAGCCCTCGACCGCGATGATCGATCCGCGCTCGTGGGCGGCCTTGCGGGCGCCGTGCAGGTTGTAGAGCGTCCGGCCCTTGTGGAAGAGCGGCGTCTCCGGCGAGTTGAGGTACTTGGCGCGCACCTCCTTGGCGAGCGCCCGACCACCGAAGGCCACGACCCGGCCGCGGGTGTCGGTGATCGGGAACATCACCCGGTCGCGGAAATAGTCGTAGGGGACCGAGACGCCCTCCCCGGCCGCGAGCAGGCCGAGTTCGACCATCAGCGCCTTCTCGACGCCCTGCCCGGCGAGGTGGTCGCGCAGGGCGTAGCGGTCGTTCGGAGCGTAGCCGAGGCGGAAGGCCCGCTGAGTCTCGTCCCGCAATCCGCGGCGCTCGAGGTAGGCACGGGCCTCGCTGCCCTGGCCCGACCGCAGGCGCTCCTCGAACCAGCGGGCGGCCATCTCCATGACCTCGATCGCCCCGGCGCGCTTCTGCTCGCTGGCGCGGTTGTCCTCGGTGGGCGCCGGCAGGCTGACGCCGGCCTCGCCCGCCAGCCGCTCGACCGCCTCGGGGAAGCTGAGGCCTTCCGTCTCCATGAGGAAGGTGAAGATGTCGCCGTGCTTCGAGGACGAGAAGCAGTGGTAGAACTGCTTCTGGTCGTTCACGTAGAAGGACGGCGTCTTCTCGGCGTTGAACGGCGAAAGGCCGCGCCACTCGCGGCCGGCCTTCTTCAACTGCACGCGGCGGCCGACCACCGACGAGGCCGGCAGCCGGGAGCGGATCTCTTCCAGGATGTGGGGCGGATAGCGCACGGGGCCTGGGACGGGTTGCGTGAACCCGCTCCTATAGCGCGAGAGGCGTGACCGAGTCCCTCACATCCCCGGAACTCGGCGGAGGATTGCGGGGAGAGGCTCGGCCCTAGAGGGTCAGCCCTTCGCCGCCAGCGCCGCCTTCACGAGCCCGCTCGCCTTGCCGAAATCCATGCGGCCCGCGAACGTGCCCTTCAGGGCGGCGATCACCTTGCCCATGTCCTTCGGCCCGGCCGCGCCGGTCTCGAGGATCGCCGCCTCGACCGCCGCCTTCATCTCGGTCTCGTCCATCTGCTTCGGCAGGAAGCTCTCGATGATGGCGATCTCGGCGCGCTCGTTGGCGGCGAGTTCCGGGCGACCGCCCTGCTCGTAGACCGAGGCCGATTCGGTGCGCTGCTTAACCATCTTCTGGAGAAGCGACAGGATCTCTTCGTCGGAGATCGGCTCCTTGCCGTTGCCGCGAGCCTCGATGTCCCGGTCCTTGAGGGCGGCCTGGATCATCCGGATCGTGGCGAGCCTGTCCTTGTCGCCGGCCTTCATGGCCTCCTTCATCTCGGTGGTGAAACGCGCGCGCAGCATCTCGGTGACCTTCCAACGATCGAAGCGGGGGGCTGGCCTGCGGTTTGCGGGTGTTGAGCCCTGCGGGAGGCGGAGCCACATTGACCCCATCGCGGGCCGCTCGCTAAGAGCGCCGCACACGATCATGCCGCAAGCCGAGAGCGCCGAAACCCGGCGCCCGCCTTCGGCCGGACATAAGCGAGACTCAGCCCATGCTGCAAGACGCCGCCGCGCATGCCCCCGAGCCTCAGGCTCCCGAGCCCTGGGCCGAGCCCGTCGCGACGGCTCTGCTGGTGCTGGCCGACGGCACCATCCTGGAGGGCTTCGGCATCGGCCAGACCGGCGTGGCCGACGGGGAGGTCTGCTTCAACACCGCGATGACCGGCTACCAGGAGATCCTGACGGACCCGTCCTATGCCGGTCAGATCGTCACCTTCACCTTCCCGCATATCGGCAATGTCGGCACCAACGACGAGGACCTCGAGAGCCTCGAGGCGGCGCCGGCCTCGGGCGTCCGCGGCACCGTCGTCGCCTCGGCGGTGACGAACCCGTCGAACTGGCGGTCCTCGTCGCATCTCGACGGGTGGCTCAGGGCCCGCGGCATCGTCGGCATCACGGGGGTCGACACCCGGGCACTCACGGCCCGCATCCGCGACCAGGGCATGCCGAACGCGGTAATCGCCAACGATCCCGAAGGCAAGTTCGACCGCGAGGCCCTCAAGGCCCGCGCGGCGGCCCTCGCGCCCATGGAGGGGCTCGACCTCGTGCCGCCGGTGACCAGCCGCGCGTCGTCGGAGTGGTCCGAGACCGTCTGGGCACTCGGCAACGGTTACGGCAAGCGCGCACCCGGCGAGGGCCTGAAGGTCGTGGCCATCGACTACGGCGTGAAGCGCAACATCCTGCGCCTCCTCGCCCAGGCCGGCTGCGACGTCACCGTGGTGCCGGCCACCACGACGGCCGACGCGATCCTGGCGCTGAAGCCGGACGGCGTGTTCCTGTCCAACGGTCCCGGCGACCCGGCCGCCACCGGCGCCTACGCGGTCCCGGTGATTCGCAAGCTGCTGGACGAGAAGGTGCCGACCTTCGGCATCTGCCTCGGCCACCAGCTCATGGGTCTGGCCCTCGGCGGCCGGACCGTGAAGATGGGCCAGGGCCATCACGGCGCGAACCACCCGGTGAAGGACAAGACCACCGGGAAGGTCGAGATCGTGTCGATGAACCACGGCTTCGCGGTGGACCCGGGCAGCCTCCCGGAGACGGCGGTGGAGACGCACGTGTCGCTGTTCGACGGCTCGAATTGCGGCCTGACCCTCACCGACCGCCCGGCCTTCTCGGTGCAGCACCACCCGGAGGCCTCCCCCGGCCCGCGCGACAGCCACTACCTGTTCGAGCGCTTCGTGACGCTGATGCGCTCCGGCGCGCCGGAGACCGCGAAGGGCGCCTGAGACCCGGGCGCCGGCATCGGCCCGCCGTCATCGCTCCGCAGCGCGGTGACGTCCGGGGACAGATAAGCCGGCGCCGCGATCCCAATCGGGCCGCGGCGGGGCCATAAAATCCGCCAGATCGGACGGCTTAAGAGAGCCCACGACGGTCCCTGAACGGCGGCGCATCCGCGCCCGGCGACGGCGGTCCGTTGCAGGGGATTGCCGGATGACCATCGACGAGGCGCGCGACGATTTCTCCCGCCTGCACCGCAGCTTCACCTTCCATCTCGGCGTCGCCGTGGGCCTGTCCTGGCTGACCGCCCTCTACGCCGCCTTCTACGCTCCGTGGGTGCGCAACATCCGGGCCCTGATCGATCCGACCGGCGGCTTCGACCGCGTCGAGAGCACGGTGTCCTACCTGTTCGCCATGCCCGCCGTCCTCGCCCTCGCCTGGGTCTCGGTCTATTTCGGCCGTGAGGCCCTGCGCCGCGCGCAGACGCTCTCGAACGTCGCCGTCGAGTTTGCCGCCGCCGCCGTGGTGGCCTTCGGTGTGTTCTACCTCTCGATCGACCGGGCGGTCGCGGCGCTCCACGCCGGATTCTGAGGCGGGACGGGGCGGTTCGCGCCGCCCCGACGGCCGACTTACTGGATCTTCTCGAATAGCGGCTCGAACCGCTTGGCGGCCAGCTTGTTCTGCGGCACCGCCTTGGCCGCCTCCAGATTGTCGGGTCTGTCGCCGACCTGGACGAGGCCGACCATCCCCATGATGTAGTGCGGCGAGCACTTGATGCCGTAGAGGCCGGGCTTCTCGAAGGCCACGGTCTCCTCCTTGCCGACCACCGTCTTGAACGGCGCCGCGCCGTCGGGCGCCATGCCCTTGATCAGTTCGGCATTGTGGCCCTTGTCGGTCGGCACGAACCGGACCGTGTCGCCGGGCTGGATTTTCACGAAGGCCGGGTCGAAGACCATCATCCCGCCCGGGCCGCTGTTCAGGGTCTTGATGGCAACTTCCGAAGCGTTCGCGCTCACGATCGTGCCGATCAGAAGCATCGCGGACAAGGGGGTTCGGCTGATCATCTTCTATCTCGAATAATTACGATATCGATCGGCGGGATGGCCGGTCGGCCGAGTCCTACGTTCGGCTCCGAAGTGCGCCAAGAACTTCGTGCAATCGTGCGCGCGTTTATAAATACTCCACTTCGACGGACTGCCGGCGCCTCCATGCGCCGGGCGCGCGTCCAATCTGCGCGGTCGTCCCGGCCTTCCAATGCGCCCGTGGCCCGTGTAAACGCGGGGCTCAACGACATTCCCGCCACGCGCGTCCGGGAGCAGGGCCTCAGTCGAGCCGTGCCCGATCGGGCGCGCTTGGCCTGAGAAGGCCCACGATGCCCAAACGCACCGACATCTCCTCGATCCTGATCATCGGTGCGGGTCCGATCATCATCGGACAGGCCTGCGAGTTCGATTATTCCGGCACGCAGGCGTGCAAGGCGCTCCGCGAGGAGGGCTACCGCATCGTCCTGGTGAACTCGAATCCCGCGACCATCATGACCGACCCGGACATGGCGGACGCGACCTACGTCGAGCCGATCACGCCGGAGATCGTCGCCAAGATCATCGAGAAGGAGCGCCCCGACGCGATCCTGCCCACGATGGGCGGCCAGACGGCGCTCAACTGCGCCCTGTCGCTGCAGAAGATGGGCGTGCTCGCCAAGTACGGCGTGCAGATGATCGGCGCCACCGCCGAGGCCATCGACAAGGCGGAGGACCGGAGCCTGTTCCGCGACGCCATGACCAAGATCGGGCTCGACACCCCGAAATCGGCGCTCGCCAACGCCTCGGCCGCGAAGAAGGCCGACCGCCAGGCCTACCTGGCCGAGATCGCCCGGATCGAGGCGGCCAACACCGATCCGGCGGCGCGCCAGGCGGCGCTGGCGGCCTACGAGAAGAGCTGGGCGGCGGGCGAGACCGAGCGGCGCAAGCGTTACGGCGAGCACGCCCTCGGGCAGGCGCTGATCGCGCTGGCCGAGGTCGGCCTGCCGGCCATCATCCGGCCGTCCTTCACCATGGGCGGCACCGGCGGCGGCATCGCGTACAACCGCGAGGAGTTCCTCGACATCGTCGAGCGCGGCATCGACGCGTCTCCGACCAACGAGGTGCTGATCGAGGAGAGCGTGCTCGGCTGGAAAGAGTACGAGATGGAGGTCGTCCGGGACCGGAACGACAACTGCATCATCGTCTGCTCCATCGAGAACATCGACCCGATGGGCGTGCACACGGGTGATTCGATCACCGTCGCACCCGCGCTGACGCTCACCGACAAGGAGTACCAAGTGATGCGCGACGCGTCGCTGGCAGTGCTCCGCGAGATCGGCGTCGAGACCGGCGGCTCGAACGTGCAGTTCGCGATCAACCCCGAGAACGGGCGCATGATCGTGATCGAGATGAACCCGCGCGTGTCGCGCTCCTCGGCGCTCGCCTCGAAGGCCACCGGCTTCCCGATCGCCAAGGTCGCGGCCAAGCTCGCGGTCGGCTACACCCTCGACGAGATCGCCAACGACATCACCGGCGGCGCGACCCCGGCCTCGTTCGAGCCGACGATCGACTATGTCGTCACCAAGATCCCGCGCTTCGCCTTCGAGAAGTTCCCGGGCGCCGAGCCGACGCTGACCACCGCCATGAAGTCGGTGGGCGAGGCCATGGCGATCGGCCGTTGCTTCGCCGAATCGCTGCAGAAGGCCCTCCGCTCGCTGGAGACCGGCCTGACCGGCCTCGACGACATCGAGATCGAGGGGCTGGGCAAGGGCGACGACCACAACGCCATCAAGGCGGCCATCGGCACGCCGACCCCGGACCGGCTGCTCAAGGTCGCGCAGGCGCTGCGGCTCGGCGTCAGCCACGAGCAGGTCTACGCCTCCTGCAAGATCGACCCGTGGTTCCTGGAGCAGCTCCAGGCGATCATCGACCTGGAGAACCGCGTGAAGGCCCACGGCCTGCCGAAGACGGCCGGCGCCTTCCGCCAGCTCAAGGCCGCCGGCTTCTCGGATGCCCGCCTCGCGGTGCTGGCCAAGATCGACGAGGCCGCCGTCCGCGCGGCCCGGCGCGCCCTGGCGGTGCGCCCGGTCTACAAGCGGATCGACACCTGCGCGGCCGAGTTCAAGTCGCCCACCGCCTACATGTACTCGACCTACGTGGCGCCGTTCGCGGGCGCGGTGGTGGACGAGGCGCAGCCCTCGGACCGCAAGAAGGTCGTGATCCTCGGCGGCGGCCCGAACCGGATCGGTCAGGGTATCGAGTTCGACTATTGCTGCTGCCACGCCTGCTTCGCGCTGTCGGACGCGGGCTACGAGACCATTATGGTCAACTGCAACCCGGAGACGGTCTCGACCGATTACGACACCTCGGACCGGCTCTACTTCGAGCCGCTGACCGCCGAGGACGTGCTGGAGATCATCGAGACCGAGCGGCAGGCCGGCACTCTGCACGGGGTGATCGTGCAGTTCGGTGGCCAGACTCCGCTGAAGCTCGCCCGCGCCCTGGAATCCGCCGGCGTGCCGATCCTCGGCACCTCGCCCGACGCCATCGACCTCGCCGAGGACCGCGACCAGTTCAAGCGGCTCCTCGACAAGCTCGCGATGAAGCAGCCGAAGAACGGCATCGCCTACTCGGTGGAGCAGAGCCGGCTGGTCGCCGCGGATCTCGGCCTGCCCTTCGTGGTCCGCCCGAGCTACGTGCTAGGCGGCCGCGCGATGGCGATCATCCGCGACGAGACGCAGTTCGCCGACTACCTCCTCGACACGCTGCCGAGCCTGATCCCCTCCGAGGTGAAGGCCCGCTACCCGAACGACAAGACCGGCCAGATCAACACGGTGCTGGGCAAGAACCCGCTCCTGTTCGACCGCTACCTGTCGGACGCGGTCGAGGTCGACGTCGACGCGGTCTGCGACGGCAAGGACGTGTTCATCGCCGGCATCATGGAGCACATCGAGGAGGCCGGCATCCATTCGGGTGATTCGGCCTGCTCCCTGCCGCCGCGCTCGCTCTCGACCGAGATCATGGACGAGCTGGAGCGGCAGACGAAGGCCATGGCGCTGGCGCTCAACGTCGTCGGCCTGATGAACGTGCAGTACGCCATCAAGGACGGCACCATCTACGTGCTGGAGGTGAACCCCCGCGCCTCGCGCACGGTGCCGTTCGTCGCCAAGGTCATCGGCGAGCCGATCGCCAAGATCGCCGCCCGGATCATGGCGGGCGAGCCGCTCGCGACCTTCGGCCTGCGGCCGAAGACCCTGCCGCACATCGCCGTGAAGGAGGCGGTCTTCCCCTTCGCCCGCTTCCCCGGCGTCGACGTGCTGCTCGGACCGGAGATGCGCAGCACCGGCGAGGTGATCGGGCTCGACGCAAGCTTCGGCGTGGCCTTCGCCAAGAGCCAGCTCGGCTCGGGCACGCAGGTGCCGAAGGCCGGCGCCGTGTTCGTCTCGGTGCGGGATGCCGACAAGGCGCGCATCCTGCCGACCATTAAGCTCCTGTCGGACCTCGGCTTCACCATCCTGGCGACCGGCGGCACGCAGCGCTATCTGGTGGAGAACGGCGTGCCGGCGGAGCGGATCAACAAGGTTCTCGAGGGCCGGCCGCACGTGGTCGACGCGATCAAGAACGGCGGGATCCACCTCGTCCTGAACACAACCGAGGGGGCCGGCGCCCTGTCGGACTCGCGCTCGCTCCGGCGCGCGGCCCTCTTGCATAAGGTGCCGTATTACACCACTCTAGCCGGCGCGATGGCCGCGGCCGAGGGGATCAAGGCCTATCTAGAAGGCGATCTCAAGGTCCGCGCGTTGCAGGAATACTTCGCGGCCTGAACCTCAGGGTTCCGCTGACTTCATTTCATGGCCCGGGGAGAGTGCTTCACTCTCGGCCGGGCCTCTTCATTGTGGCGCGAGACGATGGCGATAGACAAGGTTCCGATCACCGTGCGCGGGCTGGCAGCCCTCGAAGAGGAGCTGAAGCACCGCCAGCAGGTGGAGCGCCAGCGCATCATCCAGGCGATCGCGGAAGCCCGCGCGCTCGGCGACCTGTCGGAGAACGCCGAGTACCACGCCGCCAAGGAGGCGCAGTCCCACAACGAGGGCCGCGTCCTCGAGCTCGAGAGCATGATCGCGCGGGCCGAAGTGATCGACGTCACGAAGCTCTCGGGCGACAGGATCAAGTTCGGGGCCACCGTGAAGCTCGTCGACGAGGACACGGAGGAGGAGAAGACCTACCAGATCGTGGGCGAACCGGAGGCCGACGTGCGCTCGGGCCGCGTCTCGATCACCTCGCCGATCGCCCGCGCGCTGATCGGCAAAGGCGTCGGCGACACGGTCGAGGTCACGACCCCCGGTGGCGGCAAGTCCTACGAGGTCGTCGCCGTCCAGTACGGCGGCTGAGCCGATGCGCCCGCATTCCTGGGGCCGGCTCGCCGGCCTGATCCTCGGTGCCGTCGCGGGATCCGCGGCGGCGAGCGACTTCCCGCCGACTCCGGTCTTCTCCGACGTCCGGGTCGACGTGCGGCCGCTCCTCGACAAGGGCGCGGGGCTGCAGGCCGAGGCGCTGGCCGGCGACCTGACCGACGCCCTGCGGAAGAACTTCGCCGGCCGGATCGGCGGACGCGGGCCGCGCCTCGTCGTGGTCGTGACGAGCCTGTCGCTGCGGCCCTATGCCGGCAGCGGCGCCCTGCGCGGCTACGGCGGCAATTTCCAGACCGACTATATGGAGGGCGAGGCGCTGCTCGTCGGGCCCAAGGGGCAGGTGCTCGGGCGCTACCCGCAGATGACCGCGACGCCGTCGAGCTACGGCGGGGCGTGGTACGATCCGCAATTCGAGCAGCGCCGGCTCGCCGCCATCGCCGACATCTACGCCCAGTGGCTCGCCCGCGACCTGCCGCGGGACTAGAAGACGGCCGCCGGCCCCGGCCGGCGGCGTGGGGCGTATCCGGTGAGGAGCATGGCAAGCATCGACGTGTCGGAGGCGCAGACCGCGCCGGTCAGCAGTCCGGACCCGCGGCGTGCGCGCCTGCCCGAACTCGCCCGCGCCCGCGCCTGGATCGTCACGGACGGCAAGGCCGGCGACGAGAACCAGTGCGTCGGCATCGCCGAGACCCTGGGCCTCGACTTCGAGATCCGGCAGGTGCCGGCTTCCGGGCCGTTCGGCTGGATGGCGCCCTGGGGACCGATCGACCCGCGCGAGGGGCCGCGCCGCCGCGCCGGCGCCCTGTCGGGTCCCTACCCCGACATCCTGATCGCCTCCGGGCGCCGGTCGGTCCCGTACCTGCGGACGGTGCGGCGCGCGACCGGCGGCCGGACGTTCACGGCCTTCCTGAAAGATCCGCGGACCGGCGCGGACAGCGCCGACTTCATCTGGGTGCCGGATTACGACGACCTGCGCGGCCCCAACGTGTTCACGACGCTGACGGCGCCCCACCTCGTCACGGCGGCGCGCCTGGCCGCGGCCCGGGCGCGGCCGGATCCCCGGCTCGCGCGCCTCGACGGCCCCCGCGTGGCGGTGCTGGTCGGCGGCGACAGCCGTCACCTGAGCTATCGCAAGACCGACATGATCCGCCTCGTGGAGGATCTGCGCGGACTGGCCGAGCAGGGCTGCCGGCTGATGGTGACGATCTCTCGCCGGACCCCGAACCCGCTGCGCGAGGCCGTCAAGGCGCTCGCCGCCGAGACCGGCGGGTTCCTCTGGGACGGCAGCGGCGACAACCCCTACGTGGCCATGCTGGCGCTCGCCGAGGCGATCGTCGTGACCTCCGACTCGGCCAACATGGTCAGCGAGGCGGTGGCCACCGGCGCGCCGGTCCTGCTGTTCGATCTGCCCCGTACCTATATCCGGCACCGTCGCATGTTCGCCGGGTTGGCGATCGCCGGAGCGCTGCGGCCGTTCACCGGTCAGTTGGCAGATCTGACGTACAAGCCGATCGACGCGACGCCGGTGATCGCCCAGGCGCTCGCCGACGCCTATGCCGCGCGCCGCGCGGCCGGACCGGCCTGAGGAGACCGAGACAGATGGCCCACACCCACGCCAAGCTCGTGATCATCGGCTCGGGACCCGCCGGCTACACGGCGGCGATCTACGCGGCCCGCGCCATGGTCGAGCCGCTGCTGATCTCCGGCTTCCAGCCGGGCGGCCAGCTCATGATCACCACGGACGTCGAGAATTACCCGGGTTTCGCCGAGGCGATCCAGGGCCCGTGGCTGATGGAGCAGATGCGACTCCAGGCCGAGCATGTCGGCACTCGGATCGTCTCGGAATACATCACGAAGGTCGACCTCAAGCAGCGGCCCTTCCGCCTCGAGGCCGATTCCGGCGAGACCTACTCGTGCGACGCCCTCGTCATCGCCACCGGCGCCCAGGCCAAGTGGCTCGGCATCCCCTCCGAGGCGGCTTTCCAGGGCGGCGGCGTCTCGGCCTGCGCGACCTGCGACGGGTTCTTCTTCCGCGGCAAGGAGGTCGTGGTGGTCGGCGGCGGCAACACCGCGGTCGAGGAGGCCCTGTACCTCGCCAACATCGCCAGCAAGGTCACGGTGGTCCATCGCCGCGACAGCTTCCGCGCCGAGCGGATCCTGCAGGAGCGCCTGTTCAAGCACCCGAACGTCGAGGTGCTCTGGCACCGCGAGATCGCCGAGATCTGCGGAGTGCAGAAGCCGGCGCCGAACGTGACCCACGTCCGTCTCAAGGATCCGCGCTCGGGCGAGATCAGCGAGGTGAAAGCCGACGGCGTGTTCGTGGCGATAGGTCACCAGCCGGCCACCGCGATCTTCGAGGGGCAGCTGCCCATGCGCCACGGCGGCTACCTCACCGTGAAGCCGGGGACGACCGAGACCGAGATCCCGGGCGTCTTCGCCGCGGGCGACGTCACGGACGACGTCTACCGCCAGGCGATCACCGCCGCCGGCATGGGCTGCATGGCGGCGCTGGAGGCGGAGAAGTTCCTGGCCAACCTCGACATCGGCGAGAGCCCCGTTCAGGCCGCCGCGGCGGAATGACGGCCGCGGCGGCTCCGCGCCCCCCGCGCGGAGCCGCCGCGCCTAGCATTTCAACAAGTTCACGCTGCTCGCGCTTGCGCAGCACCATGCACCGTGTGCATAGGAGTGCTGACTGCGCCGGGATGCACGGATTGCATGCCCGCGCGGTGCCGCGAGCGGCCATCCGCGCGCGGCACCGCGCAGTTCGCCCGGTGATCTGCCCGCCGCTTCGCGCCCACTCCACCCCGGGCGCGTCCCGCGGGCGCGCGCTGGTAGGGGTTCTCGCCTTGGACTGGGACAAGATCCGGATCTTCCTCAACGTCGCGGAGGCGGGGAGCTTCACCAAGGCGGGTGACGATATCGGGCTCAGCCAATCGGCGGTGAGCCGCCAGATCAGCGCCCTGGAGCGCGAGCTGAAGGCGCCGCTGTTCCACCGCCATGCCCGCGGCCTGCTGCTGACCGAGCAGGGCGACCTGCTGTTCCGCGCCGCGCGAGATATGAAGCTGCGCCTGGAGAATACCCGGGCCCGGCTCGTGGAGACCTCCGAGCGGCCGACCGGCGATCTCAAGGTGACCACCACGGTCGGCCTCGGCACGTCCTGGCTGTCGCAGCGTGTGGGCGAGTTCCTCGACCTCTACCCGGACGTGCGCATCGAGCTGATCCTGACCAACGAGGAGCTCGATCTGGCCATGCGCGAGGCCGACGTGGCGATTCGCATGCGGCGCCCGGCGCAGCCGGACCTGATCCAGCGGCGGCTGTTCACCGTGCACTACCACGCCTTCGCGAGCCCGGATTACGTCAAGCGCTTCGGCGAGCCCAAGACCATCGAGGAGCTCGACGACCACCGCCTCGTCTCCTTCGGCGGCAACGAGCCCTCGTACCTGCTGGCCGCCCACTGGCTCGCCGATGCCGGCCGCGAGGGTCGCGAGCGTCGCCAGGTTCACCTGACGGTGAACAATATCGGCGCCCTGCAACGCGCGATGGAGGCCGGCGCCGGCATCGGCATCCTGCCCGACTACGCGGTGGATGGCGGGCAGCAACTCGTGCAGGTGTTGCGCGAGACCGAGATGCCGAGCCTCGAGAGTTACCTCGTCTACGCCGAGGAGATGCGCTCGGTCGCCCGCGTGCAGGCGTTCCGCGACTTCCTCGTCTCGAAGGCGCAGCGCTGGACCTACTGAGCATCCGATGGTTGATTCCGCCTCCTCACGGAGACGATTCGATGCGCGCTGCTCTCTACGCTCTGATCCTCGTCGCGGGACCGACCGGCGTGATGGCGGATGACTGCGCGGAAGCTTGGTACCAGCGCAACCTGATCTACAAGCAGGCGGGCTACTGCTTCAGCACGCCGCGGGCGATCCGAACCTTCGGCAACGCCGATTGCCGGTACGACGCCATGGATCGCGTGCCGCTCTCGCGGCAGGAGCAGGCGACCGTGGCGGATCTGCAGGCCTTCGAACGGGCCCACGCCTGCCCGCGCTAGTCCGCGGGCCGTCGAGGGGGACGGCTGGGCGGCGTCGGGGCCGCGTTGTCGAAACGGGAGCCGCCCCGGCGCCGACGCGGCTCCACCGGGTCCGCCTCAGACGAACAGGCGCTCGCCTTCGAGGCCCTTGTAGAGGCCGGCGACCTGCTCGCCGTAGCCGTTGTAGATCAGCGTCGGCACCCGCTGGTCGGTGCCGAGGACGCGCTCCGTCGCCTGGCTCCAGCGCGGGTGCGGCACGGCCGGGTTGACGTTGGCCCAGAAGCCGTACTCGGAGGCCTGCAGCCCCTCCCAGAAGGTCTTCGGCCGATCGGCGGTGAACGAGATCTTCACCAACGACTTGGCCGATTTGAACCCGTATTTCCACGGCACCGCGAGGCGGATCGGTGCGCCGAACTGGTTGGGCAGCGGCTTGCCGTAGATTCCCGTCACCATGAAGGCGAGGTCGTTGCCGGCCTCCGCCAGAGTCAGGCCTTCCGTGTAGGGCCAGGGATAGAAGAAGGCCCGCTGGCCGGGCGCCATCGCCTTGTCCAGGAAGGTCTCGAAGCGGATGTACTTCGCGCCGGAGGTGGGCTTGGCGAGCGCCACGAGCTTCGCCAGCGGGAAGCCGGTCCACGGCACCGCCATCGACCACGCCTCGACGCAGCGGTGGCGGTAGAGCCGCTCCTCCAGGCCGACCTTCCGGATCAGGTCGTCGACGCCGATCTCGAACGGCTTCTCCACGAGGCCGTCGATCTTCAGCGTCCAGGGTTGCGTCTTGAGGGCGTTGGCCGCCGGCAGCACGGTCTTCGACGTGCCGAACTCGTAGAAATTGTTGTAGTCGGCGCTGAAGCGCTCCGGAGTCAGCGGGCGATCGAGCGTGTAGGCGGAGTTCTGCGGCGCCGGGTAGAGCGCCTGGTCGCCCGCGGCCGCCCAGGCGGCGCGGCCGCCCAGGAGCGAGCCGGCCGCCAGACCGGCCGCGCCGCCGATCAGGGTCCGCCGATCGAGGAAGACGGCCTCCGGCGTCGCCAGATGGTCCGGTATCTCCCAGCCGCGCCTGCGCTTGATCAACATGGCCGTCTCCTCGGATCTCCTGCGCGCACAACCCACAGATCGGCCGCGGCCGACAGGGGCACAAGCGCCGCAGCCTCACCTTTCGGCGAACGGCCCGCAGGGGTTACACCGCCCGCGAGCGGCACGGGGCCGCAGGCGCCGAGCCGCCGCGCCGGCGCCTCTCAGGCCGGCGGCGTCTCGTCGCGTAGCATCCGCCGCAGCACCTTGCCGACATTGGTCTTCGGCAGGGTCTCGTGGAGCACCACGCGGCGGGGCACTTTGTAGCCGGTGAGTTGGGTGCGCGCGTGCGCCCGCAGGACATCGATGGAGACCGCCGGGTCCTTCAGGACCACGTGGGCCACCACCATCTCGCCGGTCTCCTCGCTCGGCGCGCCGACCACCGCGCATTCGAGCACGGCCGGATGAGCCGCCAGCACATCCTCGACCTCGTTCGGATAGACGTTGAAGCCGGAGACGAGGATCATGTCCTTCATCCGGTCGACGATCCGGACCTGCCCGTCCGCCTGCAGGATCGCGACGTCGCCGGTCCGGAAGAACCCGTCCGCGGTCATCGCCCGCGCGGTCTCCTCCGGCCGGTTCCAGTAGCCGCGCATCACCTGCGGGCCGCGCACGCAGATCTCGCCCGGCTGCCCGTTCGGGAGGGAGGCACCGGAGATGTCGCGGATCGAGACTTCTGTCGACGGTAGCGGGTAGCCGATCGTGCCGGAGAAGTCGCGCATGCCCCGCGGGTTGACGCACACGACCGGCGAGGTCTCGGACAGGCCGTAGCCTTCGATGATCGTGTTGCCGGTCAGGGCCTTCCAGCGCTCGGCCACGGCGCGCTGGACGGCCGTGCCGCCGCCGACCACGAAGTCGAGGTTGGCGAAATCCACCGTTCCGATCTTCGGGTGGTTGATCAGCACGTTGAACAGGGTGTTCACGCCCATCAGGTGGGTGAAGCGCGTGCGACTCAGCGTCTTGACCATGCCGTCGCAGTCGCGCGGATTGGGGATCAGCAGGCAGGAGCCGCCGCTGCGCATGAACTGGAAGAAGCACGCGGTGAGCGCGAAGATGTGGTAGAGCGGCAGGGCCGTGACCACGCAGCGCGTGACGCTCGGATCCTTCGAGTTGAACCAGAGCTGCGACTGCTCGACATTCGCCATGATGTTGCGGTGGCTCAGCATCGCCGCCTTGGCGATGCCCGTCGTGCCCCCGGTATACTGCAGGAAGGCGAGGTCCTCCGGCTCCACCGCTGCCGAGACGCGCGGCAGCGACCGGCCCCGGCGGAGCACCGTGGCGAAGGGGATCGCGAGGCCCTCGGGCAGGCGGAACGCCGGCACCGCCTTGCGGACGTGCCGGCTCGCGAGGTTGATCACCTGCCCCTTGAGCCCGAGCCCGTCGCCCGGGCCCACGAGGACGACCCGCTCCAGAGCCACGTCCGGCAGGGCCGCGGCGATCGTGGCGCCGAAATTCTCCAGGACGATCAGGATCCGCGCGCCGGAATCGCCGATCTGCTGGGCGCATTCGCGGGGCGTGTAGAGCGGGTTGGTGTTGACCACCGTACCGCCTGCCAGGAGCACGCCGAAGATCGCCACCGCGTAGGCGGGGACGTTCGGCAGCATGATCGCCACGCGGTCGCCCTTCGCCAGCCCCTGCCCGCGCAGCCAAGCAGCGAGGTCGCGCGCCTGCTGGCCGAGCGTCGCGTAGGTCATGGTCGAGCCGAAGCACAGCATCGCCGGCCGGCCCGCGAAGGCGGTCACGCTGGTCTCGAACAGGTCGACCAGGGTCCCGAGGCCCGCGACGTCGATCTCCGCCGGGACGCCGGGCGGATAGGCGGCCAGCCAGGGCCTGTCGGAGGCCCCGTTGCCCAGCGCGCCCGGCATCGCTCCGGCGGTGGCGGCTTGAGCGCCGTGCTCCATCACGTTCGCCTGATGCATCGCGATGCCTCCCGCGGGCCCGACTCTCGGGGGCCGAGTCCCGCAACGCCTGTCGCGCCGACTCTGCGGGAACGGAGGCCGGCCCGCAAGGCAGGCGGCTCAGAGGGCTGGACGATGCCGGAGCAATGTCGCCAGCGCGGCGTGCGGCAGAGCCGCGGCGACCAGCAGGCCGGCGGCGAGTGCGGCCTCCTCCGGCCGCATCGCGCGGCGGGGCCAGGGGCCGACACCGAGGTCGCCCGCGAGTCCGATCAGGATCGCGCCGAACCACAGGGCCAGGAAGGCGAGCGCCCCGTACACGATCCGGCGCAGGCGCGGCCGCAGGGGCCGGTTGGCCGCGATCGCGAACAGGCCGAGGACGCCGCCGAACATCAGGGCGCCGACGGCTGTGCCGAGCCCGTAGGCCAGCCACAGGGGCTGGTGGGTGAGGAAGGCCATGCCGCCGGTCGCGAAGGCACCGCGCAGGACGAGGCCGCCGAAGGTCGGGTAGAGCCCGGCGGCGAGGAGCGCGGCCGCGCCCGCGAGGCCGAACACGAGCCGGCGCGGTGCGGAGGCCGGGCCCGGGCCCGTCGCCACCCGCGCGAGGTGCCCGAGCCCGTAGACCAGCGCGAACGCGAAGAGCGGGTAGCGGCCGATGAAGTAGCCGAAGATCCAGGGCTCGAGCGCCTCCGGCACGGCGTCGCGCTGGCTCAGCCCGGTCGCCGCGACGAGCGCCAGGGCGGCCAGCATGGCGAGGATCGGCCCCGCCGCCGCCAGCGGGCCGCCGGCGCGGCCCCCGGACGTCCCGGCGACCGGGCCGGCCCGGTCGAGCGCGGCGTTGGCGTGTGCGGCCATGCTGGGATCGCCCGGACAGGCGCGCGGCGTCAGGAGCGCCGCGGCCGCCTCAGCGGGCCTCGTAATGGTCGCGGATCAGCCGGTCGAGGAGGCGCACGCCCCAGCCCGCGCCCCAGCTGCGGTTGATCTCGCTGGCGTTCGACGACATCGCGACGCCGGCGATGTCGAGATGCGCCCACGGCACGTCCTCGACGTAGCGCTTGATGAACGAGGCCGCGGTGGCGGCGCCGCCGTGGCGGCCACCGGTGTTCTTCATGTCGGCGAACTTGGAATCGATCGCCTTGTCGTAGGCAGGGATCAGCGGCATCCGCCACACCTTCTCGCCGGTCGCCTCGCCGGCGGCGTGAATGTTGCCCGCCAGCGTGTCGTCGTTCGAGAACATGCCGGCGATGTCCTGACCGAGGGCCACGATGATCGCGCCGGTCAGCGTCGCGAGGTCGACGATCGCCTTGGGCTTCGTGCTGCGGATGACGTGGGTGATCACGTCGGCCAGCACCAGACGGCCCTCGGCGTCGGTGTTGATCACCTCGATGGTCTGGCCGGACATGGAGGTCAGGATGTCGGACGGGCGGTACGCGCCACCGTCCGGCATGTTCTCCACGATGCCGATGGCGCCGACCACGTTGCAGCGCGCCTTGCGGGCCGCCAGCGCGTGGAGCGCCCCGACCACGGCGGCGGCGCCGCCCATGTCGCCCTTCATGTCCTCCATGCCGCCGCCCGGCTTGATCGAGACGCCGCCGGAATCGAACACGACGCCCTTGCCGATCAGGGCGACGGGCGCCTCGGCCGCGGGGCCGCCGTTCCAGCGCATGATCACGATCCGCGGCTCCCGGGCCGAGCCCTGCGCCACCGCGAGCAGCGCGCCCATGCCGAGCTCCCGCATCCGGGCCGGCTCCAGCACCTCGATCTCGACGCCGAGCTTGGCGAGTTCCGAGGCGCGGCGGGCGAATTCCGCCGGGAAGAGCACGTTCGGCGGCTCGTTCACGAGGTCGCGGGCCAGGATCACGCCGTCCGACAGGCTCCGGGCGCCCTCGCCCTCGCGGGCGGCCGCGCCGTGATCGGCGAGCAGCAGGGTCAGCGCGGTGACGGACTTGTCGTCGGCGTCGGGCTTCTTCTTTGTCTTGTAGCGGTCGAACGCGTAGGTCCGCAGGCGCGCGCCGAGGGCGAACTCGCCGGCCTGCGCCGCCGTGACCGTCGTGCCGGGCCAGTCGAGCACGACCCGGGCGGTCCGTCCCGCCACCTTGCTCGCGGTGAAGCCGCCGAGCGCCGGCCAGTCGGTCTTGGCCCGGTCCTTCTCGGAGCCGAGACCCACGACCACGAGGCGGTCGGCACCGACGCCCGCCGGCGCCGGCAGGGACAGGGCGCTGAGCGAGCGGCCCTTGAACTTCTCCGAAGCCGCCGCGCGGGCCACGAGATCGGCCCCTGAGGCGCCCAGCGCCTCGCGGGCCGCCGACCCGAGCGACAGGTCATCGCCGACGAAGACCACGAGATCGCCGGATCCGCCGGGGCCCTGGCCGCTCTGCTCCAGGGGACCGAAACCGATCTCGATACCGTCCGCCATACCCGTCGCCCTGCCCGTTATCCCGGAGCCGTACTACGCACCCGCGCGCCACGGCGCGGGCCATCCGCCCTGTGTAGCCGCTGAGACGGAGAACGCAACGCGGCGTGACAGCCCTGGAATCGCCCCTTTTGTCGGGTCCCTGCCGCCCCGAGGGCGCGAGAGGACGAGCGGGACTGCCGGGCCGATGAGGCAGATCGAGCGCTACATCTTTCGGATCGCCCTGGGCGCCACCCTCGCCTGCCTGATCGGGCTGACGGGCACCATCTGGCTGACGCAGGCCCTGCGCGAGCTCGATCTCGTGACCGCCAAGGGCCAGACGCTGCTGGTCTTCCTCTTCGTCACGGGCCTGTCGCTGCCGACCCTCGTCGTCGTCATCGCCCCCGTGGCGCTGTTCATCGGCACGATCTACGCGCTCAACAAGTTGAACGGCGATTCCGAGTTGATCGTTATGTCGGCGGCCGGGATGCCGCCGCGCTCGCTGCTGCGGCCCTTCCTCACCCTGGCGCTGTTCGTCAGCTTCCTGGTGGGGTTCCTGGTCGTGGTGGTGATGCCCGCGAGCTTCCAGGAGCTGCGCGACGTGATCACCCGGGTGCGCGGCGACTTCATCGCGAACGTCGTCAAGGAAGGGCAGTTCACCCAGCTCGACAACGGCATCACCTTCCACTTCCGCGAGCGCGGGCCGGGCGGCACCCTGAAGGGGCTGTTCATCCAGGACCGGCGCGAGGCCGGGAAGACCAAGGTCTACCTCGCCGAGCGCGGCAACGCGGTCGACGTCGACGGCCAGAGCTACCTGATCCTGGAGAACGGCAGCGTCCACCAGCAGCAGAGGGAGTCGCGCGATTCCTCGATCCTGACCTTCGAGCGCTACACGATCGACCTCGCGGCCTTCGCGCCCCCGGATTCCGACACGATCTACAAGCCGCGCGAGCGCTCGACGGCGCAGCTCCTGTTCCCCGACACGACGGAGGGCTACTACAAGCTGCAGAAGGGCCGGTTCCGTGCCGAGCTGCACGACCGCCTCTCGGCCTGCCTCTACCCGCTGGCCCTGGTCTTCATCGCCTTCGCGGCCCTGGGTGATCCCCGCACGACCCGGCAGGGGCGCGGCGTCGCGATCGCGGGCGCGATCGTCGCCGTCGTGGCGCTGCGCATCGGCGGCTTCGCGGCGGTCAGCGCCGCCGCGCGCAGCCCCGCGGCAGTCCTGGCGGTCTACGGCGTGCCGCTTGTCGCGATCCTCCTGTCGAGCCTTCTCATCTTCTACGGCCCCCGGGTGCGCGCGTTCAACGCCGCCCTGGCCCGCGCCGTTCGCGGGCGGTTCCGCGGTCCGCGCCTCGCGCCGGCGGCCTGATTCCGATGATGCTGATCGGCCCCACCCTCGGGCGGTACTTCGCCGCCCGCTTCCTCCGCACGGTGCTCGGCGTCTTCGTCACCGTGTTCGCGCTGGTCTACACCCTCGACTTCGTCGAGCTGCTCCGCCGCGCCGGCGAGGCCCAGGGCGCGTCCGCGGGCCTGATGGCGCAGCTCTCGCTCTACCGCACCCCCGCGGTGGCGGAGGGCGTGCTCCCCTTCGCGGTCCTGTTCGGCTCCATGGCGGCCCTGCTCCAGCTGTCGCGCAAGCTGGAGCTGGTGGTCGCCCGCGCGGCCGGGATCTCGGCCTGGCAGTTCCTGCAGCCCGGCCTCTTCGTGGCCCTCGCCCTCGGCGCCCTGGCGGTCGGCGTCTACAACCCGGTCTCGGCGATGCTGAAGCAGCGCTCCACCGAGATCGAGGCGAAGATCTTCGCCAAATCCACCAAGGCGAGTTCGGGCAAGGACCTGTGGATCCGCCAGAAGGGCCTCGACGGCGAGGCGATCCTCCGCGCCGAGACCGCCGTCGAAGGTACGACCACCCTGGCGGGAGTATCGGTCTTCACCTTCGACGCGGCCGGGAAGTTCGCCGAGCAGCTCGTCGCGGCCCGCGCCATGCTCCACGACGGCTACTGGGAGCTCTCCGATGTGCGCGTTCTCACACCGGACGCACCGCCCGAGTCGTTCGACACGTATCTGATCGCCTCGAACCTCGACCCCGGGCAGGTCCGGCAGCGCTTCACCCCCCCGGAATCTGTGCCTTTCTGGCAACTTCCCACAACCATCGCGCGGACCGAGCGGGCCGGTTTGGACGCCACCCGCTACCGTCTCCAGTACGACGTCCTGTGGGCGCGGCCGGTGCTGTTCGTGGCCATGGTCATCGTCGCCGCAACCGTTTCCTTACGGTTCTTCCGCTTTGGTGGGGTCGGTAAACTCGTCCTCGGTGGCGTCGCGGCCGGCTTCGCTCTCTACGTGGTCCGACAGGTCATGGAGGGGCTCGGAGCGTCCGGACTCGTCGCCGCACCGGTGGCGGCCTGGTTCCCGGCCGTGGTAGGCAGTCTTCTCGGTACGCTCACGCTTCTGTACCAGGAAGACGGCTGACTTCCGCGATCCTTCGCGGGACGGGAGACGGGTGTTGAGGTTGGTGGCGGCAGACGTCACAGGGGTTGGGACGCGCGTTGCGTAAGGTCGCCGACATCCTGCGGAAGGCTGGTTTCCGGGCCGCGCTGGCGCTCGCCGCGCCGCTGGCGGGTGGCCTGTCCGCCCATGCCCAGGGCCTGCCCGCCGTCGCGGCCGGCAAGCCCGGCGACAAGCTGCTCGTCGAGGCCGACGAGCTGATCTACGACAACGACCGCGGCACAGTGACGGCGCGGGGCAACGCCGAGCTGCATTACGGCCCGCGGACCCTGCAGGCCGACCGCGTGCGCTACGACCGGAATTCCGGCCGGGTCTTCGCCGAGGGCAATGTCCGCCTCACCGAGGCCGACGGCGGCGTCGTGACCGGCGCGCGCATGGAACTCACCGACGACTTCAAGACCGGCTTCGTCGACGCCTTCCGCGGCCAGCAGACCGTCCAGCGCAAGTTCGAGACCGTGCGCACCCGGTTCTCCGCGCCGCGGGCCGAGCGCCTGAACGGCGAGCAGACCAGCTTCGAGTCCGGCAGCTACACGGCCTGCGAGCCGTGCAAGGACAACCCTGAGACGCCGCCGCTGTGGCAGATCAAGGCGAAGAAGATCATCCACGACAACGAGACCCACACGGTCTACTTCGACGATTCGACGCTCGAGATCGCCGGCATCCCGGTGGCCTACCTGCCGTATTTCGAGGCGCCGGACCCGACGGTGAAGCGCAAGACCGGCTTCCTGACGCCGCGCTTCGTCACGACGACCGCGCTCGGCAACGGCGTGTCGCTCCCGTACTTCATCAACCTCGCGCCGAGCTACGACCTGACGCTGACGCCGACCCTGCTCAGCCGCCAGGGCCTGCTCGCGCAGGGCGAATTCCGCCAGCGGATCGACAACGGCTTCTACAACATCCGCCTGTCGGGCATCTCGCAGACGACGCCCTCGGCCTTCCTCCCGAGCCCGCTCGGCGCCGGCGAGCGGGACTTCCGCGGCTCGGTCGAATCGCAGGGCCGGTTCTACATCAACCCGCGCTGGCGCACGGGCTGGGACCTCGTCGGCGTGACCGACAAGTGGTTCCTCGACAATTACCGGATCCGCAACCAGAACATCACCACGGACTATTTCCGCGAGGCGACCTCGACCGCCTTCCTGATCGGCCAGGGCGACCGCTCGTGGTTCGAGGCCCGGGGCTACTACTTCAAGGGCCTGTCGAGCTTCGATTGGCAGAAGCAGCAGCCGATCGTCGCGCCGGTGATCGACTACGACAAGCGGGTCAACGGCCCTTCGGAGATCGGCGGCGAGGTGCGCTTCCAGGCGAACATCACCAGCCTGACCCGCGAGACGACCCAGTACCAGGGCCTGCCGCGGACCTCGAGCTACCTGTTCTCGCCGAGCGTCAACGGCGTCAGCTTCCCGCTTTACCAGACCTGCACGGTCTTCCAGCGCGGCCTGTGCGCCATCGACGGGCTTGCCGGCACCAACACCCGCGCCTCCGCGGAGCTGTCCTGGCGCCGCAGCTTCATCGACGACTGGGGCCAGAAGTTCACGCCGTTCGCGTACCTGCGCACCGACGCGTTCTTCACCAACCCGAGCTTCTCCGGGTACCAGAACGACCTCGCGCCGCAGGTGGCGAAGATCGACGACGGCTTCGCCGGCCGGGTCATGCCGGCGGTCGGCCTCGACTACCGCTACCCGTTCGTCGCCAATTTCGGCGCGCTCGGCGTCCACACCCTGGAGCCGATCGGCCAGATCATCGCGCGCCCGTCCGAGACCCGGATCGGCCGCCTGCCGAACGAGGACGCGCAGAGCCTCGTCTTCGACGACACCTCGCTGTTCGAGTGGGACAAGTTCTCGGGCTACGACCGGGTCGAGGGCGGCGTGCGCACCAACCTCGGCGGCCAGTACTCCGTCGTGACGCCGTCGGGCTGGTATGCGAACGTCCTGTTCGGCGAGTCCATCCAGCTCGCGGGCGTCAACTCGTTCCGCCGGGGCGACATCGCCAATGTCGGCCTGGATTCCGGGCTCGAGACGCAGCGGTCGGACTTCGTCGGCCGCTTCCAGGTCTCGCCGAACCAGAACATCACGTTCATCAGCCGGGCCCGGTTCAACCAGTCCGACTTCCACGTGGCGCGGTTCGAGACCGGCGCGACGGCGCGGTTCGCGCCGTTCCTGCCGCTCACCGTCTCGGCCTTCTACTCGTACTACGAGGCGCAGCCGCTGCTGGGCTACAGCCACTACCGCGAGGGCATCACCGCCACCGCGACCTACAACATCACGCCGAACTGGTTCGTGTCGGGCTCGCTGCTCGTCGACCTGACCCACTACCTCGACGTGCGCAACACCTACACGGACGCGCTGAGCTCCTACCTGGCGAACCCGATCGGGACCGTGCCGATCTACCAGAACCCGGGCCGCTTCTACCTGTCGGGCGCGAGCTTCGGCGGCGGCTACCAGGATGAGTGCACCACCGTCTCGCTGAACTACATCAACTCGCCGATCGCCACCGCGACGGGCGTGCGCGAGCGCAACCAGACGGTGCTGCTGCGGGTCGAGCTGAAGACGCTGGGTGAGGCCGACCTGCGCCAGAACGTCGGCACCGCCACCACCGCGGACGGCATCGCCTCGGTGCGGTGAGGAACCGGGACCGGCGGCGCTCCGTTTCGGCGCCGCGTCCGTCGCGGTCCCATCGCGCGCCGGGCGGCGGGATCCGGCTCCGCGCACGGCCGCGCTCTGCCGAGGATGCGCCCGCGCCGCGCGGGCGCTATAGAGCGCCCATGCCGCCCCTCGCCCTCACCCTCGGAGATCCCGCCGGCATCGGTCCGGAGCTGGCGCTCAGCGCGTGGCTCGGTCGGGGCGGCGCAGATCCGCTGCCGCCCTTCTTCCTGGTGGCCGACCCGGACTTCGTCGAGCGCCTCGCTCACCGCCTCGACCGCCCCGTGCCGGTGGCGGAGGTGGATCCCGAGACCGCCGCCGAGGTGTTCCCGCGCGCGCTCCCCGTGGTGCCCCTGCCGAGCGGCGCCCGCGTCGCCGCCGAGCCGGGCGTACCCGATTCGGTGAATGCCGGCGCGACCATCGAGTCGATCACCGCGGCGGTGGAGTTCGTGAAGGCCGGGCGCGCGGGCGCGGTGGTGACCAACCCGATCGCCAAGTTCGTGCTGACCCGGACGGGCTTCGCCCATCCCGGCCACACCGAGTTCCTGGCCGCCCTCGCGGTGCCGCCCGGCGTGACGCCGCCCCGGCCGGTGATGATGATCTGGAGCGCAGACCTCTCGGTGGTGCCGGTGACGATCCACGTCCCGCTGAAGGACGTGCCGGACCTGCTCACCCAGGAGCTCGTCGAGGAGACCGCCGCGATCGTCGCCCGCGACCTGCGAGAGCGGTTCGGCCTGCCCGAGCCGCGCCTCGTCCTCGCGGGTCTGAACCCGCACGCGGGCGAGGCCGGGACGATCGGCCACGAGGACCGCGACGTCCTCGCCCCCGCGGTGGCACGGCTGCGGGCGCGGGGCATCGACATCCGCGGGCCACTCCCCGCCGACACCCTGTTCCACGCCCGCGCCCGTGAGACCTACGACGTCGCCCTCGCACCGACGCACGACCAGGCCCTCATCCCGATCAAGACGATCGCGTTCGACGACGGCGTGAACGTCACCCTCGGCCTGCCGTTCGTGCGCACCTCCCCGGACCACGGCACGGCCTTTGACATCGCCGGTAAGGGCGTCGCCCGGCCCGACAGCCTCGTGGCGGCCCTGCGCCTCGCCGACCGGCTGGCCACCAACGCGGCGGCGCAGGACGAGGCCCCCGGCGGGGCCGAGATCATCCCGTTCAGCGTCTATGCCGGCCGGCCGCGCCCCGCGGGGGCCCGCCATTTCGATCCCGAGGACGAGCTGTGAGGGACCCAGCATGAGCGCCGGGGACGGGCTTCCGCCGCTGCGCGAGGTGGTCGCCCGCCACGGCCTGGAGCCGAAGAAGGCGCTCGGCCAGAACTTCCTCTACGACCTCAACCTGACCGGGCGGAT
Organism: Methylobacterium sp. ME121; assembly: GCF_000974725.1. NCBI lineage: Bacteria > Pseudomonadati > Pseudomonadota > Alphaproteobacteria > Hyphomicrobiales > Methylobacteriaceae > Methylobacterium > Methylobacterium sp. ME121. Next base: position 104,392 of record NZ_BBUX01000004.1, read on the forward strand.
CGCCCGGGCCGCCGGTCCCCTCGCGGGCGTGACGGTGGTGGAGGTCGGTCCGGGACCCGGCGGCCTCACGCGCGCGCTCCTCGCCGAGGGGGCCGCCCGCGTGGTGGCGATCGAGCGCGACCCGCGGGCGCTCCCGGCGCTCGCCGAGATCGCCGCCCACTATCCGGGACGCCTCGAGGTGGTCGACGCCGACGCCCTCGCCTTCGATCCGCGGCCGCTGGTGGGCGACGCCCCGGCGCGGATCGTCGCCAATCTGCCCTACAATGTCGGCACGGCCCTGCTCACCGGCTGGCTCGACGGGGAGGCCTGGCCGCCCTGGTGGGATCAGGCCGTGCTGATGTTCCAGCGGGAGGTGGCCGAGCGGATCGTCGCCGGCCCGGAGGAGCGGGCCGATTACGGCCGGCTCGGCGTCCTGTGCGGCTGGCGCACGGAGGCCGAGATCCTGTTCGACGTCAGCCCCTCGGCTTTCGTGCCGCCGCCGAAGGTCACGTCGAGCGTGGTTCGGCTGGTGCCCCGCGCCCAGCCCCTGCCGTGCCGCGCCGGCGCGCTCGAGGCCGTCACCCGCGCGGCCTTCGGCCAGCGCCGGAAGATGCTGCGCCAGAGCCTCAAGGCCTTGACCCCCGCGGCCGGCGACCTGCTGGCCGCCGCCGGCCTGTCCGAGACCGCGCGGGCCGAGGAGATCCCGGTGGCGGGCTTCGTCGATCTCGCCAATCGGTGGGACGCGCACAGAAAGGCCGGCGCCCCGGTGGGGACGCCGGCCTGAATGAGCATCGTGACTCCGGCCCGAAGGCCGGAGCGCGATCGGATCACCGGGTCTGCTGGATCGCCGAGAGCACCCAGCCGCGGCCGGGCTGGCGCAGGAACGTCCAGAGCTCCGTCGCCTCGGACGAGTCCGTGGAGACGACGCGGCCGCTCGACCGCTCGATCATCACGTCCTTGAGGGCGTAGCGCATGGCCACGGTCGCGTAGTCGGTGCGGTCCTCGCCCCAGGCCTCCGCGAGGTCGCCCTGCAGCAGCTTCACGTCCGAGATCTTGTTCACCACGCCGCGGGCCGCGTTGCCGCGCAGCTCCTCGTCGAAGTAGCCGACCATCTCGGGCGTCGACAGGTTACCCAGGGTCACCCGATCCTCGCGGGAATAGGCGTCCTGAATGTCGCCGAGCAGGCGCTCGAAGGCCTGGTAATCGGCCGGTCCGATCTGCACCGGGCGCGTCTGCGGCGGGCGCTGCCCACCGCGGAACATGCTGCCGGCGGCGGGGCCGCCCGGAGCGCCGCCCATCGGGCCGCGGGCGCCCGGCTGATCGTCGAGCGACGTGCGGGCGTAGGGCGCGCCGGCGCCGGCCGGCTCGTTCCGGCGGCGGAAGAACCGCAGGGCCAGCATCACCACCAGCACGACGAGCCCGACCTGGAACAGCAGGCCGATCATCGAGGCGAGGCCGCCGAGGCCGCCGAAGAAGCCGCCGCCGAGCAGCGCGCCGATCAGGCCGGCGCCGAGCAGGCCCGCGAAGAACCCGCCGCCGAAACGGCGACCCTGCGCGGCCGGAGCCTGCATGCCCGGGCTGCCCATGCCGGGCGACGGCGCGGTCTGGGAGCGCTGCATCGTCATGCCGCCGCCCGGAGCGGTCGGCGTGGCGGAGGGCGCCGTGTAGGTGCGCGATCCGCGGGACCCGAAGGACCCACCGCCGCCCGGACGGGCTTCCGCGACGGGCGCCGCGACGGTCAGCGCAGCGGCCAGCGCCAGGAGGGCGGCCACACGCCGGCGGCGCGAAATCTCAGTAAACATGTACACGCCTCAGAGGACGAGAACCGGATGGCGCGGAGCGCCAGTGACGATATGGGAACGGTCGGGCGGCGGTTTTAGTCCAGCCCGCCGTCGCTCGGACGAGGTTTTCCACCGGATCCTCGCGCCGCCCGGACGACGCTCTCGCCGAGGCCGCTCTCCGGGACGGGGCGGCTCTAGTGGAGCGTGCGCTCGGGCGCGGCCGGGAAGGACAAGCGGACCTGCGTCCCCTCCCCGCTCCGGCTGTCGAGGGTGATGGTCCCGTTCTGCCGCTTCATCAGCCCGTGCACGATCGCGAGACCCGCGCCGCGCCCCGCCTCGTGGCTGGTCTGGAACGGTGCGAGCGCCCGAGCCAGCATCTCGGGGGACATGCCCTGCCCGGTGTCGCCCACCGCGATCCCGACGCTGCCCTGGCCCGGCTGCTGCAGGGACCGGTCGCCGGGATCTACCCGGAAGGTCGACAGGGTCAGGGTCCCGCCCGACGGCATGGCCTCGCAGGCATTGGCGACGAGATGACGCAGGGCGAACTCGATCTGCGTCGGATTGCTGATCGCCCGCGGCAGGCCCGGCGTCGCCGCCACAGTGAGGCGGATGCCGGGCGGCAGGTCGGGTTCGAGGCGCCCGGCGAGGTCGGCCACGATGGCGTCGAGGTCGACCGACCGGACGTCGGGCGCGATGCGGCGGGAATAGGCGAGCAGGTGCCGGGTCAGGATCGCCGCGCGCTCGGTGGCGTCGGCCGAGCGGGCGATCGCCCGCTGGACGAACGGCTCCTGCCGGTCCCCGAGCCGCCGCTTGAGGCCGTCGATGTAGCCGATCAGGATCTGCAGGAAGTTGTTGAACTCGTGGGCGACGCTGTTGGTCAGGAGCCCCAGGGCCTCGCGCTGGCGGGAGAGCGCGAGCGCGCCCTCCGCCTCCCGCCGGGCCGTCTCGTCGCGGATCTGGCCGATCCGGAACGGGGTCCCGGGCAGGGGCGCGGTCTCCAGGCGGGCCCAGAAGCTCGTCCCGTCCGCGCGAGCCGCCAGGAAATCCTGAGGCTCGGCGCCGGCGGGATCGAGCGGCGCCGTGCGCTGCGCCAGGATCAGGTCGAGCCCCTGCGCCACGAGTCGCTCCGCCGAGTAGCCGGCGAGCTCCTCCAGGGCGGGATTGGCGTGGCGGACACGGCCCTGCGGATCGAGCAGGAGGCTGGGCGTCGGCAGCGCGTCCAGGAGCGTGCGGGCCTCGTCCGCGAGCGGCGCGGCTTCGGCCGCGCTGTGATCCGTCCCGGGCTGCGCCATGCTGCGTTCGCGCTCAGCGGATGCGGAAGGTCCGCGACGGGCCAGCGATAGCGATGAACGGCCTCACGGCCAAGCGCCGAACCACCGTGACCCGTCCGGGCACCGCCTACTGGCGCACCCACATCACCCGCGCCATCCAGGCCACCTCGCCGAGGTTCAGGACCCGGTCCTCGTGCTCGGGGTTCAGGGAGGCCAGTTCCACGGTCCGGGCGGTGCGCCGCCGCAGCTCCTTGGCCAGGACCTCGCCGCCGTGCAAACGGACAACGACGCGATCGCCCTTGCGGACGCTGGCCGTGGGCGACACGATCAGGACGTCGCCGTCCCGGAACAGCGGCAGCATGGAATCGCCCTGGATCTCCAGCGCGAAGGCCCGCTCCTCGCCGAGATCCGGAAACTCGATCTCCTCCCAGCCGGCGCCGCCGGTGGGCATGCCCTCGTCGGTGAACAGGCGGCCGGCCCCGGCCTGCGTCAGGCCGATCAGCGGGACCATCGTGCGAGCGGGGATCTCGCGCGCCTCGATGAGCCGCAGGAACTCGTCGAGGCTCGATCCGGTGGCGGCCAGGACCTTCGACACGGATTCGGTGGACGGCCAGCGCTTGCGGCCGTCGGCGCCCACGCGCTTCGACCGGTTGAAGCTGGTCGCGTCGAGGCCGGCACGGCGGGCGAGGCCCGAGGCCGAGTAGCCGTGGCGCTCGGCGAGCCGGTCGATGGCGTTCCAGATCTGCTCGTGCGACAGCATAGCGGGCTCGGAAGCTCACCCTGAGCGGGCCGGCACCCCCGTCTCACCAGCCGGAATCCGGCTGCCTCGGAGGCACGGAGACGGTTCGCCCGCCGGGTCCGTTCGACACCCGCCGGGTACGCGCGGAGATACTTGACAATTTGCTTTCCGGATCCGCTCTGCCGGTCCGGTCAGGGCAGTGTGACGTCCAGCCTAGTCGTAGGAAAGTAGAACTACGGGCGGCAGATTGCAATCGCTCCTCGAATCACGCGCGGCGCGGCGCGGTTGCCGCCGCGGCCGGGCGCCTCTATCGCAGCGTCGTTTCGGGGGAGCTTCGATGCCGCTCATCTACAAGATCTGTCCGCGCGCCCTGTGGCGCGAGGCCGAGGCCGCGGGCCGGTTCACGGGCGCGCCGGTCGATCACCAGGACGGCTTCATCCACTTCTCCACGGCCGCCCAGGTCGCCGAGACGGCGGCCCGTCACTTCGCCGGCCAGGACGACCTGCTCCTCGTCGCGGTCGAGGCCGACGCGCTGGGCGACGGCCTGCGCTACGAGCCGTCGCGCGGCGGCGACCTGTTCCCGCACCTCTACGGCCCGCTGCCGCTCTCCGCCGTGGTCGCGGTGGACGATATGCCGCTGGGCGCCGACGGCCGGCACGCCTTCCCGGCCGGGATCCTGCCGGCATGATCGCGGCCGCCTTCCCCCTCGTCCGACCGCTGCTGCACCGCCTCGACGCGGAGCGCGCGCACGACCTGACCCTCGCCGCCCTGGCGCTCCTGCCCGCGGGCCCGCGGCCGGCGGACGACCCGCGCCTCGCCGTCGACCTGCTGGGCCGCCGCTTCCCCAACCCGGTCGGCCTCGCGGCCGGATTCGACAAGGGCGCGCGCGTGCCCGACGCGCTGCTGGGCCTCGGCTTCGGCTTCGTCGAGGTGGGCGGGGTCGTCCCGCGGCCCCAGCCCGGCAACTCCCGACCGCGGGTGTTCCGCCTCGCCGCCGACCGCGCCGTGATCAACCGCTTCGGCCTCAACAGCGAGGGGCTGCAGGTGGTGGCCGACAGGCTCCGCGTCCGGAAGGGCCGGCCCGGGATCGTCGGTGTCAACATCGGTGCGAACAAGGACTCCGCCGACCGCCTCGCCGACTACGCCGCCTGCACCGCCACCCTGGCCCCGCTCGTCGACTTCGTCACGGTCAACGTCTCCTCGCCCAACACGCCGGGCCTGCGCGACCTCCAGGGTGAGGCCTTCCTCGACGAGCTGCTCGCCCGCACGGTCGAGGCCCGGGACGCGGCGGGTGCCGGCGCGGCGATCCTCCTCAAGATCGCCCCCGACATGGCGCTGGACGCCCTCGACGCGGTCTGCGCGACGGCGCAGCGGCGCGGGGTCCAGGCCCTCGTCGTCTCCAACACCACGGTGGCCCGGCCGGCGAGCCTGCGCGAGCAGGGTCTCGCGCGGGAGACCGGCGGCCTCTCGGGGCGGCCGCTCTTCGGCCCGGCGACGCGCATGCTCGCCCAGACGCGCCTGCGCGTCGGGGACGCGCTGCCGCTCATCGGGGTCGGCGGTGTGGATTCGGCCGAGGCGGCCTGGACCAAGATCCGGGCCGGCGCGAGCCTCGTGCAGCTCTACTCGGCCTTGGTCTACGAGGGGCCGGGCCTGGTCGGGCGCATCAAGGACGGGCTCCTGCGGCGCATGAGCGAGGCCGGTGTCGCCTCTCTCCGGCACGCCGTCGGGCGCGACGCCGCCGATCTGGCCCGCGGAGATTGAGCGGCCGCGGCGCGGTGCAGCCGGTCTCGCACCGCCGCGGATCGCATCGCCGGCCATGGCGCGCGTGAACGGGACCGGGCAGACAAATTTTTTGCGGGGGCAGTTTAGAAAGGCTTTGCACAGCGGGAGCTTAGCCTGTGCCCCGTGCATGAGGGGCCTGCGCCGGCACGCCGTTGTGAGAGACCTGGAGAGACGCTTATCTCGCGGTTGCGAGACACATCGCGTCAGCCAATCCAGGACGGTTCATGGCCCAGTCTGAAGGGTCCACCAAGCGCTCCTCCGCCGCCGGCGGCTGGGGTGCTCTGAAGAGCTGCGGCAAGCACCTGCTCGGCAGCCGCGCACCCCTCACCGGCGCCCGCGCGCTGCTGAAGGCGAACCAGCCCGACGGGTTCGACTGCCCCGGCTGCGCCTGGGGCGACCCGGAGCACGGCTCGTCCTTCGAGTTCTGCGAGAATGGCGTGAAGGCGGTCTCTTGGGAGGCGACCGACAAGCGCACGACGCCGTCCTTCTTCGCCAAGCACACCCTGACCGAGCTGCGCGGCTGGAGCGACTACGCCCTGGAGGGCCAGGGCCGCCTCACGCATCCGATGCGCTACGACGCGGCGAGCGATCGCTACCTGCCGGTTGGCTGGGACGAGGCTTTCGCGGAGATCGGCGCGACCCTGCGGGGGCTCGACCGTCCCGACCAGGCCGAGTTCTACACTTCGGGCCGGGCCTCCAACGAGGCGGCGTACCTGTACCAGCTCTTCGCCCGCGCCTACGGGACCAACAACTTCCCCGACTGCTCGAACATGTGCCACGAGGCGAGCGGCGTCGCGCTGATCGACGCGATCGGCATCGGCAAGGGCACGGTCCTGCTGGAGGATTTCGAGAAGGCGGACGCGATCTTCTGCGTCGGCCAGAATCCCGGCACCAACCATCCGCGGATGCTCGGCGACCTGCGCCGGGCAGCTGAGCGCGGCGCCAAGGTGGTGGTCCTGAACCCGGTCCGCGAGCGCGGCCTGGAGCGGTTCGCCGACCCGCAGAACACCGTCGAGATGCTGCGCGGCGCCAGCCGACCCATCGCCAGCCACTACCTGCAGCCGCGCTCGGGCGGCGACATGGCGGCCTTCCGGGGCATCGCCAAGGTCGTGTTCGCGCGCGACGCCGAGGCGCTGGCGGCCGGCCGGACCTCGCTCCTCGACCGCGCCTTCCTGGAGCACCACACCGCCGGGCTCGACGCGTATCGCGCCGCCGTCGAGGCGACGTCCTGGGACGCGATCCTCGATCAGTCGGGCCTGACCATGGACGAGATCGCCGCGATGGCGGACGTCTATCTCGGCGCCCAGCGGGTCATCGCCACCTGGGCCATGGGCGTGACCCAGCACCGGCACTCGGTGGCGACGATCCGGGAGATCGCCAACCTGCTGTTCCTGCGCGGCCATATCGGCCGGCCCGGCGCGGGCCTCTGCCCGGTGCGCGGCCATTCCAACGTGCAGGGCGACCGCACGGTCGGCATCAACGAGCGCCCCTCCGCCGCCTTCCTGGATTCCCTGGAGCGCCATTTCGGGCTCGCCATGCCGCGCCGGCACGGCCACAACGTCCTGGCGGCGATCCGCGCCATGCGGGACGGCACGTCGAAGGCCTTCATCGGGCTCGGCGGCAACTTCCTCCGGGCGACGCCCGACACGCCGGTCGTGGCGCAGGCGCTGGCCTCGTGCCGGCTCACCGTGCACATCGCCACCAAGCTCAACCACGCCCATCTCGTGCCCGGCGCGGTCGGCTACCTGCTCCCCTGCCTCGGCCGCACCGAGATCGACCGGGGCGCCGAGGGCAAGATCCAGATCGTGACCGTCGAGGATTCGATGAGCATGGTCCACGGGTCGGGCGGCATCAACAAGCCGGCCTCGAAGGAGCTGCGCTCCGAGATCGCCATCATCGCCGGCATGGCGCAGGCCACCGTCGGCTCCGCCGCCATCGACTGGGCCGGGTTCGCCGCCGATTACGACCGGATCCGCGAGGCGATCGCCGCCACGATCCCGGGCTTCACCGGCTACAACACCCGGGTGCGCAAGCCGCGCGGCTTCATGCTGCGCAACCTCGCCGCCGAGCGGGTGTTCGAGACGGCCACGGGCCGGGCCAACTTCTCGGCCGACGCCCTCCCGACCGAGACCGAGCATCAGGCCGCCCGGAAGACCCGCGACACCTACGTGTTGCAGACCTTCCGCAGCCACGACCAGTACAACACGACGATCTACGGCCTGGATGACCGCTACCGCGGCGTTTACGGCGAGCGCCGCGTGATCTTCGCCCACCCGGACGACCTCGCGGAGATCCGCGACCGGCTCGGCGATCGGGTCGACGTCGTCGGCACGCACGACGACGGCATCACCCGCCGGGCGGAGGATTTCCGCCTCGTGCCGTTCGACATGCCGCGGGGCGCCCTGGCTGGCTACTACCCGGAGCTGAACGTGCTGGTGCCGCTCTCGACCTTCGGCGAGAAGAGCGACACGCCGACCTCCAAGTCGGTTCTGGTCACCCTGCAGGCGCGCGCGGCGGCGTGAGCGGGGGGCCTGACGAGGCGGCGTTCGTCGCCGCCCTCGACCGGGTCTCGGCCGCCCGGCCGGATCTCGACCCGCTGGCGGCGGGCCTCGTGGCGGCGCTGGACCTCGGCCTTCCGGGCGACAGCCGCGCCTTCGCCCGCACCTTCGGGGTGGAGCACGCCCTCGTGCTGCGCGCCCTCTCGGGCCTGGAGGAGGCCGGGCTCGTCGCCGTCACGGCGCGCGACGGGCGCACGCAGCGGACGCGCTACACGACCTCCGGTTCACGAGCTTCGGTGCCGTCGCCTCCGGCGTCATCGCGCGCGTAGCGCAGTGACCTGGGCAGCGCGATGCCGCAGAGCGTGGCGCTGCTGGATGGCCTCGTCCCGCTCGCAGGGTCGGATGTTAACCGACATCGGACGGAGCCGCGCTCAGAACCCCTTCGCCCTGATGGCCTCGGCCCAGGTGACCGCCCGGCGGTTCACGCCGAGATGCTGCCGCTCGTAGAGCCGGCCCTCCAGCTTGATCGCGCCGCGCTTGGCGTATTCCGGGCGCTCGAACGCCTCGATCACCAGCTTGGCGCGGCGCACCTCCTCCTCGGTGGGGGCGAAGGACGTGTTGGCCGGCTCCAGCTGCGTCGGGTGGATCAGGGTCTTGCCGTCGAAGCCGAGGTCGCGCGCCTGCCGGCACTCGTCGCGGCAGCCCTCGGTGTCGGCAATGTCGTTGTAGACGCCGTCGAGGATCGCGAGCCCCTCCGCCCGGGCTGCGGCCAGCGCCATCATCATCCAGGGCAGCATCGGCACGCGGCCGGGGACGATCTTGGCCCAGGTGTCCTTGGCGAGGTCGTTGGTGCCGAGGACGAGGCAGGTCAGGCGGTTGCGCGGGTCGCGCTTCGCCCGGGCAATCTCCTGGATGTTGAGGATCGAGGCCGGGGTCTCGATCATCGCCCAGATCGCGATGCCGTCCGGCGCGTCGAGGGATTCGAGCCGGTCGGCGATGCTCTCCAGCACGGCCGGGGACGAGACCTTCGGCATCAGGATCGCGTCGGGCTTGGCCTCGATGGCGGCGTGGAGATCCGCCTCGCCCCACGGGGTCTGTGGGGCGTTGACCCGGATGACCAGCTCGCGGCTGCCATAAGCGCCGCTCTTCACCGCGGCGCAGACCTGCTCGCGGGCGATGTCCTTCTCCTCCGGGCCGACGGCGTCCTCGAGGTCGAGGATGATGCTGTCCACCGGCAGGGTCTTGGCCTTGTCGAGCGCCCGCTGGTTCGAGCCGGGCATGTACAGCACACTCCGGCGCAGGCGCAGATCGGTCGTCGTGGCCATCGGCTTCTCCCTCCTGGGCCGTCGCGCGGCCTCCCGTCGTTGCGCTGCACCCTAAAGCACGAACCCGGCCGCGCCACACCCTAAAGGTCGGGGCGGGTGAGTCCCCGCGCGGTTTGATACCGCGCCGTCTCTCCGCAGATCGAAGCCCCGGTTTGGTCATGTTCCGCCGCTTAAAGGCCGACCGAAACCAATTCTCGGAGTCCGGGATCTCTACGATGCGCAAAGTCTTGGTCACCCTCGCCTTGCTCGGGACATTGGCTGCACCCGAGGCGGCCCGGGCCCAGAGCCGGACCACCCTCGGCGTCGGCTCCGGCGCGGTCGCCGGGGCGCTGGTCGGCGGGCCGATCGGCGCCGTCGCGGGGGCCGTGGTCGGCGGCTTCGTCGGGAACTCGACGGAGCGCGGGCGCCGCCACGTCCGCCGGGGCCGCCGCTACGGCTACGCAGCGCCGCGCCGCTCCTATCCGCGGCGCGCGGAGGCGGTCGTGCCGCGGACGACGGGCTCCGTGGCCCGCGCCGCGCCGCCGGCCCAGCCCACCACCTGGAAGGACCCGCGCTAGCAGGCCTCAGTGCGCGCGCGGCTGCCGCCTAGGCTGCCGGTTCGAGGGCGGCCGGGGCGGGCGTCCGGAACGTGTCCCGGGCGAGGCGCGGGAAGGCGATCGCCTGCCCGAGACCGCGGGCGCCCAGGAAGCTCACGAAGGCGAGCCACAGCCCGGTATTGCCGAAGCCCAGGCTCTCGACCAGCGCGAGGATCGCGCAGTAGGCGGCGAGCGCGCACACCATGAGGTTGCGCATCGCCCGCGTCCAGGTCGCGCCGATATAGATCCCGTCATACGCGAAGGGCGCCGCGGCGGCGAGCGGCGCCAGGGCGGCGAGGACGAGGTAGGACCGGGCCGCCTCGCGGACCGGACCGTTCGTGGTCACGGCATCGATGAAGGCCGGGCCGCCCGCCAGAGACACTAGGCTGACCGCGAGGCCGAAGCCGAGGCACCAGCGCAGGCTCAGGGCGGCGGCCGCGTCGAACGCCTCCCGGTCCCGGGCGCCGACGGCCTGGCCGCACAGGGTCTCGGCCGCCGTGGCGAAGCCGTCGAGGAAGAAGCCGCCGATCAGGAAGAGATTCCACAGGACCGAGTTCGCGGCCAGGACCACGTCGCCCTGCCGGGCGCCGAGCGCCGAGAACAGCACGATGCCGGTGATCAGCGCGAGCGTCCGCAGGATGACGTCGCCGTTGACGCTGAGCGTCCGGCGCAGCGCCGCGGCGTCGCGGAGGTCGCGCAGCGGCACTCGGAAGGGCCGGGAGCCGAGCCGCGCCAGGAGGGTCAGCCCGAGGCCGAGTCCGAGCGCCTCGGCGCCGAGGGTCGCCAGCGCCGCGCCGGCGAGGCCCAGGCCGAAGCCCAGGACCAGGGTGAGCGTCAGCGCGACGTTGGTCAGGTTGATGGCGATCTGCAGCAGCAGGCCGAGATCGGTGCGCCCGCGCCCCAGGACCGAGCCGAGCACGCCGTAGCTCGCCAGCACGAAGGGCGCTGACAGGATGCGAATGTGGAAGTAAGTCGCGAGACCGGCGATGACTGCCGCGCTCGCCCCGCTGATCGCGAAGGCGAGCTGCGCGAGAGGGCCTTGCAGGGCCACCAGGACGAGGCCGATCAGGGCGCCCGCCGCCAGCGCCCGCGCCAGGATGCGGTCGACCTCGGCGTCGTCCCGTCCGCCGACCGCCTGCGCGGTCAGGCCGGCGGTCGCCATGCGGAGCGCCCCGAACGACCAGAAGATCGCGTCGAAGATCACGGCGCCGAGGGCGATGGCGCCGAGCAGCGCCGCGTCGCCGAGCCGCCCGATCACCGCCGCGCCGACGAAGCCGAGCATCGGCGTCGTGACGTTGGCGATCGTCATGGGCAGCGCCAGGGCCAGGACGCGGCGGTTCGTCGGGCGGGCCGAGCTGGCGACGGTGTGCATCATGCCGCACGCTAAGAAGCCGAGCCCTCCGCGCAAAGCGGGGTGATCGCATCGGCGGGTTGCGATGGCGGGCGGCCGATCTGCCCGAACCCACGGCGCGCCGGGCCGTCGGGGCGCGACCGTGTCGGATCGGCCCCCGACTCCGTCAGCGGGAGACGGCGAAGAGGCGCGCGATCAGCCAGAGCGGTACGACCACGATCGCCCCGGCGACGATCCAGCCGCCGAAATCGTGGAGCGAGGCGAGCCCGACCTCCACCAGCGCCCGCGCCGAATCGTAGACGTGCCAGAACAGCCGCCCCGGCGTCAGGCCGAGCATCGACATGAAGGCGCCGACCAGCACCGACAGGAACAGCAGCCGCAGGAACACGCCGGCGGGCGAGCCGCCGAGGAACCGCCGCAGCGCGGAGGGATGGGACCGGTAGCCCTCCGCGCCGTAGGGGGCGTTCGGCGGGGCGCCCTGCTGATAGCCTTGCCGGCGCCGGTCGTGATCGACGAGCATTGCGTCCTCGTGAAGCCTCAGGGCCCTCGGATCGGCGACGAAGCGGGCGGAACCGTGGCCGGCACACCACACCGCTTCGAAACCCGAGCGCGGATCAGGCGTTGGCGGGTTTCTCGCGCGCCGTGCACATGGCAAGCGGCGTCGCGCGCGCCAAGATGCGGGACGGGGTGGATTGCGACGCGCGACTCGCGCGGCGCGGCCTCGACCAAAGGGAGAACTCCCGGGAACCGGGATTGGTGTGAGAGGCTCTGAGTGCCGACGGGACCATACGCACGATGATCGACCACGCCCTGTTCGACCCGGCGACGATCGATCCCGAGACGCTCCGGCTCAATGCCGAGATCGTCGCGGCGCACGCCGCGCTGCCCGATCCCTGGTCGCTGCCGATCGCCGAGGTTCGCGAGCGCCGCCGTCTGGGCACCAAGGCGGCCCCCGCCATGCCGCACAGCGCCCGGGCGGAGTGGCTGACGATCGACGGGCCGGGCGGTCCGCTCAAGCTCCGCGTGGTCCGGCCCAAGCCCGGCGTGAAGCTGCGCGGCGCCTACCTGCACATTCACCGCGGCGGCTGGGTCTGGGGCTCCGCCGACGAGCAGGATCCCTGGCTGGAGCGCATCGCCGACACCTGCGGCTTCGTCGCCCTGTCGGTCGAGTATCGCCTCGCCCCCGAGCATCCCTATCCGGCGGCCCTGCTCGACTGCGAGGCCGCGGCCCTTTGGCTCGCCGGTCCGGGGAAGACCGAGTTCGGCATCCACGCCCTGACCATCGGCGGCGAGTCGGTGGGCGCGCACCTCGCCGTGATGGTGCTGCTGCGGCTGCGCGACAAACACAACCTCCCGCGGGCCTTCCGGGGCGCCAACCTCAACGCCGGCTTCTTCGATCTCGGCCTCACCCCGTCGGTGCGGAACTGGGGCGAGGAGCGGCTGGTCGTGAACACCCGCGACCTGACCAAGTTCGCCGACGGCTACGTCCGCGAGGGCATCGACCGGCGCCGGCCGGACGTGTCGCCGATCTACGCCGACCTGAAGGGCCTGCCGCCCGCCCTGTTCACCATCGGCACCGCCGATCCCCTCCTCGACGACACGCTGTACATGTCGGCGCGCTGGGCCGCGGCCGGCAATGGCGGACACACGGCGATCTATCCCGGCGGCTGCCATGTCTTCGCCCGCTACCCGAGCCCGATGAGCGAGCGGGCGCTGGAGCTGATCGACCGCTTCCTGATGGCGCTCGCCTGAGCGTCCCGTCCGAGATCCTGCCGGAAGGATTCCGCGCCTGGTTCGCGGGCCGCGGCTGGGCGCCCCGGTCGCACCAGCTCGATCTCCTGCGGATCGCCGGCGCCGGCCGCTCGGCGCTGCTGGTGGCGCCGACCGGGGCCGGCAAGACGCTGGCCGGCTTCCTGCCGAGTCTCGTCGACCTCGCCGAGCGCGGGCCGCAGAAGAAGGCGGCGGGCCTCCACACCCTCTACGTATCGCCCCTGAAGGCGCTGGCGGTGGACATTGCCCGCAACCTCGACGCGCCGATCGCCGAGATGGCGCTGCCGGTGCGCGTCGAGACCCGCACCGGTGACACGCCGGCCCACAAGCGCACCCGCCAGATCAGCCGGCCGCCGGACATCCTTCTGACCACGCCCGAGCAGCTGGCCCTGCTGATCGCCCACCGCGAGGCGGCTGAGTTTTTTGCCGGACTGCGCTGCGTGGTGCTCGACGAGCTGCACGCGCTGGTCACCTCGAAGCGCGGCGACCTGCTGGCGCTGGCGCTGGCGCGGTTGCACCGGCTGAGCCCGGGACTGGCGGCGATCGGGCTTTCCGCGACGGTGCGGGAGCCGGACGAGCTGCGGAAGTATCTGGTGCCGCAGGGGCCGCTCCCCCCTCCTCCCTCTGCGAGCGGGCAACCGGGATCGCATCGCGACGAGGGTCATACGGCTGCGGAACATGACGGGGACCCCCTTGCCGGTGCAGGAGTGGGAAAGGGTGAGGGTCGGAGCCTTCCGGGAGGAGGCTCGGCCTCCTCGCGACTTTCTCCCGCGGGGGAGAGGGCCCCCGTCGAGACGCCCATGGCCGACCTCGTCACGGTGGCCGGCGGCGCGAAGGCGGATCTTCGCATGCTCGACCTCGGCCGGGCGCTGCCGATCTCCGGCCACACGGCCTGGCACTCGATGCCGGCAATCTACGAGCTCATCAAGGAACACCGGACCACGCTTGTCTTCGTGAACACCCGGCTCCAGGCCGAGTACACGTTCCAGGAGCTGTGGCGGCTCAACGAGGACGCGCTGCCGATCGCGATCCACCACGGCTCGCTCGATGCCCAGCAGCGCCGCCGGGTCGAGGCCGCCATGGCGGCAGGGCAGCTCCGCGCGATCGTCTGCACCGCAACCCTCGACCTCGGCATCGACTGGGGCGACGTCGACCTCGTGGTCAATGTCGGCGCGCCGAAGGGGGCGAGCCGGATCATGCAGCGGATCGGCCGCGCCAACCACCGCATGGACGAGCCCTCGAAGGCCTACCTCGTCCCGGGCAACCGCTTCGAGATGCTGGAGTGCCAGGCGGCGCTGGACGCCGTCGAGGAGGCCGCGCAGGACACGCCCGACGCCCGCCAGGGCGCCCTCGACGTCCTCGCCCAGCACGTGCTCGGCATGGCCTGCGCCGACGCCTTCGACCCGCTCGAGCTTTACGACGAGATCGTCTCGGCCGCGCCCTACGCCGGTCTCTCCTGGGAAGCGTTCGAGCAGGTCGTCGACTACGTCGCGACCGGCGGCTACGCGCTGCGCGCCTACGAGCGGTTCGCGAAGATCCTGCGCGGGCCGGACGGGCTCTGGCGCGTCCGCGACGCCCGCACCGCGCAGGCCTACCGGATGAATGTCGGCACCATCGTGGAGGCGGCGCGGGTGAAGGTCCGGCTCGGCCGGACCCTGCGCGGCAAGCCCGGCACGGTGTTGCCGAAGACCGGCCGCGTGCTCGGCGAGATCGAGGACGAGTTCGCCGAGACGCTCACCGTCGGCGACACGTTCCTGTTCGCGGGCGAGACCCTGCGGTTCGAGGGGCTCTCCGAGGACGAGTGCCTCGTCACCCGCGCGCCGGCCGGCACCGATCCGGCGATCCCGTCCTACGCGGGCGCAAAGTTCCCGCTCTCGACCTTCCTGGCCGCGCGGGTCCGGGCGCTCATCGCCGACCCGTTCGCGTGGGACCGGCTGCCGAAGCAGATCGGCGAGTACCTGCTGCAGCAGCGCCGACGCTCGGTCCTGCCGGGCGAGCGCGACCTCCTCGTGGAGACGTTCCCGCGGGGCAAGCGCTTCTACCTGACCGCCTTCCCGTTCGAGGGCCGCCTCGCCCACCAGACGCTGGGCATGCTGCTGACCCGGCGCCTGGAGCGCGCCGGCCTGCGGCCACTCGGCTTCGCGGCCAACGATTACGGCATCGCCATCTGGTCGACCCGCGACGTCTCGGAGCGCGCCGCGATCGATCCGGACTTCATCGGCGACCTGTTCGCGGTCGACATGCTGGGCGACGACCTCGAGGCGTGGCTCGACGAATCCGCCATGATGAAGCGCACGTTCCGCCAGTGCGCGGTGATCGCCGGCCTGATCGAGCGCCACCATCCGGGTCAGAAGAAGTCCGGCCGGCAGGTCACGATCTCGACCGACCTGATCTACGACGTGCTGCGCAAGCACCAGCCCGACCACCTCCTGCTGCGGGCGGCGCGGCAGGATGCGGCAACCGGACTCCTCGACGTGAGGCGCCTCGGCATGATGCTAGAGCGCATCCAGGGGCGAATCATCCACAGGTCTCTCGACCGGGTCTCGCCGCTCTCCGTGTCCGTGATGCTCGAGATCGGGCGCGAGCGGGTCT
Source organism: Methylobacterium sp. ME121 (assembly GCF_000974725.1). Lineage (NCBI taxonomy): Bacteria > Pseudomonadati > Pseudomonadota > Alphaproteobacteria > Hyphomicrobiales > Methylobacteriaceae > Methylobacterium > Methylobacterium sp. ME121. Next base: position 120,055 of record NZ_BBUX01000004.1, read on the forward strand.
ACGGCGAGGGCGCCGACGAGATCCTGGCCGAGGCCGAGGCGGAGCTTCTCCAAGAGGCTCTGTCCTGACCGCCGATCCGCCCTTCCCCGACGACACCGAGGATGCGATCTTGGCGGCCGGCCTGAGACTCGAGAAGACTCACAAGCACCCCACCCTGCTTCTCGCGGGCGAGACCTTGGTGCTCGACCTCTGCGGCGGCCTCTGGCTGCCGGAGCACCGGACGCTGATCGTGTCCGATCTCCACCTGGAGAAGGGCTCGTCCTACGCGGCCCGCTCCGGCCAGTTCCTGCCGCCCTACGACACCCGCGAGACGCTCGCCTGCCTGCACGAGGCGGTGGTGCGCCACGATCCCGCCCGCGTGGTCGCGCTGGGCGATTCCTTCCACGACGCCCGCGGTCCCGAGCGCATGGAGCCCGGCGACCGCGCCCTGGTGGCGGCCCTGCAGGAGGGGCGGGACTGGGTCTGGATCGCCGGCAACCATGACGCGGCCGTGAACGAGGGCGTGGGCGGCCGCTACGCCGACGCGCTCACGCTGGGCGGCCTCGTCCTGCGCCACGAGCCGAGCCCGGAGCCCGTCCCCGGCGAGATCGCGGGCCATCTCCATCCCTGCGGGAAGGTGGCGATGCGCGGGCGGGCGGTGCGCCGCCGCTGCTTCGTCACGGACGGCACCCGCCTCGTCATGCCGGCCTTCGGAGCCTACGCGGGCGGCCTGAACGTCCGCGACAGGGCGATCGAGAGCCTGTTCCCCGACGGGTTCACCGCCCATCTCCTCGGCGACGGGCGGGTCTTCGCCATCGGCCGGGCGCAGCTCGCCCGGGATTGAGCCGCGCGGATCAGGCCGTCTTCATGAAGCGGATCACGCTCTCCGACAGGCTCGTCGAGTGGCCGGCGAGGCTCTCGGCGATGCCCTGGACCGTCTGCGCCAGCTGACCGGTGGCGTTGGCGGCCTCGGAAACGCCGCCGATATTGCCCGCCATCTCGTGGGTCGAGACCGCCTGCTCCTCGACGGCGCTCGCCATCGCCAGGGTAAGCTTGGACAGTTCGTCCACCGCCGCGGTGATCATCTCGATGGCGCCGACGGCGTCGCCGGTGGCGCTCTGGATCGCCGAGACCTGCTGGGTGATCTCGCCGGTCGCCTTGGCCGTCTGCTCGGCGAGCGCCTTCACCTCGGAGGCGACGACCGCGAAGCCGCGTCCGGCGGCGCCGGCCCGCGCCGCCTCGATCGTGGCGTTCAGCGCCAGCAGGTTGGTCTGGTCGGCGATCGACTTGATCATGCTCACCACCGCGTCGACCTTGCGGGCGTTCTCGGCGAGCTGGCGCATGGTCGCGTCGGTCGTCCCCGCCTGGGCGGCGATCTGCTGCGCGCGCTCCGAGACCCGCCCGACCTGGCCGGAAATCTCCTGGATCGCGCCGTTCATCTGCTCGGAACTCGACGCGACCGACGAGGCCTTGTGGCGCGCGGATTCGGCTGACTGCATCAGGCCCTCGGCCGAGCTCTGCATCTCCTGGATGGCGGAGCCGACGGCCTTCACGACGCGCTTGACGTCGGTCTCCATGTTCACCTGCGCGGTGACCACCGCCCAGGTCAGCATCGGGCCGAGGTACTGCCCCTTCTCGTCGTTCACCGCCGTGACCCGCAGGTTGAGGGTCTCGGGCCCGACCCTGATCTTGGTGCTGTGCGGCAGCCGGCTCGCGTCCGCCAGCATGGTGCGCTGGTGGCTCGGGTTCTTGTGGAAGATATCGAAGGAGCGGCCGAGCATGTCGTCGACTCTGACCGGCAGGTGCTGGTCGATCGTGCCGAGCGTCTTGCGCGACGTGGCGTTCATGTAGTCGATCTTGAAGTTGTCCTTCAGGTCGGCCGTCATGACGGCCACCGGTACGTTGTCGATCATCGTCAGGAGCCGGTTGATCTCCTTCTTCTTCGCGGAGATGTCCGCGGCGAACTTTACGACCTTGATCGGCTTGCCCCGCGCGTCGAGGACGGGATTGTACGTCGCCTCGAGCCAGACCGAGTCGCCCTCCTTGTCGAGGCGCAGGAACTCGCCCGTGACGTACTGACCGTCCTTGAGCTTGTCCCAGAACGCGGCGTACTCCGCGGTCTCGGCATAGCTCTTGTCCACGAAGATGCGGTGATGCCGGCTCTGGACGTCGCTGAGGCTGTACTTCATCAGCCGCAGGAAGTTCTGGTTCGCGTGGAGGACGGTCCCGTCCATCGAGAATTCGATGATCGCGAGTGAGCGGTCCAGGGCGTCGATCTTGGCCTGGGCCTCGTTGAAGACAGTACGATTGAACATGGTCCCGCTCGCGTTCCCCCGCGCCGGGTCTAGCGCCGCATCGTTAATGAATTGCTTATTTCGGAATTCGTTCAGGTTAAGCGCGGGCGAAGATCGAACGAATGCTTGCGACGCCGTGTCCGCTCTGTGCTCGTGTCCGGACCGGCGCCGCCCTCGGCGGCTGAGATGCGATGTGGTGTTTCCAATGCTATAATTTTTCGGTCAATATTAGAACCAGCCCCGCATGCGGAAGTATATGATCGGCGCGACCGCGCTCAAAAGGATCAGGCCGAGCGCGTAGGGATATCCGAGAGCCCAATCCAGCTCGGGCATGTGCTTGAAGTTCATGCCGTAGATCGACGCGATCAGCGTCGGCGGGACGCCGACCACCGAGACCACGGTGAGGACCCGGAAGACGTTGTTCTGCTCGATCGTGATGAGGCCGAGGGCGGCGTCGAGCAGGAACTGGACGTTCTCGGCGAGCCGCGTCTCGAACTCGTCGAGGGACTCGATGTCCCGCTTGATCGTCTCGAAGCGGGAATCCTCCGGCAGGCCGAGGCCGTCGCAGGCCGCGGCGACGAACGGGATGATCCGTTCGAGGCCGAGCAGGCTCGACCGGATCTTTCCCAGAACCTTCCCGCGGTTGCTGATGCCGCGCAGGATCCGGCGCAGGGCGAGATCGCGGCGCCGGGGCGGGGGGCGCTCCAGGCGCCGCCGCTCGGCACCGCGGACGTCGAAGTCGAAGATGCGGGTGGAGAGCGTGTCGAGCTCGGATCCCATGTCTTCCAGGGCGTCGGCGAGGCTGTCGACCAGCTCTTCCAGGACGACGAGGAAGATCTCGCTGGGTGTCGTGCTGCCGTCGCCGTCCGCGATGCGCTTCGCGGAGGTCTCGAAGGCGCGCAGCTCGTGGAAGCGGATCGTGACGAGGTGATCCTTGGTCAGCAGGAAGCCCAGCGGCTTCAGCTGCGACGCGCTCTGCTCGAAGGTGATCATCGGCGTCGAGAGCGAGAGCCCGCCCTTCACCCGGCGCAGGCGGCTCGACGTCTCCACTTCCGAGAGCGCCGCCCGGGACGGCACGCGCAGACCGGTCGCGGCCTCGACCGCCGCGGCCTCTTCCGGCGTGGGATCGTTCAGGTCGAGCCACACGGTGTCGCGCGCGACCGGCCTGCCGGGTTGCAGCGCCACCGGGCCTTCGGGTCCGTGCAGGCTCAGCATGAGAGCGCGTTATCCATGAGGGGGAAAGGAGCCGCCGGCGCGTCATCGCACCGTCGCGCGGGGGTGCGACAGCCTTGACTCGGAACCCGCCCGCGCCTATCTCGCGGCCGTCTTTGGCACTCGCCGAGACAGAGTGCTAACAGTCGAGTTCGCGAGCGGTCCCGCCGGCCGCATCAACGCCAACTCCAGACCTGAAGCAAGAGGGCAGCTCATGAAGTTCCGTCCGCTGCACGACCGCGTGGTCGTCCGTCGCATCGAGAGCGAAGAGAAGACCAAGGGCGGCATCATCATCCCGGACACCGCCAAGGAGAAGCCGCAGGAGGGCGAAGTCGTCGCCGTCGGCCCCGGCGCCCGCGACGAGCAGGGCCGCGTCAACGCGCTCGACGTGAAGGCCGGCGACCGCGTCCTGTTCGGCAAGTGGTCCGGCACCGAGGTCAAGATCGACGGTCAGGACCTCCTGATCATGAAGGAATCCGACATCATGGGCGTCGTCGCCCTCTGATCGGATCACCCGTCATCGCCCTTTGAGGCCGTCCCGGCCTTGGGGTTCAACCAGTAGCTAAGAGGCACACAATGGCAGCGAAAGACGTTCGTTTCTCCGCCGACGCCCGCGATAAGATGCTGCGCGGCGTCGACATCCTCGCGGATGCGGTGAAGGTGACGCTGGGCCCGAAGGGCCGCAACGTCGTGATCGAGAAGAGCTTCGGCGCCCCGCGCATCACCAAGGACGGTGTGACGGTCGCCAAGGAGATCGAGCTCGCCGACAAGTTCGAGAACATGGGCGCCCAGATGGTGCGCGAAGTGGCCTCGAAGACCAACGACATCGCGGGTGACGGCACCACCACCGCGACCGTGCTGGCCCAGGCCATCGTCCGCGAGGGCGCCAAGTACGTCGCCGCCGGCATCAACCCGATGGACCTGAAGCGCGGCATCGACCTCGCCACCCAGGCGGCCGTCAAGGACATCACCTCGCGCGCCAAGAAGGTCTCGACCTCCGACGAGGTCGCCCAGGTCGGCACGATCTCCGCCAACGGCGACAAGGAGATCGGCGAGATGATCGCCCACGCCATGCAGAAGGTGGGCAACGAGGGCGTGATCACGGTCGAGGAGGCCAAGACGGCCGAGACCGAGCTCGACGTCGTCGAGGGCATGCAGTTCGACCGCGGCTACCTCTCCCCGTACTTCATCACGAACGCGGAGAAGATGGTCGCCGAGCTCGAGGACCCCTACATCCTCATCCACGAGAAGAAGCTCTCCTCGCTCCAGGCCATGCTGCCGGTGCTCGAGGCCGTTGTTCAGACCGGCAAGCCGCTCCTGATCATCGCCGAGGACATCGAGGGCGAGGCGCTCGCCACGCTCGTCGTCAACAAGCTCCGCGGCGGCCTGAAGGTCGCGGCCGTCAAGGCGCCGGGCTTCGGTGATCGCCGCAAGGCGATGCTCGAGGACATCGCGATCCTGACCAAGGGCCAGATGATCGCCGAGGACCTCGGCATCAAGCTCGAGAACGTGACGCTCCCCATGCTCGGCCGCGCCAAGCGCGTGCGCATCGAGAAGGAAAACACCACGATCATCGACGGCGTCGGCGAGAAGTCCGACATCGAGGGCCGCATCTCGCAGATCAAGGCGCAGATCGAGGAGACCACCTCGGACTACGACCGTGAGAAGCTGCAGGAGCGTCTGGCCAAGCTCGCGGGCGGCGTCGCGGTGATCCGCGTCGGCGGCGCGACCGAGGTCGAGGTGAAGGAGAAGAAGGACCGCGTCGACGACGCCCTCAACGCCACCCGCGCGGCGGTCGAGGAAGGCATCGTCCCGGGCGGCGGCACCGCGCTGCTGCGCGCCAAGAAGGCGGTCGCCGAGCTGAAGTCCGAGATCCCGGACGTCCAGGCCGGCATCAAGATCGTCCTCAAGGCTCTCGAGGCCCCGCTCCGCCAGATCGCCCAGAACGCGGGCGTGGAAGGGTCGATCGTGGTCGGCAAGATCACCGACAACACCTCCTCGGAGACCTTCGGCTTCAACGCCCAGACCGAAGAGTACGTCGACATGATCCAGGCCGGCATCGTCGACCCGGCCAAGGTGGTGCGCACCGCTCTGCAGGACGCGGCTTCGGTCGCCGGCCTGCTGGTCACCACCGAGGCGATGGTCGCCGACGCGCCGAAGAAGGACAGCCCCGCTCCGGCCATGCCGGGCGGCGGCATGGGCGGCATGGACTTCTAAGTCCGCGCCACCGCGCATGACGGGGGAAAGGGGTCGCCGTGAGGCGGCCCCTTTTCTTTTGATGGCGGCACGCTCCAGCGGCGCGCGAGGCGCAGTCCGGTCAGCCTCATCGGCCGTGACGCGGCGAAGCCCGCGCCGCGAGGCGCGCCCACACAGTAGCGATCAAGGATTGCCGGACGCGGCCGGTCGCCCGGACCGGAATTTCGAAGTTCAGGCTGTGGTCGATCAGGTCTCGGATCCCGTCCTGATCGGGGCCTTCCCCGCCGACCTCGATGAACTCCAGGATCCAGGCATGGATTGCCGCGTGATCCGATGGATCGGGATCCGCAGCGAGAATAAGCCGGCCACCGTGTATCCAGTCATCGCGGAGGGCAGCCGAATCCCTGGCGGATGAAGTCATGGCCTGACCTCGCGGTCGCGCTCGACGCCGCCGCTCCATCCTCGCGTCCGCAGGCGGTACTTGGGGCGCCGATCACGCTTGGCGGAGGCTCGACGCGGGCGAGGACGCCGCGTCCGCGGGGAGATCAAGCCTGCTCCCGCCGCGTGATCGCGCGGAGGTCGAGGGAGGGGGCAGCAGCGCGGATCGCGTCCGCGCAGCGGGCTCGCCGACCGTTTCGGATCCGGGGAGCCGAGGCCCGGCGCCGCCCCGCGGCGGGTCGGGCGGCCGGCCCAAACGAGAAACGGGACGGCTCGCGCCGTCCCGTTCAGGGGCCTACCTATCGGCCAAGGAAGATCGAAGCCAGTCGCTGGAGCAGGCCCCGCGGTGCGGGCGGAGGCTCGCTCTGCCCAGGACCGTCCCCGATCTAAGCGTTGGCGGCGAAGGGGTGCTGCGCGGAGTTGCGCTGCTCGGTGACCGTCGAGGCCTTCGGCTCGCCGTTGACGGCGCGCTGGATCGACAGCTTGGTGGCCTCGTAGTTGTACTTCTGGATCTTGGCGTCGTCGGCCGCCTCCCAGTGGATGAACACGCCGACCAGGATGTACAGGTCGTCGGCCTCGTCCGCCGGGATGATGCCCTCGGCCACCGCGTCCTGCACAGCCTTGGCAACGCCGTGCTGGGCCGGGCCGAACATCTGGACGGCCTGACGGGCGTCGTTGATGGTGACCTTGTTGAACATCAGGGTGTTCGGCTTGCACGGCAGGTTCGGCGCGATGACCGCGAGCAGGCTGGTGAAGCCGTGCTTGTTGTTCACGAGGCCGTTGCAGAAGGCCGTCTCAGCCGGCGAACCGCGCGGTCCGATGATGAGGTCGATGTGGGCGACCTCGTTGCCGTCGCCGACGAGGGCCTCGCCGACCTGAACCTTGGTGATCTTCGCCATTCGGTGTCTCTCCCTGGATTCCGAAATAGAGCCGCGCGCCGGGCGGTGCCGCGGCCGGGAAGCCATCCTTGTTATCGGCGCCCGACCATGCCGGCCGAGCCGGATGGGCCGAGCCGGTTGGGCCGGACAGCGCGGCGGACCCTACAGCGGGGCCCTGCGGCTCACAACCCGCGCAAGGCTCTGACACGGAGGAATTTCCATCCGTCCGGCGCTATGAACACCGGATCGTGCACGCGGCTCAGGCCAGCCGGGCACCGGCGCCCGCGAGCGCGTCCCAGAACAGCGTCGCGACGGTGAAATCCGCGCTCGTACCGGGATTGATCGACCGCCCTTTCAGCGACGCGTCGAGGGCCAGCAGCGCGTCCACCGGCCGCGCGGCGAGGTCGATCCCGGCGAGCGTCGCTTCTACCTCCCGGCGGACGCCCTCGGCCGCGGCCGCGCCGTGCTTGCGGGCGACGTGGCTGTCCGGGACGGCGCGCAGGAAGGCGAGGTGGATCGCAGTCGTGCACCAAGTCGGGTCGAGCCCGGCGGTGCGGGCCTCGCGCAGGGCCGCGAGCCCGATCGCCGGCACGTCCGCGAAACCCGTGACGTAGGCGCGGGCGATCCGGTCCCGGTCGGCGGCCTCCGCCATGGCGTCTCGCAGCGATCCGGGCGCCGGTTCGGCAACGTCGTGCCGGGCGGCCTCGCCGAGGCCGCCCGGATTGGCGCGCCGGATGCCCGCGAAGACGGCCTCCGCATCCGCGCCGTCCAGGGTGTCGAGCACCGAGGCGACGGTCCGCCCGCGCTCGGCCGCGACCGCGAGCGGCGCGCAGAGCAGCAGGATGCCGAGATTGGTGTTCTGGCCCACCGCCGCCATGGTGGCGGCGACGCCGTCGCGGACCCGCGTCCCGACGCCCGCGCCCGCCCTGGCCAGGGGCCGCGCCGAGACGTCGGCACTCGTGACGAAATCCGCCAGCACCATGCGGTGGCCGGGCGCGTGGGCGTGGACGTTGCCGGGCTTGAGGGCGTCGAGCTCCGCGAGGCAGGCCGCTCGGTACAGCGTGCCGATCAGGGCCGAGTCGAGGCCGATCTCGCTCATGCCACCACGAGCCGAGGACGGCTGGCACCGCGGGCTGCGGCGAGGAAGCCGCGCACCACCGCGGCGGCGATGTCGGTCTCGCACACGGTCTGCAGGCCCGACCAGGCCGGCATCGAGTTGACCTCGAGGACCGAGAACCCGCCCTCCCCGTCCTCAACGAGGTCGACGCCGGAATAGTCGACGCCGACCGCGGTCGCCGCCGCCTCGGCCAGCTCGGCGGCGCCGCGCGGCATCGCCCAGGGGAGCGGCCGGCCGCCCCGGTGGACGTTGGTGATCCAGCCGTCGCCCTCGCGGATCATGCCGGCGATGGCCCGGCCGTCGCAGACGAACACCCGGTAGTCGCGCCACAGGCCGTCCCGGCGCGGCACGTAGCGCTGGAGGTAGTAGACCCGCGCCACCGACTCCTCGTCGGGCAGGTCCTCCGGGTGCTCGATCAGGGCGAGCCCCTCCCCTTGCGAGCCGAACAGCGGCTTCAGGACCAGCGGCGCGCCCGGACGCGCCTCGGCGGCGACCAAGGCCGCGGCCGCCTCGCGCTTCGAGAACACCCAGGTGGCCGGCGTGGGCAGCCCGGCGCGATCGATGAGCAGCGAGGTCGCCGCCTTGTCCACCGAGCGCTCGATCGCGGTCGGCGCGTTCCAGACGGTGACACCCGCCGCGACCAGCGCGTGCAGTACGCCGAGCCGCATCGTCGTCGCCTCGAAGGTCCCGCCCGCGATGGTTCGCATCAGGACGCCGTCCGGCAGCGCGTCCGGGAAGCCCGGAACGCGGAGAGGTTCGGCGCCGCCCGTCACGACGGCCACGTCGGCGAGCGAGAACAGCACCGGCTCGACGCCGTTCGCGCGCAGGGCGGCGAGCAGGCGGCTCTTGTGCCAGGTGCCGTTATCGGCCGCGAGCCCGATGCGCATGGGTGTCCTGATCGTCACGGCGCCGCCCGCCTCCGGGGCGGCCCAGGGAGATGTCACTGCGCGGGTCCGGACTCCCCGTCCCGTGCGGGAGAGCGAGCCCGGCTCGCCTCTCAGGCGAAGGACGCGTCCACCAGCGTCGGCTCCAGGCGGCCGCCGCGATAGGTCGCGCCGGAGCGCACCGACGTGACGATCGCCTCGGCCGGCGAGAACAGGGCGCCGTCGATCTTGTAGAAGTCGCCATTCACCCGCGCGAAGATCTCGGCGAAGGGCGCGCCGTGGTCGCTCGACGTCGTCGAGGGCAGCTGCTCGGCGAGCTGCTTGGCGTCGGCATCGTCGGCATCCACGAAGAGCTGGACCCGCCCGCCGTAGATGATCGCGTCGTTGGTGCGGCCCATCGCCTTGATGAAGTCCGGGTGCGGCGGCGACAGCGGCGCCGAGCCGATCCCGTCCACGATGGCGTGCAGGTCGAAGCCGACCGTGTGAGCCTTGTGGAGGGCGACCTCGAGGACGCGGGCGACGACCTGGGTGGAGCCCGCGAGGCTCTGCGTCGGCGCGTAGATGAAGGTCAGGTCCTCGGGCTTGAGGCCAGAGGCCTCGGCGACCTTGGCGACGACGCTCTCCGGCGGGCCGCCCGCCGCCTCCAGAACGAGGGCGGTCTTGGTGGCGGAATCGCGGAAGCCGAGCTCCTGGTAGAGATCCTCGACGGCCGCCACGGCGCGGCCCGGGCCCGAGCCGAGGGCGAAGAAGCCGGAATCACCGGTCTCGTCCGCGAGGCTCCAGCCGGCGTACTGGCTGCCCAGGCAGGCGAGCACCGGGTCGGCGGAATGCACCGTCACCGAGTAGGGCCAGGACGCAATCGGCCCGCTCGGCGCGATGGTGACGGTGCCGAGGCCGCCGAGGCAGATCTCGGCGATGCGCCGCCCGGCCTCGATCGAGCCCCGCGCCTGCGCGCCGGCATCGACCATGCGGGCGCCGCCGGCGGCCTGCGACACGGACAGCCGCAGCGTCGGCGCATCGGCTATGAGCCGCTCGACCAGGGGGCCTGAGAGCGCGTTGATGCTGGGATAGGACTGGCTGGCACTCATGACGGGGCTTCCTCGGGGTGTGTTTTCTTCGCCGCGCAGCCGGCCCGCAGGTGTGCCGTCCGCGTTTCCAACAGGGCGAGCACCTCCGCCCGGTCCGCGCCTTCGGCCAGCACCGTGCAGAGCGGCGCGTCGCGGCGGACCGCCGAGCCGGGGCACGGGCGGTCGCGCACACAGTCCGGCCAGTCGATGTCCGGCACAGGCGCAAGCTCACGGTCCGCGTAACAGATCTGCGCGGCCGCCGCACCCGCCGGATGCGGTTCGGGATCCGGCATCGTGCCCAGGCAGGCGGCGATGTGGGCCGCGAGCAGCGGCGTCCCGCGCCGGTCCAGGACGTCGAGGGTCGCGCCGGGCCGCGGGTTGATCTCGGTGAGCCACCAGTCGGTCCCGTCGACCAGCAGGTCGGCGCTGGCGAGGCCGCGCAGGCCCGTCGCGGCGACGATCCGCTCGGTCCCGGCGGCGGCGGCCTGCACGACGCGGGCGGGGAGCGCCGGGGCTTCCGCGGCGCCGCGGGCGAGCGCCCCGGCGTAGCGGAACGGGCGGATCGGCGACGGCGCGCACCACTGCTCGGTGACCGCGAGGACGCGGATCGCGCGGCCGTCGGCGAGGACGTTCAGGGCGTGGGGCCGCCCCGGCACGCGCGCCTGGAAATAGTGGCCCGCCGGCGCGGGCGACCGGGTGGCCGGCCGGATGTGGCTGCCGCCGGAGCCCCCGATCCGCTTGACCAGCCAGCCCGCGGGGTCCGCCGGCGGCGCGGCCGCCACGGCCGGATGCGGCACGCCGAGGCGCGCGCACAGGGCCGCGAAGGCCACGGGATCCTTCAGGGCGGCGACGGTCCCGGCCGAGGCGCCGATGAGCCGGTGCCGCGCGGCGAGGCGCGCGATCAGGTCGGGCGCGTCCTCGAAGCCGCTGCCCAGGATCAGGCCGACCGGGCTCCCGGCCCGCGCCGCGAGGTCGTCGAGGACCGCCAGGGTGACGTCAGCGGCGGGGGCGGTCCCGAACCGGCCGGGCAGCGGCCGGTAGGCCTCGGCCAGCGCGCGGGTGTCGGAATCGCCGAACAGGTCGGCGACGTAGGGCCGAAGCCCCGCGCGCCGCGCCGCCTCGGCCAGGGCGCGCCCGGCCTGCGCGGCGATCAGGACCGCGTCCGCCATCGGCATCCGGTCCGGGAGCGGCCTAGCCGGCGATCTCCACGGCGAGCTCGTAGGCGTCGCGGAAGTCGAGGCACAGCGGCGTGTCGGAGGCGAGCATCCGGTCGAACAGGCGCCGCTGCGTCTTGTACTTCACGTCGCCGACGGCCAGCGCGCCGATGCCGACCCCCTTGCCGGTGGGCAGCGCGACGTCCACCGCGTTGACGTCGATCCCCGCGATGCCGGCGGGCGGCACGGCGTTGACGTCGGACGCCACGAGCAGCTTTGGCGCGGATTTCAGATCCTCCGCGGTGAGGATCGGGATGCCCGCCGGGCCGGCCGAGAGGATGACGTCGGCGTCGCGGATGGCCGCGCGCCGGTCGTCGGGCGTCGTGCCGTCGACGGCGCCGACCTCGATGCCGAAGCGCCACTTCATCGTGAAGGCGATCTTCGAGACGCGCTCCTCGCCGTCGTGGCCGACCAGGACGGTGGTCGCGCCCTGCAGGGCGCCGATCACCGCGGCCACGTAGGCGACGACGCCGGCGCCGCCGAAGATCACGATGCGCTTGCCCGTGAGGTCGGTGCTGAATTTCTGCCGCAGGGCGCGGGAGACCTGCGCCACCATGGCGGCGCCGGTGGTGAACGAGCCTGCCGGGTCGGCGAACACGTGGTTCACGAAGGGCGGCACGAAGGCCTTCTTGGCGCGGTCGACCATGTCGAGGGCGTCCTCGGCGTTCTTGCCGCCGATGAAGATGCCCGTCCGCGTCCCGTCGGCCGGCGACCGCGAGAAGATCGAGTCCTGGGTCAGCGACACGACGTCGGCGAGGCTGACCTCCGTGTAGGTCACCACCGTCTCGAAGCCGGCATCCACGGCCATGTTCACGTCGAACGGGCTCATGTGCCGGAGCGGCGTCAGCATGTGGAGGATCGAGCGGGCCATAGAATCCTCGTGCGGCGCGCGAGAGAGGCGCCTTCCCTCCGTCCAAACCCGGAGCGGCGCCCCGGGTCAAGCCCGGGGCGACCGGCTCACGCCGGACCGGTTACCGAAGCGCCACCGTTGCGGCCGCGGGCGATGACGAACCGGAGAGGGCCGCCCCGGTCGAGGCTGGCCACAAGGGCGCGGGCCTCGGCCTCGGACGGGACCAGCGCGAAGCCGGTCGGCCCCCAGGAGGACTGGCCGTAGCCCGCGATGCCCTGCGCGGCGACGCTGGCGAGCGCCTCCGCCACCGCGGCGCTGGCGTAGCGGCCGCCCTGATGAGGCGCGAAGTGGTCGCCGATCAGCGTCTGGATCCGGGTGATGCCGGCGCCGAAGCCCTGCGGCTCCGCCAGGGCGACGGCGGGCATCACCTGCATCAGCGCGATCCGGCAGATCTCGGCGGCCTGCGCCTCGGGGAAGCGCGGCAGGTCGCGGAACGCCTCGACCTCGCGCGTCCCGTGCACGCCCGCCATGCTCGGATCGAGGATCAGGACGATCCGCCAGGCCTCCGGATAGGGCAGACGCGCGATGACCGGCGGCGGCCCGCCATCCGCGCCGCGGCCGCCGTCGACGATCAGGCCGCCCTCCGTGAAGGCGCACAGGCCGACGCCGGACCGGTTGCCCCGGTCCAGGGTCGCCGCGAAGGATTCCGCCGCGAAGGGCTCGCCGTTCAGGCGGGCCATCGCGGCCGCCACCGCGAGGGCGAGCTGCGTGCCCGAGCCGAACCCGGCATGGGCCGGGATCACCCGCTCGACCGCGATGGCGACGTCGCCGCCGCGCCCGAGATGGGCGGCGGCGGCCCCGACGTAGCCGCGGACGCGGTCGGCCTCGGGACCCGTGACGTCGGGCCGGGGCGCCCGGCGGGCGGTCAGGACCAGCGACGGCGCGTCGATGGCCAGCCCGATGCTGCCGAAGCGGCGGCCGAGCCCGCCGTGCAGGTCCAGGAACCCGAAATGCAGCCGCGCCGGCGCCTCGACCCGCACGGCACCGTCCGCCGCCGCCTCGTTCCGTTCGGGGACCTCGCCCAACGCACTTCCCTCGAATCCCGCAGGTCCGGCGCCCGCGCGGCGCGCTTTTCACACGCGTCCCCGGACCGGGCAACGTGGGCGCGCGCGGATCGTGCCCGCCGGCGGCGCAGAATAGACCGCCCGGAGCGACCGCAAGGCCGTCCCGCAGCGCCGATGCCCCGCGATCCGGGGCCCGGTCGCGGCGCCGCGCGCGGCGGCGAACCGATACCCGCGATTCACTTCCCGACGCGCAACGCCGCCGGACCCCCTTGCCGCGGTGCGCGGATGAATGCAAACCTAAGGCCGCGACGGCGCGCCGAGTTTGCCGCCTGCCCGGACACGCCGGGCGGATGAGCCATTCCGATTCGGTGGGGAACCCTCGGGCTCGAGGGGCACCCGCTTCGTCCGGTCTTACGGCCGTCGCCCGCTCCGAAACCAAGCAAGAACGTTGCGAGAGGGAGCATGGCAGCCTGGGTGAAGGGTGGCGCGACGGACGCTGGCACCGCCATCGAGGCGGCCGCGTCCCTGCTCGCCAAGGCGCGCGCGCCGGTGATCGCCGGCCTCAGCGCCGACGTGGCCGCGATCCGCGCGGCCTACGATCTCGCGGGCCGCATCGGCGCCTCCGTCGACACCGCCGGCTCGGCCGGCACCTACGCGGAACTCGGATCGCTGAGCCGGGTCGGGGCGCTGACCTCGACGCCCGCCGAGGCTGTCGGCCGCGCCGACGTGGTGCTGGTGGTGGGCGCCGCCCCCTGGCAGGCGCCGCTCCTGAAGCGCCTCGTCGACGGCAAGCCGAGCCGCGGTCGCGCCGCCGGGTCGGATCGCACCCTTCTGGCTGTCGGCGCCAACGCCACCGCGTCGCTGTCCTGGCCGGCCGAGGGCGGGCTGACCGAGGCGGTCGGCGTGCTGCGCGCCCACGCCCGCGGCCACCTGGCCGGCGACGATCTGCCCGGCCGGATCGCCGCCCGGCTCGCCGCCGCGCAGTACGGCGTGCTCCTCTACGACGCGGCCGAACTCGGCGAGGTCGGCATCGAGATGCTCCAGGGCCTCGCCATGGAGCTCAGCGAGACGACGCGCTGCTTCACCCTCGCGGTCGGCGGCACCGGTCAGGACCGGGCGGTGGTGCCGGTCTCGGCCTGGCTCACCGGGCAGGCGCCGCGCAGCGGCTTCGGGCGCCGCGTGCCCGAGCACGATCCCTGGCGCTTCGACGCCGCCCGGCAGGTCGCCGCCGGCGAGGTCGACGCGGTCCTCTGGCTCGGCGCCGTCCCGGTGTCGCGCCCGGACTGGTTGTCGAACATCCCCTCCGTCGCGCTGGTCGCGGACGGTGAGGCCAAGGCCGCCGAGGTGGTGATCTCGGTCGGCCAGCCCGGCCGCGACCACGGCGGCGTGTTGTGGAACGAGCAGCGCGCCGCGCTGACTTTCTGGCCGGCCTCGGCGCCGTCGGATCTGCCGTCGGCCGCGTCGGTGCTGGGCGCCCTCAGGGAGCGCCTGGTCACGGGCCCGGCCGCGTCGAGGAGTGAATCCGCATGCTGAGCGTGATCCGGGGCGGGCGCGTCGTCGATCCGACCGCGTCCCGCGATTCCGTGGGCGACGTCTGGATCGAGGACGGCCGCATCGTCGATCCGCCGGGCCGCGAGCCCGACGCGGTGATCGACGCCGCCGGCTGCGTGGTGATGGCCGGCGGCGTCGAGGTGCACTCGCACATCGCCGGCGGCAACGTGATCACCTCGCGGCTGCTGTTGCCGGACCTCTACGTCAGCGAGGCGGCGCCCGACGGCCATCCCTTCGCCCACGCGGGCGGCGCGGCGGCCTGGATCGGCTCGACCTACGCGCGGATGGGCTACACGACGGCCGTCGAGCCGGCGATGCCGCCGACCCACGCGCTGGGCACGCAGCTCGAACTCGCCGACATCCCGCTGCTCGACCGCGGCGCCCTGACCGTGATGGGCAACGACGACCAGCTCCTGCAGCTCCTGCGCGAGCGTCAGGGCGGCAACGCCGTGCGCGACCTCGTCGCCCTGTCGGTCGCCCAGTCGCGCGGCCTCGGAGTGAAGTGCATCAACGCGGGCGGCGCGTCCGCCTTCAAGGACGGGGCCCTGCGCCTGTCGCTCGACGACGAGATCCCCTGCTACGGTCTCTCGACCCGGCAGATCATGGGCTCGCTCCTCGACGCGGTCGAGGAGATCGGCGTCCCGCACCCGCTGCACGTCCACTGCAACAACCTGGGCCTGCCCGGGGCCGACGACAGCTTCATGGCGACGCTCGACGCGGCGGAGGGGCGGCGCATCCACTTCGCCCACGCGCAGTTCTACGCCTACGGCGCGGTCGACCCGGCCAATCCCGGCACCGGCGGCTTCCGCTCGGCCGCCGAGCGGATCGCCCAGGCGATCACCGACAACCCGAACGCCACCCTCGATATCGGGCAGGTCGTGTTCGGCCAGACCGTGACGGTGTCCCTCGACATCCTCCGCCAGTTCGCCGGCCGCAAGGGCGCCAAGCCGAAGAAGTGGGTCCTGAACGCGGGCGACGCCGAGGGCGGCGGCGTGGTGCCGTTCCTGTACCGGCCCCGGGGCCCGACCAGCTCGCTGCAATGGGCGATCGGCCTGGAGATCATGCTGCTCTCCACCGACCCGGAGCGGACGATCCTGACCACCGACCACCCGAACGGCGGCCCGTTCACGCAGTACCCGCGCATCATCCACCTGCTGATGGACAAGTCGGAGCGCGACCGCGAGATCGCGACGCTGCCGAGCGTCGTGGGGGAGCGCTCGAGCCTGCCGGGACTGGAGCGCGAGTACACGCTCTCGGAGATCGCGCAGCTGACCCGGTCCGGACCGGCGAAGCTCCTCGGCCTCGCCGACCGCGGCCACCTGCGGGCCGGCGCCCGGGCCGACGTCGCGGTCTACCGCGACGACGCGAACCGCACCGCGATGTTCACCGCGGCCAAGCTCGTCCTGAAGGACGGCGTGCCGATCGTCGAGGACGGCGAGGTCGTGGAGTGGCGCGCCGGTCGCACGCTGTCGCTGACCGTCGATTCTGACAAGGCCATGGCGAAGCGCGCCGACACCTACCTCACGGAGCGGTTCGGCGAGGGTCTCGACAGCTTCGCCGTGCCCGACGCGGCCTTCGGCGAGGGCCGGGAGACTTTCGAGGCGGTGCCATGCCGGGCGTGATCAGCGGGGCGAGCCGCGGGAAGTACGATGTCTGACCTCACCCTCAACGGCATCCCGGTCGTCGACACCTTCGCGGAGGCGTTCGACGTGGCCGGCACGGCCATCATCGTCACGAACGACACCGACAAGTGGGCGATGATCGCCGCGACCACGATGACGGGCTTCGCCACCTCGGTCATCGGCTGCGGCGCCGAGGCCGGCATCGACGCCGAGCTGTCGCCGGAGGAGACTCCGGACGGGCGGCCCGGCGTGCGCATCCTGCTGTTCGGCTTCGAGCCGAACGGCCTGAAGGACCAGCTGATCAAGCGGGTCGGCCAGTGCATCCTCACCTGCCCGGGCACCGCCTGCTTCGCGGGCGTCGACGGGCCGACCAAGATCAAGCTCGGCGGCGCGATCCGGTACTTCGGCGACGGCTTCGCGGTGGCCAAGCGCCTGCACGACGCCACCGGCAAGGCCCGGCGCTACTGGCGCATCCCGGTGATGGACGGCGAGTTCCTCTGCGGGGACGCGGTCCGGGCCGTCGACGGCGCGGTCGGCGGCGGCAACCTGCTGTTCCTCGGCCGCACCCACGCCGAGACACTCAAGGTCGCCGAGATCGCCGTCGAGGCCGCCAAGGCGGTGCCGGGCGCGATCCTCCCGTTCCCCGGCGGCATCGTCCGCTCCGGCTCCAAGGTCGGCGGCCGGACCAAGGGCATGATGGCCTCGACCAACGACGCCTACTGCCCGACCCTGAAGGGCCGCGCCGGCTCGGCGCTGCCGGCCGAGTGCGGCGTGGTCTTGGAGATCGTGATCGACGCCCTCACCTCGCAGGGCGTGTCCGACTCGATGCGCGCCGGCCTGCACGCCGCCACCGAGATCGGCGGCAAGCACGGCCTGATCGCCGTCACGGCCGGCAATTACGGCGGCAATCTCGGCCGCCACCACTACCACCTGCGCGACCTGATCGCGCGCGACGACGCCAAGCCGGAGGGCTGAGCCGTGAGCACCCTCACCCTGCGCGCGGCCCCGCCCGAGCGGCTGGACCTCCTGAACATCAACCCGCTCGCCCTGAGCCGCCTGTCCCAGGGCGAGGTCGAGCGCCTCGAGATCGGCACGACCCGCACCGGCGTGCGCCTCGGCGACTGCTTCGCGGTCGCGCTGGACGGTTCCGACACCCTGACCATCGAGGGCGGCCACGAGCGCCTCGACCGTGTCGGCGCGTCGCTGGCCGAGGGCACGATCCGGGTCACCGGCGATGTCGGCCAGCGCCTCGGGGCCGGCATGGCGGGCGGCAGCCTGATCGTCACCGGCAATACCGGGCCCTACGCGGCGTCCGGCGCCACGGGCGGCACGATCACCGTCGAGGGCGACGCCGGTGACTATGCCGGGGGCGCGGTCTACGCCGCGAAGGCGGGCCTCGACGGCGCGACGCTGATCATCCGCGGTGCGGCCGGCGCGCATCTCGGCGACCGGATGCGGCGCGGGACGATCGTGGCCGGGCGCGCGGGGGCGTACGCGGGCTCGCGCATGATCGCCGGCACGCTGGCGGCGCTCGTGGTCGGCGACCACCCCGGCTTCGGCATGCGCCGCGGGACGCTCCTCGTCGGCGCCCACGGCCGGATGTCGCCGACCTTCGTGGAGACCGGGACGCACGACCTCGTGTTCCTGCGTCTGCTGGCCAAGGCCCTGCGCGGCCTGAGCGCCGAGCACGCCGACCTTCTCGGCAAGCCGCTGCGCCGCTATTCCGGCGACCTCGCGACGATCGCCAAGGGCGAGATCTGGGTCGCGGCCTGACGTCGCCTGGGCAATGGGCGTGGGCGCGTCCTATTCTCCCGTCCAAGCCGGCCCGCTCGAGGCCGGCAGCCCGGGGAGGCGCCCATGCTGCTGCTGCTGTCGATCTGTCTCGTCGCCCAACCCTCGACCTGCCGCGAGGACCGGATCGAGATGTCCTTCGAGAAATCGAGCCCTTTCGTGTGCCTGCGCAACTCGCAGAGCGCGCTCGCGACCTGGCAGGCCGCGCATCCGGAATGGCACGTGGAGCGGTGGCGCTGCGCCGCCAAGGGCAGCCTGCCGAAGGACCTGTGACGACGCCCTCGACGGCACCTTGGTTCGGCGCCCCGGCGGTGCCATGCTCGGGCTCGCCCGCGGAGCGGGATTGAGGGCGGGACGGGGACGATGCGCTCGCTGAAGGTCCGCTTCGCGCTGCTGCTCGGCGGCACCGCCATCGTGGTGGTGCTGGCCGCCGCGGCCGCGCTGGCGGCGATCGGGGCGGCGGAGCGGACCGTCGACCGGACCCTCGAGGCTCAGCGGCGCCTGGAGCTGCTGGCCGAGCTGTCCGGCCGCCTCACCCAGTTCGGTCTCGCGGCCGTGGAGACCGTCGGCAACCCCGACGGCCAGCCCGAGGCGATGGCGATCGCCCGCGACAACGCCGATCGGGCCCTGACCACCGTGGACGAGGCGCTCGCCAAGAGCTTCCCGCCGAGCGACGACCCGGCCGACCGGATGCAGTACGCCGCGCGCACCCGCCCGATGGCGCAGCTGCGCGCGGCCCGCGCGGTGCTGGACCGGCAGGTCTCGCTGATCAGCCGCCAGACCGATCAGGAGCGGCGTCAGGACGCGATCAAGGGCGCGCTCAACGGCTTCGGCGCCATGACCGGCCAGCCCCTCTCCTTCCTCATCGAGGCCGAGCGGCGCAGCATGGCGCTCGGCTCCGAGCAGGCCCGGGCGCTGTCCGAGCGCCTGCGGGTGGCCGCCGCGGCCGCGGTGGCGGCGGCCCTGGTGCTGCTGGCGATCCTGTACCGGGGCGTCACCCGGCCGACCCTGGCGCGCATCGAGGAGGTCCGCCGCGCCGCGAGCGCCATCGGCCACGGCGCCCTCGACACGCGCCTCTCCGTCGCCACGCGGGACGAGCTCGGCCTGCTGATGACCAACGTCAACCGCATGGCCGCCCGGCTGGCACGGCGGGAATCGCGGGTCGCGGCCGACCGGGCGGCGCTGGAGGACACGGTGGCGGCGCGCACCGCCGACCTGCGCGCCGCCAACGCCCGGCTGGAGGCGGTCGATCAGTCCCGCCGCCGCTTCTTCGCCGATGTCAGCCACGAGCTGCGCACGCCCCTGACGGTGATCCTGGGCGAGTGCGACCTCGCCCTGCGCGGCGCGTCCCGGGGCGCCGATCCGGGGCCGGTCTTCGCCACAATCAAGAAGCGGGCGCAGCGCCTCAAGCTGCGCGTCGAGGACCTTCTCCGCGTCGCCCGCTCGGAGTCCGGCGAGATCGCGTTCGACAAGCGCCGTCTGGGGCTCGCCCAAGTCCTCGCGGAGGCCGTGGACAACATGAGCTCCGAGGCGGCGCGCCGCCGGGTCGGTCTCACCCTCGATCCGGGCAGCCGGGACGTCGAGAGCTTCGCCGACCGCGAGTGGATGCGCCAGACGGTCGAGAGCCTCGTCGACAACGCGCTCCGCCACGCCGCCGGCCTCACCCGGGTCGAGGTCGCCCTGGCGGCAGGTCCGGGACCGGTCGGGCGGATCACCATCACGGATGATGGTCCCGGCTTCGGTGCCCCGGAGGAGGCGCTGTTCGAGCGCTTCAAGCGCGGCACGGGCGCCGGGCCGGACGAGACCGGGTTCGGCATCGGGCTCGCCCTGGCGCGCTGGATCGTCGAGCAGCACGGCGGCACGATCCGACTCGGGCCCGGGCCGGACGGACGCGGGGCCCGGGTCACCCTGGACATCCCGGCCTGCGATCCGGCATGGGAAACGGGCGCGGCCGACGGCGCTGCTGTCGGTGCCCGAGTGGGCGCGCAGGTGAAGGAGTCGGCCGCATGACGCGGATCCTGATCGTCGAGGACGATATCGACATTCGCGGCCTCCTCGCCCGGGGTCTCGAAGCCGAGGGATTCGAGGTCGGGACGGCGGCCTGCGTCGACGAAGCGCTGAAGGCCGCCCACGATCCGGCCCCGGGCGCCGTGCTCCTCGACATCAACCTCCCGGACGGATCGGGCCACGACGTCTGCCGGTCCCTGCGGGAGGGCGGCTTCCCCGGAGCGATCCTGTTCCTCTCTGCCCGGGACGAGATCCGCGACCGCGCCGAAGGCCTGGCGCTCGGCGCCGACGACTACATCGTCAAGCCGTTCGAGTTCGACGAATTGGTCGCCCGCCTGCGGACCCATCTGATGCGGCGCGAGCAGGCGGAGGCGCCGCGCTCGCGCATCACCGCCGGCAAGCTGATGCTCGACCTCGAGACCCGGCAAGCGAGCTGCGGCGAGGCCAGCGCCCGCCTCACGCCCCGCGAGGCCGACCTGCTCGCCATGCTGATGGAGAATATCGGCAAGCCGGTCTCCCGCGCCGACATCTTCGACCGGCTCTGGGCCAGCCAGGGCGGGCTCTCCCTCAACGTGGTCGACGTCTATATCGGCTACCTGCGCTCCAAGATGGCCGATTTCGTGCGCTACGGCGGGCCGGGCCTCGTCACCGTGCGCGGCAAAGGATTCATGCTCGAACTGCGCGGTCCCGACTTCCGCCAGTGAGCCACTGTACTTTAGTCGCAGGGTCGCCTGTTTCGTGATGGTTTCCGGACGCTTAGGAAGTCTCTCACGAAAAATTTGGGAGGATCCGGCAACTTAGTGCTTGAAGCCCGCGCGTGAATCGTCGATACCTCTCTCGCGCCGGAAATGAGAGCGCCATCAGTGTCTTAGGGTCCTCTTAGGATCCGCACGACACGCGGTGATGATATCGCCTGAGGAGAAACACCATGAAGTGGGCTGCCCCGATCGTGTCCGAGATCTGCGTCGGCATGGAAGTGACGAGCTACGAGTCGGCCGAGATCGACACCTTCAACTGAGTTTTACGGGCCGGGGATCTCGGGAGCCGCACCATGCGCGTCGTGATCCTCGGTTCCGCGGCCGGCGGCGGCCTTCCCCAGTGGAATTGCCGCTGCCCCATCTGCACGCTGGCGCGGTCCGAACCGGACCGGGTGCGGCCCCGAACCCAGTCGAGCATCGCGGTCTCTGCGGACGGGTCGGATTGGCTGCTGATCAACGCCTCGCCGGATATCCGGCAACAGCTCTTCGACAATCCGCAGATGCATCCGCGCGAGGGCCTGCGCCACTCGCCGATCCGCGCGGTTCTCCTGACCAACGGCGACGTCGACCATGTCGCGGGTCTCCTGACCCTGCGCGAAGGTCAGCCCTACACGCTCTACGGCACGCGCGGGATCCTCGACTCCGTCAATGCCAACCGCGTCTTCGACGTGATGGCCGAGGGCGTCGTCGCCCGGCAGCCGATCGGCATGGACCAACGCTTCGAGCCCCTGCCCGGCCTGTCGGTCACCCTCTTCCCGGTGCCCGGCAAGGTGCCGCTCTGGCTGGAGGACGAGACGATGGAGATCGGTGGCGAGACCGAGACCACCGTCGGGGCCTTGATCGAGGCCGGCGGCCGCCGCCTCGCCTACATTCCCGGTTGTGCCCGGGTGACGGACGGTCTGCGCGCGCGGATCGCGGGCGTCGACGCTCTGCTGTTCGACGGAACCGTCCTGCACGATGACGACATGATCCGGGCCGGCGTCGGTACCAAGACCGGGTGGCGCATGGGTCACGTGCCGATGCGCGGCGCGAACGGCTCGATCGACGCCTTGGCGGCGGTCGAGATCGGCCGGCGCGTCTTCGTGCACATCAACAACACCAACCCGGTGCTGGTCGAAGGATCGCCGGAGCGGGCGGATGTCGAGGCGGCCGGCTGGACCGTGGCGCACGACGGGCTGAGTCTGTCGCTGTAGGCGGTGCGCGGTCGGGATCCCCGACCCGGACCCCACCGGGAAGGGCCCGCGCGGGCGAGCCTCGAACGAGGGCTGAGGTCGAAGTCCGGTCGCACCCGAGGCTCGATGATCGGCACTTCCTGGTCAGGTCGGCACGACGACGATCAGGGCCCTGTGCCGCAGGCATCGGCGCCGCGAACGGGCGGTCCGCAGGCGACCGACGGTTGGGCCCGTCGGTTGCCGGCACTATATCGTCCCTGAGCCCGGACATTCGCCCCACAGACGAGGGCGGGATCAGGATACAGGAAACGCAGGTCGAGAACGGACGCCGGACACGCCATGAACGCCATCTTCCCGACCCCGGACACCGCCGACAGTCAGCGTCTCCTGAGTCCCGAGGAGCTGGAGGCGGCCCTGCGCGACATCGGCGCGCGCCGCTACCACAACCTGCACCCGTTCCACCGGCTGCTGCACGACGGCAAGCTGTCGAAGGACCAGGTCCGGGCCTGGGCCCTGAATCGCTACTACTACCAGGCGATGATCCCGGTGAAGGACGCGGCCGTGCTGGCCCGCATGACCGACGCGTCGCTGCGGCGGATCTGGCGCCAGCGCATCGTCGACCACGACGGCGACCACGAGGGTGACGGCGGCATCGAGCGCTGGCTCAAGCTGGCGGAGGGCGTCGGCTTCGACCGCGACTACGTCCTGTCCACCCGCGGCATCCTCTCGGCCACGAAGTTCTCGGTGGAGGCCTACGTCCACTTCGTCTCCGAGCGGACGCTCCTGGAGGCGATCGCCTCGTCGCTGACCGAGATGTTCTCGCCGACGATCATCTCCGAGCGCGTGGCCGGGATGCTGAAGAACTACGACTTCATCACCAAGGACACGCTGGCCTACTTCGACAAGCGCCTGACCCAGGCGCCGCGGGATGCGGACTTCGCCCTGGACTACGTCAAGCAGCACGCCACGACCCCGGAGCTGCAGCGGCAGGCGATGGCGGCGCTGACGTTCAAGTGCACCGTGCTCTGGACGCAGCTCGACGCCCTGTACTTCGCCTATGTCGCCCCCGGCATGGTCCCCCCGGACGCCTGGCAGCCCGGCGAGGGTCTCGTGGCCGAGGCGTCCCAGGCCAAGCCGGGCGCGTCCGGCGGTAAGATGGCGGCCGGCGATCGCCCGCGGCTGCCGCGCGGCGTTCGGCTGCGCAACGACGAGACCCGTGGGAAGTGGGTCCTGCTCGCCCCCGAGCGCACCTTCGATCTCGACGACAACGCCGTCGCGGTCCTCAAGCTGGTGGACGGCGCGCGCAGCGTGTCCGACATCGCGGACGAGCTGGGCAAGACCTACGCGGCCGATCCGCGCGCCATCGAGGCCGACATCCTGGTGATGCTCGACGGCCTCGCGGAGAAACGGGTTCTCGAGCGATGAACGCGCTGACGCCGAACCGCCCCGATGCGCCGGCACCGGTCGGTCTGCTCGCCGAGCTGACCCACCGCTGCCCGCTGCGCTGCCCGTACTGCTCGAACCCGCTGGAGCTCGACCGCCGGTCGGGCGAGCTCGACACGCAGACATGGCAGCGCGTCCTCGGGGAGGCCGCGGCGCTCGGCGTCCTGCACGTGCACCTGTCCGGCGGAGAGCCGACCGCCCGCAACGACATCGTCGAGATCACCAAGATCTGCGCCGATCTCGGCCTGTACTCCAACCTGATCACCTCCGGCGTCGGCGGGGCGCTGGCGAAGCTCCAGGCGCTCTACGACGTCGGGCTCGATCACGTGCAGCTGTCGGTGCAGGGCGTCGACGCGCAGAACGCCGAGAAGATCGGCGGCCTGAAGAACGCGCAGCCGCAGAAGTTCGAGTTCGCCGCCAAGGTGGTCGAACTCGGCCTGCCCCTCACGCTGAATTCGGTGATTCACCGCGGCAACATCCACGAGGTGGCGGGCTTCATCGATCTCGCGGTGAAGATGGGCGCCAAGCGGCTCGAGGTGGCGCACACGCAGTATTACGGCTGGGCCTACGTCAACCGCGCCGCCCTGATGCCCGACAAGGCGCAGGTCGACGAGTCGATCCGGATCGTCGAGGCGGCCCGCGAGCGCCTGAAGGGCCAGCTCGTCATCGACCTCGTCGTGCCCGACTACTACGCGAAGTACCCGAAGGCCTGCGCGGGCGGCTGGGGCCGCAAGCTCATGAACGTCACGCCGCAGGGCAAGGTTCTGCCGTGCCACGCGGCTGAGACGATCCCGGGGCTGGAGTTCTGGAACGTCAACGACCACGCCCTCGGCGAGATCTGGCGCGACTCCCCCGCCTTCACGGCCTATCGCGGCACGGACTGGATGAAGGAGCCCTGCCGATCCTGCGACCGGCGCGAGAAGGACTGGGGCGGCTGCCGCTGCCAAGCGCTCGCGCTCGCGGGCGACGCGGCCGCCACGGATCCGGCCTGCTCGCTCTCGCCGCTCCACGCCAAGGTGCGGGCGCTGGCCACCGAGGAGGCGGCCGAGAACCCGCCCGACTACGTCTACCGGACGATCGGCAGCAACGTCCGGTCGCCGCTCAAGGAGGAAGTGAACTCGTGAGAAGTCTTGTCGTGAGGAGCCTCGCGGCGACGTCGGTCGCGCTGGTTCTGGCCGCGCTGCCGGCCCTCGCCGAGGACGCGCCGAAGCCCGCCACCGTCACCCAGGCGAACGCCGCCGCCCCGCCCTCCGCGGCGGACCTGCTGTTCGACCAGCCGCACATGAAGAACACGGCGCCGGGCTCGACGCTGACCTACGATTACCTGCGTCGCTCTGGGATCTCGAAGGGCCCGTTCGGGGCGCCGCTGGAGGACACGGTTCAGCTCAAGGTGACGCCCGGGAAGAGCGCCGAGGGCCGCGACATCAGCGTCGTGATGTTCTCCGGGCTGAACCGGATGCCGGCCGGCCCGTTCGAGGACATGTCGGGTAATCCGGTCGTCTCGCTGTTCCTGGAGAACCACCTGCGCGCCGTCGCGAAGGTGCTGGAGGCGAACCCGCGCTACCTCAAGCTCGCGATCCGCAAGGGCCTGCGCGAGAAGGCGACCGTGACGCCGACCAAAGTGGATATCGGCGGCCGCGAGGTCGACGGCTGGCGCGTGGTCACGAAGCCGTTCGCGGGCGACGCGATGGCGCAGCGCATGCGCGGCATGGACGACATGACCTATACCTTCGTCACCGCCCCCTCGGTCCCGGGCGAGATCGTCTCGATCGAGGCGTCGTCGAAGAGCCCGGACGGGGGCGAACTGCTCGAGGAGAAGCTGAGCTAT
Organism: Methylobacterium sp. ME121; assembly: GCF_000974725.1. Classification (NCBI taxonomy): domain Bacteria; kingdom Pseudomonadati; phylum Pseudomonadota; class Alphaproteobacteria; order Hyphomicrobiales; family Methylobacteriaceae; genus Methylobacterium; species Methylobacterium sp. ME121. Next base: position 145,420 of record NZ_BBUX01000004.1, read on the forward strand.
GATCAGAAGGCTGGCTGAACGGGGCGCGCTGGCCGCCCTCGCCCTGACGCTTTCGGGCCTGGCCGGCTGGGCCGCCGAGGAGAACGACTACCCGACCGACGCGCGGGTCGACTACGTGTTCGGCTGCATGGCCGCCAACGGCCAGACCCGCGAGAGCCTGCAGAAATGCTCGTGCTCGCTGGATCAGCTCGCCGCGATCCTGCCGTACGACAAGTACGTCCAGGCGAGCACGGTGCTCTCGATGCGACAGGGGATCGGCAACCGGGCGAACGAGTTCAAGTCGACCAAGATCTTCGACGACAAGGTCGCGGAGCTGCGCCGCGCCCAGGCCGAGGCCGAGATCCGCTGCTATCGCGGCTGAGTCGAACGGCGAGGCCGGCGTTGCGCCGGCCTCCCGATTCGCGCACACCGGCTCCCGAACCGCGCTCGTGAACGGGACCCGCCTGTGACCCCCTCCTCCCGCCTGTCCGACCTGCTGCCCGCCCTCGGCGGCCGCACGCTCGTCATGGGCATCCTCAACGTCACGCCCGATTCCTTCTCGGATGGCGGCCTCTTCGCCGGGGAGGCCGAGGCGGTGACCCAGGCCGAACGGCTGGTCGCCGAGGGTGCGGCGATCCTCGACGTCGGGGGGGAATCGACGCGGCCCGGCCACGTTCCTGTCCCCGCCGAGGAGGAGCAGGCCCGCGTCGTGCCGGTCATCCGGGCGGTGGCGCCGCGGCTGCCGGTGCCGATCTCCATCGACACCTACAAGGCCTCGACCGCGCGCGTCGCGCTGGAGGCGGGCGCGCGGATCGTCAACGACGTCTGGGGCCTCCAGCGCGAGCCCGACATCGCCACCGTGGCGGCCGCGCACGGCGCACCGGTCATCATCATGCACAACCGCGAGACGATCGAGCCGGATCTCGACATCGTCGCCGACATGCTGGCCTTCTTCGAGCGGTCGCTGGCGATCGCCCACCGCGCGGGTCTCGCCGATTCGGAGATCGTGCTCGACCCGGGGGTCGGCTTCGGCAAGACCTGGAACCAGCATCTCGAGGCGCTGCGGCGGCTGCCCGAGATCCGCGCCCTCGGATTCCCGGTCCTGGTCGGCGTGTCCCGCAAGTCGCTCCTCGGACGCCTGCACGACCGTGAGACCCGTCCGGCGGATCGCCTGCACGGATCCATCGCCGCCCACGCCGTCGCGGCCACCCTCGGGGCCGACATCGTGCGCGTGCACGACGTCGCGGCGCATATCGACGCGATGCGCGTCGTCGACGCCGTGATGCGGCCGGAGGCGCGCTGAGCATGGCGGGCGACCTGATCCGCGTGACCCGGATCGCCGTGTTCGGCCGGCACGGGGTGCTGGCCGAGGAGGCGGTGCTCGGCCAGCGCTTCTACATCTCCCTGGAGGCCGAACTCGATCTCGGCCCGGCGGGCCGCTCCGACGACGTGGCCGGCACGGTGAGCTACGCGGATCTGACGGCGCTGGCCGTCGAGATCGCCACCGCGCGCCGGTTCAACCTGATCGAGGCCCTGGCCGAGACGGTCGCGGCGGAGATCCTCGCGCGCTTCGCGCGCGTCGCGGCGATCACCGTGCAGGTCGACAAGCCGAGCGCGCCCGTCCCCGCCATCCTGGACAGCGTCGGCGTCGCGATCACGCGCCGCCGCGGGGCGGGCCGATGAGGGCGTATCTCGGCATCGGCAGCAATGTCGGCGACATGGCCGCGATGCTCGACCGCGCGGTCACCGGCCTCGCGGCGATCCCGGGCATCGACGTCGTGGCGCGCTCGGCCGACTATCGGACGCCGCCCTGGGGCAAGACCGATCAGCCGTGGTTCCTCAACGGCGCCGTGGCGGTGGAGACGGAGCTGGATCCACACGGCCTGCTCGACGCCTGTCTGCGGGTGGAGCACGACCTCGGCCGGATCCGCGAGGAGCGCTGGGGGCCGCGGGTGATCGACATCGATGTCCTGGCCTACGAGGGTGCGAGCATCGACGACGCGCGCCTCGTGCTGCCGCACCGCTACGTGCGCGAGCGGGCCTTCGTGCTGGTTCCCCTGGCCGAGATCGCGCCGGACCTCGTCATCGGCGGCGAGCGCGTGGTGGATGCCCTGGCGAAGCTCGACCGGACCGGCATCGCGCGCGCCTGACCGCGGCCCGCGGCGGCGCGTCAGCGCTCGCCGGGGGCGACGAGCTTGTTCTCTTCCTCGTCGAGGAGCGGCACGTCGTAGTCGCGCAGGACCTTGTCGATGTCGGCCTTGCGCTTGCGCAGGATGGTGTTCAGCGAGCGCTTCCAGTCGTTCTCGCCGATCCGGACGCCCATGGCGATCCGGTACGCCATCGGCGGGCGCTCCGGCTCCTTCAGCAGCGGCACCACGTTCATGGGCGTGCCGGACTGCTTGGCGAGCCAGCCGGCAGCCGGTCCCCAGAGTACCGCCGCGTCGATCTCCTTGGCGGCCAGCGCCGCGATGATCTCCGCGCTGACCGTCTGGTACTTCCGCGACGGATCGAGCTGGTAGGGCGCGTAGGCCTTCATGGCCGAGACGAGGCCGACTTCGCCCATCCGGTTGACGGGCGGCGTCCCGGCGATCACGCCGATGCTCTTGCCCTTCAAGCGCGGGTCGTCGAGGGCCGTCACGCCGTCGAGCTCACCGGCGCGGGTGACCAGCGTGTAGGCGGAGCGGTAGTAGGGATTGGTGGTCTGGACGAGGTCGCTGCCGAAGGCCTGGCCCATGATGACGTCGCAGAGGCCGGTTCCGAGCGTGTTGCGCACGAAGCCGGGTCCCTGGGTCAACCAGTAATAGCGGACCTTGATCTTCAGTTCGTCGGCGATGATCGCCGCGATCTTGTTCTCGAAGCCGTCCTCCTTGCGTTCGGAGAACGGCATGTTGCCCGGATCACCGCAGACGCGCAGCACGTCCGTGGTGACGGTATCCGGCAGATGCTGGGCGAGAGCCCCCTGCGCCCCGGTCAGTGTCAGGGCGCAGAGAATGGCGATCCGGGCAAGAGACGACATCAGCCGCCCATGCATTCCTTCTCCGCCTTCTTGGCGGTGTCAGGCTTGTCCTCGTGCTCCGAGGGACGGATACGCCCGATCGCTCCGGCGGCGCGCGCCTTGAGGTAGACGTAGAGGTCGTCCGAGTAGCACATGACGTTCTTGTTGTCGCCGAAGGCCGGCATGACCTTCTGTTCGGCGGCGTTCACGTCCTGCTTGCCGCCCGCCAGGATGCCGATGAACTCCTCGTAGGAGAGGTGCTTCAGCGAGTCCTTGAGCGCCGGCGCGTAGGTCGAGCCCATGCCGTCCGGACCGTGGCAGACGTGGCACTCGGCGTGATACCGGCGGTAGCCCGAGTACGTGTACCAGTCGAGCATCTTGCCGTCCTGGGTCACGTGGAACGTCGGGTGGCCTTCGGCATCGAAATACTTGCCGTCGTCGACCTTCACGGCAGCATCCTGCTTCAGCAGCTTGGGATCCTGCTCGGCGGTCTTGTCGTTCGCGTTCAGCGAATTGGCGAGCTTGGGGTCGGCAGGCTTGGCATCCTCAGCATGTACGGCAACCGTCGAGACGGTCGCTAGGGCGAGGGCGGCGATAACCGGCCGCGTTACGATCTTGCTGAGGTTGAGCAACGCATGTGTCTCCCTGGATCGAGGCTCTTCGTCTCCCTCCGAGCCGCAGCCTCTTGCGAGAAAGTCTAATCACAAGGGTGCCGGCGCGGGAACCCGCGCCGGCACCGTTTTTCACGTCAAACCCTGCGGCCGATTAGTTCGGCAGGGCGAAGACCGTCAGCTGACCGCCGAGGTTGGTGTACTGCGACAGAGCCGCGTAGCCACCCACCGCGCCGAGACCGGCATTCGGGTCGGTCAGGCCGGCCGCGAGGCCGATGCCGGCCCAGCCGCCGACGCCCGACAGGACGCCCACGTACTGCTTGCCCTTGTGCTGGTAGGTCATCACGTTGCCGATGATGCCCGACGGGGTCTTGAACTTGAACAGCTCCTTGCCGGTCTTGTCGTCGACCGCCTTCAGGTAGCCCTCAAGCGTGCCGTAGAACACGACGTCGCCAGCGGTGGCCAGAGCACCGGACCACACCGAGAACTGCTCGGGGTTGGACCACTTGATCTTGCCGTTGACGCCGTCCCACGCGATGAAGTTGCCCATGCCGCCGTGCGAGTTCGGGGCCGGGTACATCGAGAGGGTCGCACCGACGTAGGGCTGGCCCGGGGTGTAGGTCACCCGGAACGGCTCGTAGTCCATGCAGACGTGGTTGGTGGGCACGTAGAACAGGTTGGTCTTCGGCGAGAAGGCCGCAGGCTGCTGATCCTTGGTGCCCAGCGCCGCCGGGCAGATGCCCTTGGAGTTGGTGTCCTCACCGTTCTGCTCGGTCGAGTACTTCGACACGACCAGCGGACGGCCGTAGTTCTTCGAGCCCTTGTCCATGTCGACCTTGGTCGCCCAGTTGACGGCCGGGTCGAACTTCTCGGCGACCAGCAGCTCGCCCGTGGCGCGGTTCAGCGTGTAGCCGAAGCCGTTACGGTCGAAGTGCGTCAGGAGCGGCTGCTCCTTGCCGTCGATCTTCTGATCCGTGAGGATCATCTCGTTGATGCCGTCATAGTCCCACTCGTCGTGGGGGGTCATCTGGTAGACCCACTTGGCCATGCCGGTGTCCGGGTTACGCGCCCAGATGGTCATGGACCACTTGTTGTCGCCCGGACGCTGCTTGGGGTTCCAGGTCGAGGGGTTGCCCGAGCCGTAGTACATCAGGTCGAGCTTGGGGTCGTACGAGAACCAGCCCCAGGTGCAGCCGCCGCCAGTCTTCCACTGATCGCCTTCCCAGGTCTTCAGCGAGGAGTCCTTGCCGATCGGCTTGCCGAGCGAGGTGGTCTTCTCCGGGTCGACGATCAGCTGATCGTCCGGGCCCTCGGAGTAGCCGCGCCACACCTTCTTGCCGGTCTTCAGGTCGTAGGCGGTGACGTGGCACTGCACGCCGAACTCGCCGCCCGAGATGCCGACGATGACCTTGTCCTTGACCGGCAGAACCGTCGCGGTGTTGGTCTCGCCCTTCTTCGGGTCGCCGTTCACGACCGACCAGTTGACCTTGCCGGTCTTGGCGTCGAGCGACACGAGGGTGGTGTCGGCCTGATGCAGGAGGATGGCGCCGTCGGCGTAGGCCAGGCCACGATTGACCGTGTCACAGCACATGACCGGGATCACGGACGGATCCTGCTTCGGCTCGTACTTCCAGAGGATCTTCGCCTCGTGGTCGAGGTCGAGGGCGTACACGATGTTCGGGAACGGCGTGTGCACGTACATCACGTTGCCAACGACGAGCGGCGAGCCCTCGTGGCCGCGCAGCACGCCGGTCGAGAACGTCCAGGCGACCTGCAGGTCCTTGACGTTCTTGGCGTTGATCTGGTCGAGCTTCGAGTAACGCGTATTCGCGTAGTCCACCGTCTGAAGAACCTGTTCCGCCGGGTTGGCGATGCCCTTCATGACGCTTTCATTGGCCAGCGCCGGCGCGGCGACGGCCGCGACACCTGCGCCGAGCGCAAGGAGATGTACCGCTCTCATGGGTTCCTCCGACAAGTCTTGAGAGTTCTCGCGGCGCGCGACGAGAGTGGCGTCGCTCGGACTCCGACCTGACTGTTTGCGACAGGGATGGACGCCTCGGTAGCGGGCATAGTGGACTTCGAGGAGATCTACTGATCCCCTAGCCAGGAACCGCCATCCCTGAGGCGGCTCCCTCGAAACCGAGGCTTGCCCGGACCTTAAGAGATTTTTGAGCGCCGTCAACTCGCTGTTCCGCGCCTGTGGGCACACGGTGAAAGCTTCTTTTAGGGTGACACGGGCCCCGCCGATGTCATGCTTTTGCGAAAAGAAATGTTGCGACGCACAAGCGTTCTTCGGTCGTCTCGCCCCGATCTCACGGGCACGTGTGCGTGTCCCATGCAGACCTTGCACACGAACGAGCTTTGCTGGGCCTGAGCATGCGTCGTCCGCGCGGACGAGGGTCGCAGGGGCATCGGGCGCCCGCGGCGGAGGCCCCCCCGCTTGACCGCACTGCGAGACGCTTCGGTGGCTATTCGTTGCCGAATTTTCCCAAAACCCGGCCGTGCGCCCAGTCGCCGCATCCGATTTTTTTGAGGATCCCCTCCCGTTCGGTGGGGTTCGCGCGCGACAAATTGCCGAATCGTCCCGTTCTCAAGAATCGCTGCCGGGACGCGCGCATTGATCCGTGACGCCGTCCGGGATTCCGCAGAAGGTCCCCGGCGGCGTCAGAGCGCCCCGACCGGCCCGGTGCTCTCGAAGTCGGCGACGTCGCCGATCAGATCGGTCACGGAGATGTTGAGGCGACGGCCGCTGGACAGACGGAGTTGGGCATCCGGCTCGAGCCAGACCGGTCGCAGGCCCGCGTAGCTGCCGTAGAGGTTGCCGTAGGCGACGACGCCGCCCTCGCGCCGCTCGATGACAACCCGGTAGCGGACGCGCACGGACTCGCACCCTTCAGCCGATACGAGACCGCGCCCGGTCAGCGTCTTCAAAATCTCGTTCGGCTCGAACATACGCGGGACGCAGGGGCGGGATTAAGCGGCAATCCAATTGCCATTTAATCCCGGACCTGCGGCGAGTCACGCCCGACCGCGGAGTTTGTGCCGTCAGCGTCGCCCCGGCGTCATCCGTTCACGTCGGCGCCGGCGGCCGCGGGCTCGGCCTCGAGAGGGCGGACCACGATCCGGCCCGACTCGACCGACAGCGCCAGCCGGCCCTGCTTCAGCGCCAGCGCCTTCTCCCCGAACAGCGTCCGACGCCACCCCTGCAGCGCCGGTACCTCGGCGGCATCGTCGTCAGCGACGGCTTCCAGGTCGTCGACCGTGGCGATGATCTTGGGCGCGACGCCCTCGGCCTCGCAGACCGCCTTCAGCAGGACCTTCAGCAGCTCGACGATCGCGCCGTTGCCGCCGCTCCGCCGCACGCGCTCGGGCATCCGGACGGCGCTGGTGTCGCGGGCGAGGCCGCGCTCGACGGCGGCGACGATGTCGGCCCCCGTCCGGGACCGCTCGAAGCCCGCCGGGATCGTCCGCAGGCGCCCGAGCGCCTCGGCGCTCCGCGGCGCTGCCGACGCGATGTCGATGACCGCCTCATCCTTCAGGACGCGCCCGCGCGGGACGTTGCGCGTCTGCGCCTCGCTCTCGCGCCAAGCCGCCACCTCCATCAGCACGGCGATCTCGCGCGGCTTGCGCATCCGGCCGGAGAGGCGGCGCCACGCCTGGGCGGGATCGGCGCGGTAGGTCTCCGGCGAGGTCAGCACCGCCATCTCCTCGTCGAGCCAGGCGCCGCGGTCTGTCCGCAGCAACTCGGCGACGAGGACCTCGTAGATCTTCACCAAGTGGGTGACGTCGGACAGCGCGTAGGTCAGCTGCGCCTCCGACAGCGGCCGCCGCGACCAGTCGGTGAAGCGGGACGACTTGTCGATCTTGGCCTTGGCGACGTCGTTGACGAGCTGCTCGTACGAGACGGAGTCGCCGTAGCCGCAGACCATGGCGGCGACCTGCGTGTCGAAGAACGGGTGCGGCAGGATCCCGCCGATCAGCCAGATGATCTCCAGGTCCTGACGGGCGGAATGGAACACCTTGACGGTGCGCTCGTCGGCCATGAGCGCGATGAACGGATCCAGGTCGATCCCGGGCGCCAGCGGGTCGACCAGGACGGCGGTCCCGTCCGGTGCCGCCATCTGGATCAGGCACAGTTTCGGATAATACGTCGTCTCACGCATGAACTCCGTGTCGACGGTCACGAAGGGCTGCTCGGCGAGACGTGTGCAGATCTGGCGCAGCGCGTCAGTGGTGGTGATCAGGTCCATGCACCGGCTATACGCAACCGCGGCGGACATGGGGAGACGCGGCTTCGCAGGTCCCCATCTTTCGCGCTTTCACGCGCGGCTCGGCGACCGCGGTCACGCCACGGCCGCGACCGCCGCCTTCCGGCGCGCCCGGGCCTGCCGGCGGATCCGCAGCGCGTCGGCACGGCGCTGCGCCTCGGCGCGGCCCAGCAGGCGGTCGAGGATGCCGGTCTCGATGCGCTCGCCGGTGGCCCGGTCGACGAGACGCCGGATCCGGTCGACCCGGAACCCGCGATAGCCGCCGCGCCGGGCGTCGATGCCGCCGAGCAGCGTCCGGCCGGGACCGAGCCTCAGCTCGCGCGCCTCGAGGGACCGGTTGCTCCAGGCCCCGGTCGCGTCCTCGTAGACGAGGTCGAAACGGCCCTCGAGGGGCAGCGTCCGCCACCCGGCTGGGACGCGTTCGGGCGCCGGCTTAGCGGGCCGCTTCAGATCGAAAAAGACGTTGTCGTTCATGGAGTTCATATGGGGATCGGGAGCCTCTTCCGGTAGGCCGGCGGGCGAGTCGCGCGCGGCTTTCGGCGCCGTTCTGCGCGCCCCGCGCTTGACTTGGGGGGCCTCGCGTGAATGGTGCCGGCCTTCCCACAGAAGAAGCCCGTCATGCACCGTTACCGTTCCCACACCTGCGGGGCGCTCCGCCCGTCCGACGTCGGGCAGAGTGTCCGCCTCTCCGGCTGGTGCCACCGCATCCGCGACCACGGGGGCGTGCTGTTCGTGGATCTGCGGGACCATTACGGCCTGACGCAGTGCGTGATCGATTCCGATTCCCCGGCCTTCAAGGCCGCCGAGACCGTCCGCTCGGAATGGGTCGTGCGGATCGACGGCCGCGTCCGCACGCGACCGGCCGGTACCGAGAATGCCGAGCTGCCGACCGGCGCGGTCGAGGTCTACATCGACGACCTCGAGGTGCTGGGTCCGGCCGGCGAGCTGCCGCTGCCGGTCTTCGGCGACCTCGAGTACCCGGAGGAGACGCGGCTCCGGTACCGCTTCCTCGACCTGCGCCGGGAGAAGCTGCACGCCAACATCATGAAGCGCGGCGCGATCATCGACTCGCTCCGCCGCCGGATGCGCGAGGGCGGCTTCTTCGAGTTCCAGACGCCGATCCTGACCGCGTCGAGCCCGGAAGGCGCGCGCGACTACCTCGTGCCGTCGCGGGTCCATCCCGGCAAGTTCTACGCGCTCCCGCAGGCGCCGCAGCAGTTCAAGCAGCTGACGATGATCGCGGGCTTCGACCGCTACTTCCAGATCGCGCCCTGCTTCCGCGACGAGGATGCCCGCGCCGACCGCTCGCCGGGCGAGTTCTACCAGCTCGACATCGAGATGAGCTTCGTCACCCAGGAGGACGTGTTCCAGGCGGTCGAGCCGGTCCTGCGCGGCGTGTTCGAGGAGTTCGCCGAGGGCAAGCGCGTCACCAAGGAATTCCCGCGGATCACCTACGCGGACTCGATGCTCAAATACGGCGTCGACAAGCCGGACCTGCGCAATCCGCTGATCATCGCCGACGTCACCGACCTGTTCGCCCGCGAGGACGTGGCCTTCAAGGCGTTCAAGGGCGTGATCGCTTCCGGCGGCGTGGTCCGGGCGATCCCGGCGACCGGTGCGGCGGCGCAGTCGCGCTCGTTCTTCGACAAGCTCAACGACTGGGCCCGTTCGGAGGGCGCGCCGGGGCTCGGCTATGTCGTGTTCGAGGAGGAGAACGGGCAGCTCACCGGCAAGGGGCCGATCGCCAAGTTCATTCCGGCCGAGGTCCAGGCGCTGATCGCCGAGCGGGCCGGTGCCAAGGCGGGCGACGCGGTGTTCTTCTCGGCCGGCGCTGAGGGCAAGGCGGCCGGCCTCGCCGGCAAGGCGCGCATCCGCATCGGCGACGAGCTAGGCCTCTGCGACAAGGACCAGTACGCCTTCTGCTGGATCACCGACTTCCCGATGTACGAGTGGAGCGAGGAAGAGAAGCGGATCGACTTCTCCCACAACCCGTTCTCGATGCCGAACATCGACCGCGAGGCGTTCCTGGCGCTCGACCTCGACGCGCTCTCCAGCGAGGACGAGAACGGCGCGAACACCAAGCGGATCCTGGACATCAAGGCGTTCCAGTACGACATCGTCTGCAACGGCGTGGAGCTGTCGTCGGGCGCGATCCGCAACCACCGTCCGGACGTGATGGAGAAGGCCTTCGCGATCGCCGGCTACGGCCACGAGGTCCTGGAGCAGAAGTTCGGCGGCATGCTGAACGCCCTGCGCATGGGCGCTCCGCCGCACGGCGGCATCGCGCCGGGTGTGGACCGCATCGTCATGCTCCTGTGCAACGAGCCGAACATCCGCGAGGTGGTGCTGTTCCCGATGAACCAGCGCGCCGAGGACCTGATGATGGGCGCGCCCTCCGAGGCGACGCCCAAGCAGCTGCGCGAGCTGCACATCCGGCTCAACCTGCCCGAGAAGAAGGCCTGAGGCGGCGCGAACCGCCGCCCGGTGCCGAGTCTCGTCGCGATCGTCGTCGCGCATGACAGCGCCGACGTGCTGCCCGGCTGCCTCGCGGCGCTGGCCGGGCAGCATGTGCCGGCGATCGTGGTCGACAATGCCAGCCGGGACGCCTCCGCGTCCGTCGCGGAGGCCGCGGGCGCCCAGGTGATCCGCAACGCCCGCAACGAGGGCTACGGTCGCGCCAACAACCGGGGCGTCCGCGCGGCCGAGACGGCGGAGCACGTCCTCATCGTCAACCCGGACGTCGTGCTGCGGCCGGGCGCCGTTGACGCCCTGCTGGAGGCGGCCCGATCCTGGCCGGACGCGGGCCTGCTCGCCCCGCGCCTCGTCGAGCCCGACGGGCGCTTCTTCTTCCAGGCGCGGTCGCTGCTCGCGCCCTACCTGACCAATCCCGCCGGCCGGCTCGCGCTCCCGCAGGGCGATGCCTGCGCGCCGTTTCTCTCCGGGGCCTGCTTGCTGATGCCGCGCGCCCTGTTCCTCGACCTCGGCGGCTTCGACGAGAACATCTTCCTGTTCTACGAGGACGACGACCTGTGCCGGCGCGTGGCCGATCGCGGTCGTGCGCTGATCCATGTCCACCGCGCCGAAGCGCTGCACGGGCGCGGCCGGTCGTCGGCGCCCGAGCCGGGACGGGTGTTTCGCGCGCGCTGGCATCAGGCGTGGTCGCGCGCCTATGTCAGCCGGAAATACGGCCTCGCGGACCCGAGCCTCGCCGCGCTGGCGGCCAATGTGCCGAAGGCGCTGCTGTCCGGGCTGGTGCTGCGTCGGGCGGGACTGGAGCGCTACGGCGGCTCGGCCGCCGGCGCCCTCGCCTTCCTGCGGGGCCGGACCGCGCTGGCCCGCGAGGGGCTGACCGGATGAGCGCGCCGACGATCGCGACCGCGCTGGAACGCGGGCGCAACGGCTTCACCGGCTTGCGGCTGCTGCTGGCTCTCGCCGTCGTGGTGTCCCACGCGTTCAGCGTCGCGACCGGCGCGGCCGGCGACGAGCCCCTCGCCCGGCTCACCGGCTACACGCTGGGCGAGCACGCGGTGAACGGCTTCTTCGCCGTGTCGGGATTCCTGGTCACGATGAGCTGCGACCGCCGCGGCATCCGGGACTACGCCCTCGCCCGGACCTTGCGGATCCTGCCCGGACTGGTCGCCGCGACCCTCGTTGTGTCGCTGGGTCTCGGGGCGGCGCTGACGCGCCTGCCGGTCGCCGAGTACCTGCGCGATCCGGCCCTATGGTCGTTCATCCGCGGGACGCTGACGACCTTCAAGAGCAACGCCGCCCTCCCCGGCGTCTTCGAAGCCAATCCCTACCGGGCGCCGCTCGGCACGGTCTGGACGCTGAAATACGAGGTGCTGTGCTACCTCGGCGTTCTCGCGGCCGCCCTGTCCGGCCTGCTCCGGCGCCGGTGGTCGGCCCCCCTGATCGTGGCCGGACTGGCACTCGCCCTGTCGATCGCCTGCGGCCTCCGCGGTCCCGACCTACCCAAGGGCACCGAGACGGCGCTGCGCCTGCCGCTGATCTTCGCGGCCGGCGCGTGCCTCTACCTGTGGCGCGACCGCCTGCGGGTCTCGGCCGCCGCCCTCGCCTGTCTGGTCTTCGGCGCCTTCGCCCTCGCGCGAACGCCGGCCTACCCGGCCCTGCTGTTCCTCGCCGAGGCCTACGGCGTGGTCTGGCTAGCCCTCGGCCCCCTCGCGCGCGGCCTGTGCGACCCGTCGGCCGATCTCTCCTACGGGATCTATCTCTACGGCTGGCCGATCCAGCAGAGCTTGAACGCGCTGTGGCCCGCTGCCTCCGGGCCCGCGCTCCTGGCGCCGGCCCTCGCCCTCACCCTGCCGGTCGCGGCCCTGTCCTGGTACGGGGTCGAGCGGCCGGCCCTGGCGCTCAAGGCGCGGGCGCTCGGGCGGCGCCGCCTCGGCACGATCGAGCCGGCCGGCCCATGACCGCCGACAGCTCGCTCCCGCCGCTCGAGGCGCTGGGTCTCGCGGCGCGGATGCTGGAGGCGCAGGGCTTCGCGATCGTCGCCCGGAACGAGCGCGGCGACAGCCTGTACCTGCGGCGACCGGACTGCGCCTGGCACCTGCGCGTCTCGAACCACGCGCGCACCGCCAAGCAGCGTGCCCGCCGCTCCGACATCCTCGCGAGCCTCGTCATCGACGGGCCGCGCTCGCCGGATCGGGTCGGGAAGCTCGTCCGGGAGGCCGTCCGGAACTTCGAGGCCGCGCTGGCGCGGGTGGCGGATCAGGCGTCCGCGGCGGGGTCGCGGAAATAGGGCTCCACGGTGCCCTTCAGCTTCACCGTCATCGGATTGCCGGCCCGGTCGAGAGCCTTGCCGGCCGAGAGCCGGACCCAGCCCTCGCTCACGCAGTATTCCTCGACGTTGGTCTTCTCGACGCCCTTGAACCGGACACCGACCCCGCGCTCCAGCACCTTCTCGTCGTAGAACGGGCTGTTCGGGTTGGAGGCGAGGCGGTCAGGGGGGGTGTCGGTCATCGTCCGGATCTCGGATGGTCTTCGTGATGGGCCCCGCCGGTACGGGAAACCGCGCCGGCGCGCAACGCCGCGAGCAGGTCCGTGATCCGCCCGCTCTGGAGCAGCGGCACGAGCCGCGTCACCGCATCGTGCGGCAGGTCCCACCACGCCGACCCCACGAGCGCCTCTGCGGTCGCCGCGTCGAAGCGGCGGCGCACGACCCGGGCCGGGTTGCCGGCTACGACGGTGTAGGCCGGCACGTCGCGGGTCACCACGGCGCGGGCGGCCACCACGGCGCCGTGGCCGACCGTCACGCCCGACAGGATCATGCAGCCTGATCCCAGCCAGACATCGTTGCCGATCACCACGTCACCCCGGGAGGCGTGGTAATCCTCCGGCGCATCGGCGTCCGGGAACAGGCCGCGCATCGCCGCGAACGGGTAGGTCGACGCCCAGTCGAGGCGATGATCGCCGCCGAGCAGGATCTCGACCTTGTCGGCGATGGAACAATAGCGGCCGATCGTCAGCCGCCGTCCGCTCTCCGGGAAGCGGACTTTTGGACGCCCGTACGAATAAGCGCCTATGGAGAAGCCGTAGGTCCTCGCCAGCTTGGCAAGGTGGATCCGGGTCTCGTTGTGCGGGTTGCGCCCCCTGCGCAGCCGGTGCAACAGACCGGTCATGACGCGAGCCTGCGCGATGCGCGGCCGCGTCGTCCTCGGTGAAGAAGGTGAGCGGGAGCGTGGGCGATGGCCGATAACATGTCCGAGGACCTCAAGGCCGGGGCGCTCGTCTACCACCGCCTGCCCAAGCCCGGGAAGCTGGAGATCCAGGCGACCAAGCCGCTCGGCAACCAGCGCGACCTCGCCCTGGCCTACTCGCCCGGCGTCGCCGCCGCCTGCATGGCGATCCACGACGACCCGCAGCAGGCCGCCGAGCTCACGATCCGCCAGAACCTCGTGGCGGTGCTCTCCAACGGCACGGCCGTGCTGGGCCTGGGCGATATCGGCCCGCTGGCCTCGAAGCCCGTGATGGAGGGCAAGGCCGTCCTGTTCAAGAAATTCGCCGGCATCGACGTCTTCGACATCGAGGTCGACCAGAAGGACGTGTCCAAGCTCGTCGACGTGGTCTGCGCCCTCGAGCCGACCTTCGGCGGCATCAACCTGGAGGACATCAAGGCGCCCGAGTGCTTCGAGGTCGAGGAGCAGTGCCGGGCCCGGATGAACATCCCGGTCTTCCACGACGATCAGCACGGCACAGCGATCATCGTGGCGGCGGCCGTCCTCAACGGCCTGGAACTCGCCGGCAAGAACCTGTCCGACGTCCGGATCGTCACGTCCGGTGCCGGCGCGGCGGCCCTCGCCTGCCTCAACCTGCTCGTGTCGCTCGGCGCGACCCGCGAGAACATCACGGTCACCGACATCAAGGGCGTCGTCTACAAGGGCCGCCCCGAGCTGATGGACCGCTGGAAGGACGTCTACGCGCAGGAGACCGACAAGCGGACGCTCGCCGAGGTGATCCCGGGGGCGGACGTGTTCATCGGCCTGTCGGCCGGCGGCGTGCTCAAGCCCGAGTACCTGAAGGAGATGGCCGAGAAGCCGCTGATCATGGCGCTCGCCAACCCCTATCCGGAGATCATGCCGGACCTGGCCGAGAAGGAGCGGCCGGACGCGATGATCTGCACCGGCCGGTCGGACTTCCCGAACCAGGTCAACAACGTCCTGTGCTTCCCCTACATCTTCCGCGGCGCGCTCGATGTCGGCGCCCACAAGATCAACGAGGAGATGAAGAAGGCGGCCGTGAAGGCGATCGCGGGCCTGGCCCACGAGACCACCTCCGACGTGGTCGCCCGCGCCTACGGCGGCGAGGCCCGGCCGTTCGGGCCGAAATCCCTGATCCCGAGCCCGTTCGACCCGCGCCTGATCCTGCGCATCGCCCCGGCCGTGGCCAAGGCCGCGATGGATTCGGGCGTCGCCGGCCGGCCGCTCCCGGATCTCGACGCCTACGTCGAGAGCCTCGACCGGTTCGTGCACCGGTCCGGCCTGATCATGAAGCCCCTGTTCTCGAAGGCGAAGGCCGAGCCCAAGCGCGTGATCTACGCCGAGGGCGAGGACGAGCGCGTGCTCCGCGCCGTCCAGGCGATCGTCGAGGACAAGGTCGCCTTCCCGATCCTGGTCGGCCGGCCGCGGGTCGTGGAGACCCGGCTGAAGCGCTTCGGCCTGTCGATCGAGCACGGCCGCGACTTCGAGCTGATCGATCCCGAGGACGATCCCCGCTACCGCGCCTACGTGCAGACCTATCTGGAGGTGGCGGGTCGCCGGGGCATCACCCCCGACGCGGCGCGCACCCTGGTGCGCACCAACAGCACGGTGATCGGCGCCATCGCGGTCCGCCGCGGCGAGGCCGACGCGCTGATCTGCGGCCTCGAGGGCCGGTTCGAGACGCGGCTGCGCATCATCCGCGACGTGATCGGGCTCGCCCCCGGCGTGGAGCAGTGCGCCGCGATGAGCCTCGTCGTGACGCATAACGGCGCCTACTTCCTGGCCGACACCCACGTCCGCCAGAACCCGACCGCCGAGGAGATCGCCGACGTGGCGCAGGCCTGCGCCAGCCATGTCAGCCGCTTCGGGATGACGCCGAAGATCGCGCTGCTCAGCCACTCGGATTTCGGCCAGTCGGATTCGCCCTCCGCGATGAAGATGCGCGACGCCCTCGCGCTCCTGCACGCGCGGGATCCCGAGCTGCAGGTCGACGGCGAGATGCAGGCGGATTCGGCCCTCAACGAGATGGTGCGCGAGCGCGTGCTGCCCGGCTCCCGCCTCAAGGGCGCGGCCAACGTCCTGATCTTCCCGAACCTCGACGCGGCCAACATCGCCTTCCAGTTCGCGAAGGTGCTGGCGGACGCCCTGCCGGTCGGCCCACTCCTGATCGGTCCGGCCAAGCCCGCCCACATCCTGACGCCGTCGGTGACGGCGCGCGGCATCGTCAATGTCACGGCCGCCGCCGTGGTCGAGGCCCAGGCGGACGAGGCCGCCCCGCGAGCCGAGGAGCGCGGTGTCGGCATGATCTCGGAATGAGGCGTGCCCGTCGGCGGCCGCGAGCGTGGCCGTCGATTTGCTTTCCGGTCCCGGTGCCACGAAATCACCGGGAGACGACGCGATGTGCGCGGGCGACGATCCAACCTGCCACGCCTTCGAGGAGCACCGCCGCCGGTTCCGGCGGGATCTGGAGCCTGAGCGGCGCGCCTTCCTGAAGAGCGGCTTCGCGGCGACCGGCGCCGCCGCTGCGGCCCTCGCGGCCGGCGGCCCGTCGCTGGTGAGCCCGGCCCTGGCCCAGGCGAGCGGGGCCAAGATCGCCGCCACGGCGCATTACCACCTGCCGGCGAATGCCGAGACCGTCCACTGGGGCTTCTTCAGCCGCAGCCTCAAGCCCAAGGTCGAGATCGGTTCGGGCGATTTCGTCACGATCGAGACGCTCACGCATCAGGCGAGCGACGACGCCGAGCGGATGATCCAGGGCGATCCGGGCGCCGAGAGTGTCTATCTCTGGACGAAGGACAAGATGGGCGTCTCGCCCCGCGGTGCCGGCGCCATGGACGCCAAGATCGGCCCCGGCGGCGGCCTCGGCGTGCATATCTGCACCGGCCCGGTGGCGATCCGCGGCGCCGAGCCCGGCGATGTCCTGGAGGTGCGCATCCTCGACGTCGCTCCCCGCCCCTGCGCCAATCCCAAGTACAAGGGACTGGCCTTCGGCAGCAACGCGGCGGCGTGGTGGGGCTACCACTACAACGACCTGATCACCGGCGATAAGCCCCGGGAGGTCGTGACCATCTACGAGGTCGACGCCACCGGCGAGCGCGACTGGGCCCGGGCGGTCTACAGTTTCCGCTGGCCGGGCGTCACCGACCCGTTCGGCGTCTCTCACCCGACCATCGACTATCCCGGCCTGCCGGTCGATCATTCCAAGACGCAGAAGACCTTCGAGGTCCTCAAGGGCATCCGTGTGCCGATCCGGCCGCATTTCGGCACGATGGGCGTCGCGCCCGCCGAGGCCGACCGGGTCAACACGATCCCGCCGAGCTACACCGGCGGCAACATCGACAACTGGCGGATCGGCAAGGGCGCGACGCTGTACTACCCGGTGGCGGTGCCGGGCGCCCTGTTCTCGGTGGGCGACCCCCACGCCAGCCAGGGCGATTCCGAGTTGTGCGGCACCGCGATCGAGTGCTCGCTCACCGGAACCTTCCAGTTCATCCTGCACAAGAAGGCCGACCTGCCCGGCACGCCGCTGGAGGCCCTCGACTTCCCGATGATCGAGACCCGGGACGACTGGGTGCTGTCCGGCTTCAGCTACCCGAACTACCTGCGCGACCTCGGTCCGGACGCCCAGAGCGCGATCTTCCAGAAGTCCTCCATCGACCTCGCCATGCGCGACGCCTTCCGGAAGATGCGCCAGTTCCTGATGCACGCGAAGGGCCTCACCGAGGACGAGGCCATCTCGCTGATGTCGGTGGCGGTCGATTTCGGGATCACGCAGGTCGTGGACGGCAACTGGGGCGTCCACGCCGTGGTCAGGAAGGCGATCTTCTCGGATCGCGTCGCCTGACGTCGGGCCGGATCACGCGGCCTTCGCGGTTCCGGCCATCGTCATCAGGCCGGTGATGACCCGGTAGGTCTCGACCCAGGCCTCCCGGAGTTCCGGCGTGAAGTCCGGGCCGAGCTCCTGTTCCAGCGTCCAGATCAGGGCCGCGCCGACCGGCTCGTAGTGCGCCTGCAGCGCGCCGTAGCCGGCGTGCCGGTCCCCGAGATCGCGCACGGTCGCGACCAGGGCCTCGGGCTTGTCGAGGTTGGACACCGCCAGCGCCAGCATGGCGACGAGCTTCCGCTTCTGCGCGGTCATGTCGTCCGGGAAGAGCGACCGGACCTGCGGCGCGATGTCGAACAGGCGTCCGTAGAACAGGTCCGCCACGGCATCGCCCAGCGTCTGCACCGTCTCGAAACTGTCCCGGACCAGCGCGACCTGCGCGGCGGAGACCGCGTAGGAAACGCGGACGCTCGCCAGAAACCGCCCGACCTCCGCGGTCAGGCGGTCGGACTGGTCCGACAGGGCGGAGGCCGCGTCGAGAACCTGGCCGGCGGCCAGACCGGTGCTCTCGGCCGCCTGCGCGACCCCGGTGATGGTGGTGGTGACCTCGCCGGTGCCTACAGCCGCCTCCCCGACATTGCGGACGATCTCCTGGGTTGCCGCACCCTGTTCCTCGACGGCCGCCGCGATCGAGGCCGCCACGCCGTTGATCTCGCGGATCCGCGCGGTGATCGCCGCGATGGCCTCCACCGCTTGACCGGTGGAGGCCTGCACCTGCGCGATCTGTCCGGAGATCTCGTCGGTGGCCTTGGCGGTCTGCTCGGCCAGCGCCTTCACCTCGGAAGCCACGACCGCGAAGCCGCGGCCGGCGACGCCCGCGCGCGCTGCCTCGATGGTCGCGTTGAGCGCCAGCAGATTGGTCTGCTCGGCGATCGATGAGATGAGCCCCACGACGGCGCCGATCTTGTTTACGGCGCTGTTCAGGTCCTGCACGCGCGCGGCGGTCCGATCGGCCTCGGCCGCGGCCTGCCGTGCGAGAGCCGCCGAGCCGTCGGCCTGCCGCCCGATCTCCTGCACGGAGGTGCCGAGCTCCTCGGCGGCCGCCGCCACGGTGTTGACGTTGCTGGAGGCTCGTTCGGCGGCGGTCGCGACCGTCGTCGACTGTCCCGCCGTCCTTGTGGCCGTCGCCGTCATCGTCCGCGCCGTGACCTGCAGCGCGGTGGCCGAGGCCGCGACCTGGCCGATCATGCCCCCGACCGCCTGCTCGAACCGTTGCGCCATCTGGCGCAGGCTGTCCCGCCGCTGGTCGTCGGCGTCCAAACGCGCCCGCTCGGCCTCGCCTTCGAGCTCGCGTGTGCGGATCAGATTGTCGCGGAACGCCTGCACGGCCACCATGATCGGCGCGAACTCGTTCCGGTAGGCCTGCACCGGGAGTGCGACGGCGGTCTCACCCCCGGTCAGCGCGCGCATCGCCGTGGCGATGGTCCGGATCGGCCGCAACACGCCCCCGAACAGGGCGACGAGACCGAGGCCGACGAGCAGCAGGACGGCCAGCAGCGCCGCGGCGTTGTGCAGGAGAACC
The DNA here is from genome assembly GCF_000974725.1 of Methylobacterium sp. ME121. Taxonomy (NCBI): domain Bacteria; kingdom Pseudomonadati; phylum Pseudomonadota; class Alphaproteobacteria; order Hyphomicrobiales; family Methylobacteriaceae; genus Methylobacterium; species Methylobacterium sp. ME121. Next base: position 164,395 of record NZ_BBUX01000004.1, read on the forward strand.
CGGACCGCTGCCGCAGCGAGGGTCTCGGCCCGTCCCACCATCTCGTCGAGGGCGGCATCGGCCAGATCGACGATCGTCATCTGCTCGAGGGTGTTCCGTTTGCGGATGTCTTGGAACGTGTAGGGGGACGCCCGCTGCTGACTCAGGGCATCGAAGACCGCCCTCGCCGCTTCCGCCGCCTCGCCCTCGAAATTGCTGCGCTTGGCTCTCTCGAACGCCGCGCGCGTGGCGTCCGAGAGTTGGGCTGCGGCCTCGCTGGTGCTCGACCAAGCCGACTGGAGCCGCGCCCGCTCCTCGGCGGCAGCCACGGTCTCGGGCAGCGACCACGACGTTCCGGCGGCCAGCGACGTCTGGACGCGCAGGGCAACGTTGCCGATCGCGACGCGGGTCGACCAGGCTGACCGCTTGAGGACGAGGTAGCGCTGCAGGATCGCGTCGGAGCGCGGAATGGCCGAATCCACGGCATCCGTGGTCGCCGTCAGCGCGTCGAGGAGATCTTGGAAAGCCGCCAGCACGGCGGGTAACAGCGCCGGGTCCCGCTTCGGCTTCGCGACGCGCAGAGCCTCGTCGATGCGGGGGCGGAGCCGGTTCGCCGCGTCCTGCGCCGCGTTCAGCCTCGCCAACGTCGCCGACACGGCGGGCAGATCCTGGTTCTGCAACAGGTCCTGAAGGCTCTTGAAGCCCGCGATCATCGCCTCCCGGTTCACCGCGTAGGCTCTCAGGCCCTCCGCGTCGGCGGCCGCGTCTCCGCCCAAGGCGAGGGCTGCCCCCCGCTCGAGACGCGCTGGGAGGATCGTCTTGAGGAGTTGGCGGCTCGCGCGGGTCAACGTGACCGCAGACTGGGCCTGCTGCGTCTGGTGCCGCGCATCGATCAGAGAATTTCCCGCATATCCCAGTAACATCAGCGCCATTGCGAATATCGTCGTGCACATAGCGGCACGAATTGAGAGATAGCTAAGCAATCTCATTGCGCGAACGCTCCAGCGTGCGAGTTCAGTTAGTTGTCCGGTCGCATCATAGGGCGAAGTTCGCGCGCAATCACGCTGTGTGCTGACAAAATTTTAAAGTACGCTGAACTTGATTACTTTGGAAATGGCGTTGCTCTTCTTGGAAACTGTATAATACCATCATTAACAATCAGAAAAATTACTTGAGAAATTAAATAGGTGTTACGGCGCCTTTATCTATCCGCCGGTGGGCGGACGACACTGGGGACGCGCAGTGTCCACCTTCGCGACTGTCACGATGCCGTCGTCGGCCCCTGCGGGCACGGCGCGCGCTCGGCAAGCCGGCTCTCGAACGCGAGAGCGGAACGCGGCGTCGAGCGAGATCATCCCTGCACCGGCGGCCATGGGCCGCCGTGCAACGCCGAATCCACGTCTCACTGCTCTCGGGGCGCCGGGGCCGCGAGGCGCGGTTCGGCGGCGGCGCCCGTGATCTCGACACGCCCATCGAGGCCGACAACGCGCCCGAGGCCGCGAACACGGTTCAACAGGCGATCCCCGTTCAGGGCCTCCCACTCCTGCGGCAGACGCAGCACCACGCGGCCATCCTCGACGGTGAGCGGCGCCCGTCCGAGCGCGCCGTCCATGCCGGCCGAGATCGGGAAGGCGATCCGGAGTAGCGCGCCCAGGAGGCGCGCGCGCTCGAACAGGCGCGGACCGGCCACGCTGCGGAGCATCGCGTTCGCCTTCTCGGGCGCCAAGCCGATGTGTTTCAGGGACACCGCCAGGGCGAGATAGGCCCGCCCGGGATGATCCACGCCCACGAAGGCGGCGTTCTGGATCACCGCGATGCTCTGCTCGCCGCGGTAATCCGGATGCGCCCGCCAGCCGACATCCGACAGCAGGCAGCCCGCGTGGCGCAGGCGGCGCTCGTCGGCGGTCTCGTGACCGTCCAGGGTCGCGACGAACCGATCCGTCCAGGCGATCAACTCCTCGCCGTGGCGCGGCGAGCGCGCGCGCAGGACGTTGAATTCCGACGCCGAGGCCAGCAGCGGATCGACCAGCCTTGTGTCCCGGTCGAGCTGCTCGAACAGCAGGCCCTCGCGGACGCCCGATGCCGAGATCGCCACCTCGCGCGGGCGCCCGACCCGGATGATCTCCTCCAGCACGACGGCTCCGTAGGCGAGCAGCGGGCGCCGCGCCTCCGAGATCGCGTCGACGTCCTGCAGCAGCGCCACGTCGGTCTGCTCGACGACCTGCAGGAAGCTGAGCTCGTCGGTGGGCTCCACCGCGTAGCCGTGCATCACGTGGACGGGGTAGCCGCGGGCCGCCTGGTGGAGCCGCGCGATCGCCCGCCACGTGCCGCCGACCGCGTAGAAGGTCCGCCCGCGCAGGGTCTCCAGCTGCGGGGCGGCCTTGCGCATGTACTCGCGGACGATCTTGGCGGCCTTCTTGACCGAGCCGCCGGACAGGTCCTGCAGGGCGAGACCGCCGAGGGGCATGGTCACCCCCTGGCCGACGACGGCCCCGCGGACGTCCACGAGTTCGAGGGAGCCGCCGCCCATGTCGCCCACCACGCCGTTCGGCGCGTGGAAGCCCGAGACCACGCCGAGCGCGGACAGCTCCGCCTCCCGCCGTCCGGAGAGCAGCTGGATCTCCTGACCGCAGGCCGCCTCGGCGGCGCGGAGGAAGTCGGGACCGTTCTCGGCGTCCCGCGCCGCCGCGGTGGCGAGCACGAAGACCTGCCTGACGCGCATCGTCTGGCACAGCACCCGGAAACGACCCAGGGCGGCGAGTGCGCGGGCCACCGCCTCCTCGTTCAGCCGGCCGGTCGTCAGGACATTGCGGCCCAGGCCGCAGAGCACTTTCTCGTTGTAGAGCGGCGTCGGCGCCCGGGTCAGTCCGTCATACGCGACGAGGCGGACCGAGTTGGAGCCGATATCGATGATCGCCACCGGATGGTGCGCGGCGCGGTCGATCGCCTCCGCGTCCCGCGCGAGGGTGAGATTGGCAAGAGGGCTGCCCAAACGTCCGAGTCCTTCATCAGCCCGGCGCACCTGCCGGCGCGCCGTGCGGGAGGTTTAACCCAGCGACGGCGCGCGGCGAAACTCAGCTGCGTTGCGCGCGTCGGCTGAGGGCCCGCGGGCTCGACTTCTTCGAGGCCTTGCCGCGTCCCGAGAGGCTGGGATTGGTCATGAAATACTTGTGGGCATTGAACGGCTCCTCGCCCTCGGCGGGCTGGATCCGTTCGCAGCCGCCCGAAGCGAGGAGCCGCCAGCTCTGACGGTTGTCGAGAAGGTTGGCCAGCATGATCTGGTCGAGCACCTGCTGATGCACCGTCGGGTTCGTGATCGGCAGCAGCGCCTCGACACGGCGGTCGAGGTTCCGGCTCATCAGGTCGGCCGAGGAGATGTAGACCGTGGCCTTGGGGTGCGGCAGCCCGACGCCGTTGCCGAAGGCGTAGATGCGCCCGTGCTCGAGGAAGCGCCCGACGATCGACTTCACCCGGATCGTCTCCGACAGGCCGGGGATGCCCGGGCGCAGGCAGCAGATGCCCCGGACCACGCAGTCGATCTGAACGCCGGCTCCCGAGGCGTCGTAGAGCGCGTCGATGATCTGGCCGTCGACTAGGGAGTTGCACTTGATCCAGATCGCGGCCGGGCGCCCGGCCTTCGCGTGGGCCACCTCCGCCTCGATATGCTCCAGGAGGCGGTTCTTCAGGGTCAGCGGCGAGACCGCCATGCGCTCCAGCTCGGCCGGCTCGGCGTAGCCGGTGATGAAGTTGAAGATGCGCGACACGTCCCGCGCGATCGCGGGATCCGCCGTGAAGAACGACAGGTCCGTGTAGATGCGCGCGGTGATCGGGTGGTAGTTGCCGGTGCCGACGTGGCAGTAGGTGACGAGCTTGTCGCCCTCCCGTCGGACCACCAGCGACAGCTTGGCGTGCGTCTTGAGCTCGACGAAGCCGAACACGACCTGCGCGCCCGCCTTCTCGAGGTTGCGCGCCCAGCGGATGTTGGCCTCCTCGTCGAACCGCGCCTTCAGCTCCACGAGGGCGGTCACGGACTTGCCGAGCTCGGCGGCCTCGGCGAGGGCCGCGACGATCGGAGAGTTCGACGAGGTGCGGTAGAGCGTCTGCTTGATCGCGACGACGTTCGGGTCGCGCGCGGCCTGGGCCAGGAACTGCACCACCGAGTCGAAGGATTCGTAGGGGTGGTGGACGATGAAGTCCTTCTGGCGGATCGCCGCGAAGACGTCGCCGCCGCTCTCGCGGATGCGCTCGGGGAAGCGCGGGTTGTAGGGCTTGAACTTCAGGTCGGGCCTGTCGATGCCGACGACCTGGGACAGCTCGTTCAGGGCCAGCATGCCCTCCACGAGGAAGATCGCGTCCGCGGCGATCTCGAGCTCGTCGGCGACGAAGCTGCGCAGATCTTCCGACATGCCCGCCTCCACCTCGAGGCGGATCACGACGCCGCGGCGGCGCTGCTTTAGCGCGGTCTCGAAATGCAGGACGAGGTCTTCGGCCTCCTCCTCGATCTCCAGGTCGGAGTCGCGGACCACGCGGAACGCGCCGCTGCCCTTCACGAGGTAGCCTGGGAAGAGCCGGCCGGTGAACATCCCGATCACCTGCTCGATCGGCATCAACCGCGCCGCGGTCTCGCTCTCGGTCACCGGCAGGCGCACGAAGCGGTCGATGACGCCGGGCAGGCGGATGAGCGCGCGCAGCAGCCTTCCGTCCTTCGGCCGAACCAGCATCAGCGCGATGGTGGTGCCGAGATTCGGGATGAACGGGAACGGGTGGGCCGGATCGATCGCCAGCGGCGTCAGGACCGGGAAGACGTGGTTGAGGAAGTACTCCTCCAGCCACGCCGCCTGCTCGGCCGTGAGGGCGGCGGGCTCGACGATGTCGATGTCGGCCGCGTGCAGCTCCTCGCGCAGCTCCCGCCAGCGGGCCTGCTGGTCGGCGGCGAGGCGCGAGACCTCGGCGCCGATCCGGACCAGCTGCTCCGACGGCGACAGGCCGTCCTGCGACGGCACCGTGATCCCGGCCCGGACCTGATCGATCAGGCCGGCGACGCGGACCATGAAGAATTCGTCGAGGTTGTTGGCCGAGATCGACAGGAAGCGGAGGCGCTCCAGGAGCGGGTGGTTCGGATTCGACGCCTCCTCCAGCACGCGCCGATTGAACTGAAGCCAGGACAGCTCGCGGTTCACGAACCGCTCCGGCGTGTGACGCAGGGACCGCCCCGCTTCCAGAACCGACTCACGGGCCGCCCCGACCGACGGCTCCGCCGGGGCCGCGGCGGCCGGCCACTCGTCGTTGGCGTCGGCCGCCGGCGCGGCCGCCGTGCCGGCCGGGTCGACCGGCACGCGCCGGGCCACCGGCGCGCGCCGCGTCGCCGGATTGGCCGCCGCGCGCCGACGGGGCTCGGCGGCCTCGTCGGCGGCGTCGCGGTCCACGGGCTTCTGCGTCGATTCCATCCCGGATCCCTGTCTCTGCTCCTCGCGGCGGCGGAGCGTGTATCACCCTAGACGGGCGGCCTTCACGACGGTTTCGTGACGACTGCCGCATTCCGCGCTCAGCCGGTCGGGTCGGGCTCGTCCTCCAGCCCCATGCGCCGCAGGACGGCCAGCGCGAGCGGCCGGCTGATCCGCCGACCGCGCCCGAGGGCGTCGCGGTCGAGCTCGGCGACGACGTCCCGGGCGCGACCCAGCGACCGGTCGATCCGCAGGGCCAGCGCGTCGATGACGCCGAGATCGACGACCAGCTGCCGGTCCACGAACAGCTTGACCAGCACGGCGCGTAGCAGGGCGTCGTCCGGCGCCTCGATGGCGCTGCGCGGGGCGAGGCGAAGCCGCGAGCGCAGGTCCGGCGTCGCGAGTCCCAAGGCGTCGATGCCCGTGGCGCTGGTCAGCAGGACCGGGCAGCGTCGCTCGCGCGCCCGGTTGAGCAGGTGGAACAGCGCCGCCTCGTCGAGCCGCTCCGCCCGGTCGATGTCCTCGACGACCAGCGCCCCGTTGGAGACGAGGTGCTGGACCGCGTCGCCGCCCAGCTCGGCGGCCGGGAGGGTCCAGGCGTGGGCGCGCTCGGCCCAGATCGCCGCGAGGTGGCTCTTGCCGCTGCCCGAGGGTCCGGTGAGGACCAGGACGCTGTCCGGCCAGTCCGGCCACGCCTCGATCAGCGCGTAGGCCGCCTCGTTGGCCGGTCCCACGAGGAAATCCTCCCGCCCGAAGCGAGGGTCGAGCGGCAGGTCGAAGGCCAGCTGCCGGGGTGGGGCGTTCTCGCGCATGTGCCGCTCAGGATCATCCCGCACCCGCGGAGGTCAAGGCCGAAGGGGTCTTGCCGTCGTGCTCGATCAGGATCGGCTGGCCCGCGTGGTAGAGGCGGCTCTCCAGGTAGCGGGCCAGGGCGAACCGGACCAGAACGCCGATCGAGGCCGCGATCGGGACGGCGAGCAGCAGCCCGACGAAGCCGAACAGCGTCCCGAAGGCCAGCAGCGCGAACATCAACCAGACCGGGTGCAGCCCGGTGGAATCACCGACGAGCTTCGGCGAGATGACGTTCCCCTCCAGGAACTGGCCGACGAGGAACACGCCGACGGTCAGGCCGAGGTGCAGCCAGTCGGCGGAGGGCCAGAACTGAACCAGCGCGACGCCCACCGAGAGCAGGAAGCCGGTGAGCGTGCCGACGTAGGGGATGAAGGTGAGGAACCCCGCGATCAGGCCGATCAGCACGCCGAAGTTGAGGCCGACGAGCCAGAGGCCGATGGCGTAGAAGCTGCCCAGGATGAGGCAGACCAGCGTCTGTCCGCGCACGTATCCGGTGACCGCCCCGTCGATCTGGCGCGCCAGCTCGCGCACCGTCGCCCGGTGCCGGGGCGGTACCCAGCCGTCGATCGCAGCGACCATCCGGTCCCAGTCGACGAGGATGTAGAAGGCGACGACCGGCGTCACGACGAGCAGCGAAGCGATCGAGATCAGCGCCTGGCTGCCCGACCAGAGCGACTTCAGGAAGGCCAGGAGCCACGTCCCGGCCTGGGTGGCGAGCGTGCCGACGGAGGATTGCAGCTCGTTGAGGACGTTCGCGCCGCCGACGCGCTCGAGCAGGGTCCCGGACCGCTCGGCGATGATCGCCTGGAGCCGCGACACCATCCCGGGCAGCGCGTTGACGAGCGCCACGACCTGGTTGGCCGTGAGCGGGATCAGGATCAGCAGCGTCACGACGAGGGCGACGACGAACAGCGCCAGGATCAGCAGGCTCGCCGCCAGACGCCCGAGGCCGAGCCGCTCCAGCCGGTCGGCCAGGGGGTCGAGGAGATAGGCGAGCGTGATGCCGGCCACGAAGGGCAGCATCACCTCCCGGAGGAGGTAGACGATCAACCCGAGGGCGACGACAGCGGCCAGCCCGATCACAGCCCGTGCGCGCACGATGACGCTCCCCCCGCAGCACACCACGCCAGCGGGCAGAGTGGGTATGCGAGGCGCGCCGATCAAGGCGCCGCCGTGCCGACTCGCGCGCCGCGCGCGAAGTCGCTAGAGCGGGGCCTGGATAGAACGAGGTGGCGCGGGCATGACGGCCAAGGACGGCAACGAGCCGAAGACGGGGCTGACCTACGCGGCGGCGGGCGTCGATATCGATGCCGGCAACGCCATGGTCGAGACGATCAAGCCGCTGGTGCGGTCGACCCGGCGGCCGGGTGCCGACGCCGAGATCGGCGGTTTCGGCGGCCTGTTCGACCTGAAGGCCGCGGGCTTCCGCGACCCGATCCTGGTCGCGGCCAACGACGGCGTCGGCACCAAGGTCAAGATCGCCATCGAGACCGGCCGGCACGACACGATCGGCATCGACCTCGTGGCCATGTGCGTGAACGACATCATCGTCCAGGGCGCCGAGCCGCTGTTCTTCCTCGACTACTACGCCACCGGCAAGCTGGTGCCGGGCGTCGGCGCCGACATCGTGCGCGGCATCGCCGAGGGCTGCCGGCAGGCCGGCTGCGCGCTGATCGGCGGCGAGACCGCCGAGATGCCGGGCCTCTACGACGGGTCCGACTACGATCTTGCGGGCTTCTCGGTCGGCGCCGCCGAGCGCGGCGCGCTGCTGCCGCGGCCCGGCATCCGGCCCGGCGACGTCGTGCTCGGCCTGCCCTCCTCCGGCGTCCATTCCAACGGCTTCTCGCTGGTGCGCCGGATCGTCGCGAAGACCGGCCTCGGCTGGGACGCGCCGGCGCCGTTCGCCCCGGGCCGGAATCTCGGCGAGGCGCTGCTGGAGCCGACCCGGATCTACGTGAAGCCGCTCCTCGCGGCTCTGGGGGCCACCGACGGGATCCGGGCGCTCGCCCACATCACGGGCGGCGGCTTCCCCGACAATCTCCCGCGGGTCCTGCCGGACGATGTCGGCATCGCCGTCGACCTCGACGCCGTGACTCCGCCGCCGGTCTTCGGCTGGCTCGCCCGCGAGGGCGGCGTCGCCGAGGCCGAGATGCTGCGCACCTTCAACTGCGGGATCGGCATGGTGGTGATCGCCGCCGCTGACGCGGTCGACGACGTCGACGAGGCGTTGACCCGGGCCGGCGAGACCCCGGTCCGCCTCGGGCGGATCACGGCGCGCGGGCCCGAGCCGGTCACCTTCGCCGGCCGCCTCGCCCTCTGATGGCGGCCGCCCGCAAGACCCGCGTCGCCGTCCTGATCTCGGGGCGCGGTTCGAACATGGTCGCGCTGCTCGAGGCCGCGAAGGATCCCGCCTTCCCGGCCGAGATCGTGCTGGTCCTGTCGAACCGCCCGGAGGCCGCCGGCCTCGCCCGGGCGGCCGCGGCTGGCATCCCGACGCAGGCGATCGATCACCGGGCCTTCGCCGACCGGGCCGGCTTCGACGCCGCCCTCGACGCGGCGCTGCGGGCGGCCGAGATCGACCTCGTCTGCCTCGCGGGTTTCATGCGGATCCTCACGACGGAGTTCGTGGCGTCCTGGGCCGGCCGGATGCTCAACATCCACCCGTCGCTCCTGCCCCTGTTCAAGGGCACGCACACCCACCGGCAGGCGCTGGACGCGGGCGTGCGCCTGCACGGCTGCACGGTCCACTTCGTCGTGCCGGAGCTCGATGCCGGCCCGATCGTCGCCCAGGCCGCGATCCCCGTCCGCCAGGACGACGATCCCGACAGCCTCGCCGACCGGGTGATCGTGCAGGAGCGCCGCCTCTACCCGGCGGTGCTCGCCCTCGTGGCGGGCGGCCGCGCCCGCCTGGAGGGCGAGCGCGTGGTCATCGCCGACTCGGCGCCGGACGGCGCGCTGTTCAGCGTCTAGCGGGCGGCAGCACGGGCGTTTCCGTCCTGGCGCGCGGGGCGAAGCTATCCGGTAACGCCACGCTCGCCGACGTCTTGCTCAACGGGTTGCTGCGCTCCGCGCGCCAGGACGGTGCGCGGAGCCGGGAGCCTTCGGGCGCTCAGACCGGGCGCTGCAGCTTGCAGCTGTCCAGGGCCGAGAGCGCCTTGGCGCGGGCGGTGTCGTTGAAGTAGCCGGTGGTCCGGTAGGCCTCGATCTCGGAGGCGTCGAGGCTGCGCAGGGTCTGACGGGCGTAGCAGCCGCAGGGGCGCTCGAGGGACGCCTCGGTGGCGCTGGTCATGCGCGCCTGGACGACGGTGCAGGCGTGGCGCACGCGGCCTTCGAGATTGGTCTTGCTGGCGGTCTTGAGGGCCGGGTCGGGCTCGTACTGCTGGAACGGGGCCGAGGATCCGCCCGCGAGGGCGGCGGTCGCGCCGAGGGCGATCAGGCCGGTCGCGATCAGCAGGGGCAGGCGGCGCATCGTCATGGTCGGGGTCGTCCGGGGGCTGAGATTGGCTAAGCTCGGCCGTTGGACGCTTCCGGGCTCTGTCCCGTCAAGGACGACCCGGTCACACAGGGCGGCATTCCCGGCGGCACCGGGTCCGGGGCGCGCGAATGGCGGGCCGGTGTGCCCAACCCGCCACCGCGCCGCGCCTCAGGCGGCGATGTCGGAATCCTTGAAGAACTGCGCGATCTCGAGCTTGGCGTTCTCGGCGCTGTCCGAACCGTGGACGGTGTTCTCACCGACGGACTCGGCGAACTTCTTGCGGATCGTGCCCTCGGCGGCCTGGGCCGGGTTCGTGGCGCCCATGACCTCACGGTACTTGGCGACCGCGTTCTCGCCCTCGAGGACCTGAACCACCACCGGGCCGGAGGTCATGAAGGTCACGAGCTCGCCGAAGAACGGGCGCTCCTTGTGCACCTCGTAGAACTTCTCGGCCTGCTCCTTGGTCATGCGGATGCGGCGCTGGCCGACGATGCGCAGGCCGGCCTCCTCGATGACCGCGTTGACCGCGCCGGTCAGGTTCCGCCGCGTCGCGTCGGGCTTCAGGATCGAGAAGGTGCGCTCGGTGGCCATGGTGCGTCCGGTCTGTCTGTGGAAAAGATCTGCGGCGCGCCGGCGATCCGGACACGCCGCGGCAGCGAGAATTTCGCTTCGGCGCCGGGCTTATAGCGGGCGCCCCCCGGTGTCTCAAGCCGCGCGGCGGGACCGGGCGGGACAAGCGCGGCCGTGGCTCTGCCGCAACACCGCCGAAAAATCGCCCGAATGCGACGGCTCAGTCGCGCACCAACCGACTTCGTCCACCCCTCGGGCGTCCGCGGACGCCCCAACACCGGAGACGAACCATGCGCCTCGCTCTCAGCGCCAGCCTGCTTCTCGCCGGCCTCTCCGCCGCCGCCGCCGACACCGCCAAGGACCCGTCCGGCACGTGGCTCACCGGCGACGGTCGCGCCAAGATCCGGATCGATCGCTGCGGCCCCGGCCAGAAGCTGGTCTGCGGCAAGGTCGTCTGGCTCAAGACGCCGACCTTCGACAACGGCGCCCCGCGCACCGACCTCAAGAATCCCGATCCGAAGAAGCGTGCCCGTCCGGTGATCGGTCTGCAGCTGATCGATGGTCTGAAGCCGGACGACGCGAAGTTCACCGGCGAACTCTACAATATCGAGGAAGGCAAGATCTACACGGTCAGCCTGGAGCGCGAGAACGAGGCCGAGCTCAACGTCTCGGGCTGCATGCTCAAGATCCTGTGCGGGTCGCAGACCTGGACCCGCGTCCCGGACGTGAACCAGCAGGCCGCCAACAAGAACTGATTGCCCGTCAGATCGCCGCGAGGCCGCGCTGCACCGCCGGCCTCGCCAAGATGCTCTCGAGCCAGCGGGCGACGTTCGGCAGGGTGTCGATGGCGACGCCCTGCTTGAAGTTGAGCTTGGCCCAGGTGAACGTCGCGATGTCGGCGATGGAGTACTCGTCGGCCAGGAAGGCGCGGCCCTCGAGCCGCCGCTCCAGCACGCCGTACAGGCGTTTGGCCTCGGCGGTGAACCGGTCGATCGCGTACGGCACCTTCTCGGGCGCGTAGATCTTGAAGTGGTGCGTCTGCCCGAGCATCGGCCCGAATCCCGCCACCTGCCAGAACAGCCACTCGTCGACCTGCACGCGGGCGCGCTCGTCGGCCGGGTAGAATTGTCCGGTCTTCCGGCCGAGATACTGCAGGATCGCGCCCGATTCGAAGACGGAGATCGGCTGTCCGCCGGGCCCGTCCGGGTCGACGATGGCCGGGATCTTGTTGTTGGGCGAGATCGCCAGGAAATCGGGCGCGAACTGCTCGTTCTTGGCGATGTCCACGGGAACGATGCGGTAGGGCAGCCCGCACTCCTCCAGCATGATCGGGATCTTCCAGCCGTTCGGCGTGCTCCATGTGTGGACGTCGATCGGCCGCCCGGACACCGCTGCCATGCTCTGCCTGCTCCTGGACCCGATCGTCGGCGGCGCGGTGGTCCTCCGCCATTTCCAAACAACCCCGGCAGTGAAGACGATTTCCCGGCCGCGCTCAAGGGCAGCGGCCCGGGAGCCCGACGATTCGGCGAAGCTGCGCCGGAGCTGTCGTCGGCCGCCGGGGCGGGCTTGCCGGCCCCGCGCGAGAGCGGCGAGATTGCGGCTCGGGCGTGGTACGTCGCCCGAGGGGGAACATCCGATGATCGATCGTCTCGTCAGGATCGCGGTCCTGTCCGTGCCGCTGCTCGCCGCCTGTCCGGTCCTCGCCAAGGACCCGCCCGCCAAGGACCCGCCCGCCAAGGATACGCCGGCCCGGGACGCGGCGGCCAGGGAGGCACCCGCGAAGGCGCCCGCCGCCGAGGCGCCGGCCGCCAGGACGCCGAGTCCGGGCCAGTCCGCCACTCGCGAACGGCAGAAGACCTGCGGCGCCGAGTGGCGCGCCCTCACCGACGCGCAGAAGGCCGCGCAGGGGCCGAAATGGCCGCAGTTCTGGAGCAAGTGCAACAAGCGCCTGAAAGGTGGCGACAAGGCCTGACCGGCTAGAACCGCGGGGCGCCCCGTTCGTTCAGACATCCGCGGCGCGTTGGCGGGAGACACGAGGCGATGACGGACCCTTCTCCGTCCGGACGGGCGGTGGACAGCGCGCCGCGCCCGGTCCGGCATGGCTGAGGCCCCCGCCGCATCCGCCGCGGATCGCCGCGCCGCACCGTTCGTCGACCGCGTCGTGGCGTTCCTCGATGCCTGGGTGCCGAAGCCGGCCGCCTGGGCCTTCGCGCTGCGGATCTGGATCGCCATGATGCTGGCACTGGCCGCCGCCTTCTGGCTCCAGCTCGACAGCGCCTCGTCCGCCGCCACCTGCGTGGCGATCCTCGCCCAGCCCAAGCGCGGGCAGGCGATCTCGAAGGCGGTCTACCGCCTCCTCGGCACGCTGATCGGCGCCGTGGTGGCGCTCGTCTTCATGGCCCTGTTCGGCCAGGACCGGGTGCTGCTGCTCCTCAGCTTCACCGTGTGGCTCGGCCTCTGCGTCTTCGTCGCCCAGTTCCTGCAAGACACGCGGGCCTACGGCGCGATGCTGTCCGGCTACACCGTGGCGATCATCGCGCTGGGTCAGATCGACGAGCCGCAGGGCACCTTCGACGCCGCCGTGTCCCGCGTCGCCGTGATCGTGCTCGGCATCGTCGTGATCACCTTCATCAACGACGCCCTCGCCTCGCCGAGCACGTGGCGGGCCCTGCTGCCGCAATTGCGCGAAGCCTGGGACGAGACGCGCGGCTACGCCCGCGAGACGCTGGCGGTGGGCGACCTCGGCGCCACGCGCACCGCCGCGCTGATCCGCGCCATCGCGCCGATGCGGGCCGATGCCAGCGCCATCGCGGGCGAACTGGACGACGGCCGGTACCGCGCGGCCGGCGCGCGCAGCTGCATCGCCGCGCTCTACGTGATGGCGGCCGCGATCCGCAGCCTCGGGGCCGCGGCGGCCGGCCTGCGCAACCCGAGCCCGGCCGTCGCGGAGGCGATGGCGATCTGCCGGCGGGTGGCCGACGCACCGGATCCCGACGCCCTCGACCGCGACGACGAGCGCCTGCGCGACCTGATCGACGCGGCCATCCGCGACGGGACCCGCCCCCTCGACGAGGTGGTGGTGCTTCAGCGCGCCCTCGACTTCGTCTGCGCCGCGACCTTCGCGCAGGACGGCATTCGTGCCGTCGCCGACGGCCACCGGCCGCTGCGCGACGCCGCGCTGCCGACCCATCGCGACTTCCCGGTCGCCGTGCGCGGTGCCCTGCGGGTGGCCCTGAGCTTCGCGGTGACCGCCGCCACCTTCGTGGCGCTCGGCCTGCCGCAGGCCTCCTTCGCGCTGGTCCAAGTGGCCGCCACCGCGGCGCTCTCGTCGGTCACGCCGGATCCGAAGAAGTTCGCCAACGGGGTCGTCATCGGGATGACCCTCGCCGCCACCTTCGCGGGCATCGCCCGGTTCGCGCTCCTCAACGGTGTCCAGGGCTTCCCGATGCTGGCCATGGTGATGGCCCCCGTTATCTTCTTCGGCTGCTTCCTGTCGCTGAACCCGAAGACCTTCGGCATCGGCTTCATCGTGATCGTCTTCTTCCCCGTGCTGCTTGGGCCCTCGAATCCCCAGTCGTACGATGCGCTGACCTTCCTCCTGAACGCCTTCCTGGTGGTCGTCGCGGCCGTGATCCTGTCGATCGTCGTCCGCCTCATCCTGCCGATCACGCCCGCCCAGCAGCGGGTCTTCGCCCTGGATTCGGCGCGGCGCGCGCTCGCCGACGCCCTCGTCGGCCAGGGGGGCGACGCCACCACCCGCACCAGCCTGAACGCCGACCGGCTGTTCCAGTTCGCGAATTACAGCTCGGGGAGCGGCGCCGTACGGCGGGCGAACCTGCACCACGCCTTCGCCCTCGCCCGGCTGGAGGCCGCCGCCGCCCGCGCCCACGCGGAGCTGCGCCGCCTCTGGTCGATCGGGGCCCTGCGCGGCGCGATCCCGCGGGCGCGGGACGCCCTGGCGGCCGGCGACGATCGCGGCCTCGAGACGGCGGCGCGCGAGCTGATCCGCGCCGCGTCCGGCCAGGACCGGGCGGTGCGGCTGACGACGGCCCGCGCCGCCAGCGACCTCGTCACAGCGTCGCGAACCATCACCCGCCACCGGCGATTCCTCCATCGCCTCGACGTCGCGCTATTCTGACGGCCGCTTCTTCCGGAATCACCATGCACGAGGACATCCATGTCGGCGGAGTGCTGGTCACGGCCTTCGTCGCTTACGCGCTGGCCGCCTTCGTGATCCTGGTCGTCCTGCGCCTCGTCTTCGCCCGCATCCACTTCAGCCGCTACGTCGCCAACGCCCCGCTCGCCGAGGCCGGCCTCTACGTCTGTGTCCTCGCCCTCCTGATCGCGTTCATCTGATGCCCGACACGACCGCCGACGAGGACGATCCGAAGTCCGCCTCCCGTGACAGCGCCCCCGGGCGGAGCGACCCGCTGCCCGCGGTGCCGCGCCGGGGCCGCGCCGCCAAGGTGTTCCGCCTCGCGGCCACGGGCGCGATCCTGCTGGCGGCGATCGTCGCGGCGGCCTTCGTGTGGGAATTCTACGTGGCGGCGCCCTGGACGCGCGACGGCACGGTCCGGGTGCAGGTCGCCAACATCGCGCCCCAGGTCGCCGGGCAGATCGTCGAGGTCCGGGTTCAGGACAACCAGACCGTCCGCAAGGGCGACGTCCTCTACGTCATCGATCCGGTCGACTTCGAGGTCGCGGTCACCTCGGCGGACGCCGAGGTGAAGAACCGCGAGGCCGACCTGCAGGTGAAGAACGCCCAGTCGGCCCGCCGGCAGGCGCTCACGACCGTGTCGACCTCGATCGAGGAGAAGCAGCAATTCGCCGGCGCCGCGAAGATCGCCGAGGCGTCGCTGGAGAGTGCCCAGGCGCAATTGCGGCAGGCCAAGGTGAACCTCGAGCGCACCCAGGTGAAGTCCACCGTCAACGGCCGGGTGACCAACCTGCTGATGCGCGTCGGCGACTACGCCCGGACCGGCACCTCGAACATCAGCGTAATCGACACCGATTCCTTCTGGATCGACGGCTATTTCGAGGAGACGAAGATGCCCAACATTCATGTCGGCGATCACGCCGACGTGAAGCTGATGGGCTTCGACCCGCATCTGACCGGCACGGTCCACAGCATCACGCTCGGCATCTCCACGGCGAACGCCGCCGCCAGCACGCAGGGTTTGCCGGACGTTAACCCGGTCTACACCTGGGTCCGCCTCGCTCAGCGGGTGCCGGTCCGCATCCGCATCGACCATGTCCCGGCGGGCGTCCCGCTCATCGCCGGCATGACCGCGACGGTGTTCGTCAATGGTGGCCGCGGCCCGGCGCCGAACTGGTTCATGGACTTGCGCGACCGCGTCTCCGCTCTGACCACGCCGGCGGCCGGGCCGGCCCAGGAGGCCGAGCGGCGCTGAACCGTCGCCCGAGCGACCGCGCCCGCAGGCGCGGCGCCGGCGTGGTCGGCCAGGCAACACGTCCGATACGGCCGGCGGCGACGACCTGCGCGGCGGCACGGAAGAGGCCGTCGACCGCAGGATCCGCCGTCCCATCGAGGACGATATGGGCGCCGACAAGTCGCTCGCGCGCGACACAATATTTCGCAGTGCCGCAGGATCGATCCAAGTCCTTGAGCCGGCACGCGCTGCGGCGCGGCGGCGCCGCGAAGTGAAGCAAAAAGGTCCGTTGCCGAGAAAATAGCTATTGACCGACCCGGATGACGGGCGCAGTCTCTCACTGTGCTTGGCGAGAGCGGGCACGGGCCGGCACGAAACCTTGATGAGATCAGGTTTCGCAGCGGTGTCGGTCGCTGGAAGCTGGAGGAGACAGGGATGACTCCACCGCAGCGGAATGCCGCCTAGACGGTCCAGGGACAGGTTCGGCCCGAGACCTAGCGGCGCAACACGGACAGCCGGACGGACGCGGCTCCAGGGGCGCAGAAGCGGCCACGCATGGCACGCCTTCGAATGCGCGAAAGGCCCCACTTCGAGCCGTTCCGCCGCGGTTTCTCGCCCAAGGATCCGAATGCCCCACCTGCCCGGCAGCGCCGCGGCGGGATCTCGTCGTGGCTGCTGCGATGACAGGACCCGTCGAGCCCGCCGGATCCGCCGACTTCGACGTGAGCGCCGTCCGATCGCGCCCGCGCGGCGAGGTGCGAGCGCGGCGAGCCGAGACGGAGTCCTCTAGCTGGTCGCGCCGTCCCTGTAGCTCCTCCTCGAGGCCCGCTGATGCGGGTGCCTCAGGATGAGGCCGCGCGCGGGATGGCCGGTCGCCGGGGAGCGCTCACTCGATCCCGAGCTTCGCCTTGAGCAGCGCGTTCACCGCCGCGGGGTTCGCCTTGCCGCCGGTGGCTTTCATGGTCTGACCGACGAACCACCCGAGCAGGGTCGGCTTCTCCTTGGCCTGCGCGACCTTGTCGGGATTGGCCGCGATGATCTGATCCACCGCCGCCTCGATGGCACCCGTGTCGGTCACCTGCTTCATGCCGCGGCTCTCGACGACGGCGCGCGGGTCGCCGCCCTCGGTCCAGACGATCTCGAACAGGTCCTTGGCGATCTTGCCGGAGATCACGCCCTCGCCGATCAGGTCGATGATCGTGCCGAGCTGATCCGCCGAGACCGGGGTCGCTTCGATGGACAGGCCCTCCTTGTTGAGGCGCCCGAACAGCTCGTTGATCACCCAGTTGGCCGCGGCCTTGCCGTCCCGGCCCTTGGCCACCGCCTCGTAGTAGTCGGCGGAGGCGCGCTCGGCGACCAGCACGCCGGCATCGTAGGGCGAGAGGCCGAACGCCGAGACGAACCGCGCCTTCTTGGCGTCCGGCAGTTCGGGCAGCCCCTCGGCGAGGGCGTCGACGTAGGCCTGGTCGAATTCGAGCGGCAGCAGATCCGGATCGGGGAAGTAGCGGTAGTCGTGCGCCTCCTCCTTGGAGCGCATCGAGCGCGTCTCGCCCTTGGTAGGGTCGAACAGGCGCGTCTCCTGGTCGATCGTGCCGCCGTCCTCGAGGATGGCGATCTGGCGCCGCGCCTCGGTCTCGATCGCCTGCCCGATGAAGCGGATCGAGTTGACGTTCTTGATCTCGCAGCGCGTACCCAGCGGCTCGCCGGGGCGGCGCACCGACACGTTCACGTCGGCGCGGAGCGAGCCCTTTTCCATGTCACCGTCGCAGGTGCCGAGATACCGCAGGATCGTGCGCAGCTTGGTGACGTAGGCCTTCGCCTCCTCGGAGGAGCGCAGGTCGGGCCGGGAAACGATCTCCATCAGCGCCACGCCCGACCGGTTGAGGTCGACGAAGCTCCGGGTCGGATCCTGGTCGTGCAGCGACTTGCCGGCATCCTGCTCGAGGTGCAGGCGCTCGATGCCCACGGTGATCGACGCGCCGTCGGCCAAGTCGACCAGGACCTCGCCCTCGCCGACGATCGGGTCCTTGTACTGCGAGATCTGGTAGCCCTGCGGCAGGTCCGGGTAGAAGTAGTTCTTCCGGTCGAACACGGAGCGCAGGTTGATCTTGGCCTTCAGGCCGAGGCCGGTGCGCACCGCCTGGGCGACGCACTCGGCGTTGATCACCGGCAGCATCCCGGGCATCGCGGCATCGACCAGCGAGACGTGGTCGTTCGGCTCGGCCCCGAACTCCGTCGAGGCGCCGGAGAACAGCTTCGCCCGGCTGGACACCTGGGCGTGGATCTCCATGCCGACGATCACCTCCCAGTCGTGGAGGCCGCCCTTGATCAGCTTCTTGGGGTCGACGGGTGCGTTCATGGTCGGTCCGAAAGGCGGCTGGCATTCGAGGCGTCGCCGTCTCGGCGAGCGGAGCGAAGCGATCCGGGGAAGCGCACGGTTCTCGCACGCGGCGCCGCTGGATCGCTTCGCTCCGCTCGCCGAGACGGTGGCGTCGTCGGGTGCGTCGAGCGAGAGATTTTCTAGGAGGCCCCTGCCCGCAGGGTCAAGCGCGGCGTCCGACCGCCTGCCGGGCGCCGTAGCCCAGGATTGCCCAGAGCAGGGCCGCGACGGCGCGCACCGGGAAGAAGGTCGGGCCGTCGTGGGTGATCGGCGCCGGCCAGGGGATGCCGGCGGCGCTGACCGCGTAGGAGAACAGCACCGAGAAACCGAGCGCCGCGATCGCCGCGATGAAGACCTTGCCGAACTGGCTGGCGGTCCAGCCGAGATAGACCGCCACCACGATCAGCGCCGGATCGAAGCCGGCCCAGATCCAGACCGTCCAGGGATAGTACGGGACGGTCATGACCACCACGGCTCAGGAAGGACCGTCCGGCCGGCGGAGTCCTCGATCACCTGCGCGACCGCGAACAGCGTCTCCTCATCGAAGGGCCGGCCGATGAGTTGCAGGCCCAGCGGCAGGCCCTGTCCGTCGAGACCGGCCGGCACGGCGATGCCGGGAAGCCCGGCCATGTTCACCGTCACGGTGAACACGTCGTTGAGGTACATCTCCACCGGGTCGGCCGAGGCCTTCTCGCCGATGCCGAAAGCGGCCGACGGCGTCGCCGGCGTCAGGATCGCGTCGACGCCGGACGCGTAGGCGGCCTCGAAGTCGCGCTTGATCAGCGTGCGGATCTTCTGCGCGCGGACATAGTAGGCGTCGTAGTAGCCGGCCGAGAGCACGTAGGTACCGATCATGATCCGCCGCTTCACCTCGCGGCCGAAGCCGGCAGCGCGGGTGTTCTCGTACATCCCGGCGATGTCCTTGCCGGGCACGCGCAGGCCGTAGCGGACGCCGTCGTAGCGGGCGAGGTTCGAGGAGGCCTCGGCCGGGGCCACGATGTAGTAGGCCGGCAGCGCGTAGGAGGTGTGCGGCAGCGAGATCTCCTTGATCGTCGCGCCGGCCGCCTTCAGCCACGCGGCCCCCTCGTCCCAGAGCTTCTGGATCTCGGCGGGCATCCCGTCGACCCGGTATTCCTTGGGGATGCCGATGGTCAGGCCCTTCACGCCCCGCGACACCGCGGCCTCGAAATCGGGTACCGCGAGGTCGGCGCACGTCGTGTCCCGGGCATCGGAGCCCGCCATGGATCCGAGGAGGATGGCGCAGTCGCGCACCGTCCGGGCGATCGGGCCCGCTTGGTCGAGGGAGGAGGCGAAGGCCACCGTGCCCCAGCGCGAGCAGCGCCCGTAGGTCGGCTTGATCCCCACAGTGCCCGTGAAGGCGGCGGGCTGCCGGATGGAGCCACCGGTATCGGTCGCGGTGGCGCCGAGGCAGAGCCGCGCGGCGACCGCCGCGGCGGAGCCGCCGGAGGAGCCGCCGGGCACGATCGGTGCGTCCGATCCCGCGCGCCGCCAGGGCGAGATCACGTTGCCGTAGGCGCTGGTCTCGTTGGACGAGCCCATGGCGAACTCGTCGAGGTTCAGTTTGCCGAGCATCACGGCGCCGTCGCGCCACAGATTGGCGGACACGGCCGATTCGTAGTGCGGCTCGAAGGTCTCGAGGATCTTGGACCCCGCCGTGGTCGTCACGCCGTGCGTGCAGAACAGGTCCTTGATGCCGAGGGGAATGCCCTCGAGCGGCCGCGCCTCGCCGGACGCGATCTTCCGGTCGGAGGCCTCGGCCATCGTCAGGGCCCGGTCCGGGGTCTCCCGGATATACGCGTTCAGGACCCGGGCCTTCGCCATGGCGTCGAGATGCGCCTGGGTCAGCTCGCGGGCCGAGATCCGCTTCGCCTTGAGGGCGTCGCGCGCTTCGGCCAGGGTAAGTTCGTTCGGATCCACGCTGTTCACGTCCTCGCGCGCGCCGCGCGCCTGCCCGCCAGAAATCCGGTCCGCAAGGTCCGGGCCGCGCTCGGCCTACTCGACCACCTTCGGGACCAGGAAGTAATTGTCCTCGGTCTCGGGCGCGTTGGCGACGACGTCGGCGGCGCGGCCGCCCTCCGTGACGACGTCCTCGCGCTTCTTCATCGCCATCGGCGTCACCGAGGTCATCGGCTCGACGCCCGCGACGTCGACCGTGCCGAGCTGCTCGACGAAGGCCAGGATGGCGTTCAGCTCGCCCTGCAGGGGCCCGACTTCGTCGTCGGTGACCGCGATCCGCGCCAGATGCGCGATGCGCCGAACCGTCTTCTCGTCGACCGACATGCCGTCCCGTTCGTCCCTTGCCGGGAGCACTTTCCCGAAGTCGGTCGGGCTATAGCATCGGCTCTCGACGCGCCGCAACGCGGGTGGACACCGCCACACGCTCGGGGCCGACGGGCGGCGCGCCGCCCGAGGGCATCGGGTCGAGCCGAGCGGGGCGGCGTGATGCGGGGCGGGTCAGGTCACGACGTGGTGGGGCGTCACCGACATCTCGATGGTGATTCCCGGTTGCCGGACCGGCTGGATCATGGCTTGGGTGAAGCCCGCGACCAGGACCTCGAAGGCGAGGAGCAGCATCCAGCGGTGCTTGCGCGGCATCGCCCGCCGGCGCCCGTGCGGTGCGGAACAGGAGAGCTGGCCGTTCGTCGACAAGGCGGGCCCCTACAGCGTGGTTTAACGGAACATTAACCTACCTAGACGCGAACGGCTCCGCGCGCACCGGGGGCGATCTGCGGAGGAGCCGAAGCCTGTGGACGGTGGAGCGGGAGCGATGTGGGACAAGGTTTTCGAGGAGCTCGCGCCGGGCTTCGTACCGGACGCGGCCGCCCTCGACCGCGCGGCCGAGGCGCTGGGCTTCGCCCTCCCGGCCTCCTATCGCGACTTCTGCCGGAGCTGCGGCGTCGGCCTCGCGGGGGGACAGTTCCGCGTCGCCGTGCCGGCGCCGTTCGAGGCCTGCGATCTGGTGAGCCAAGCGGCCCTCATCGCCCACAGCGTCGGCGCCGCGGTCGCCATGCTCGAGGACGGCGCGGAGCCGCATCGCTTCGACGTCGAGGGCGGCGATGCCGGTATCGTCGAGCGCGCCTGCTTCTTCGGCACCGGCGAGGATGGCAGCTTCCTGTTCTGGGACGTCACCGGGACCGACGGGGAATACGACGTCTGGCTGCTCGCGCCCGACCTGGAGACGGTGCGGTTCGGCGGCGAGAGCCTCGACGACTTCTTCACCCGGGTCACGGCACCGTCCGCGGCGCTGGTCCTGGGACCGGGTTCGGAGCCCCTCCCCGCCCGCTTCGAGGGCGTCACCGAGGCCACCCTCGCGCGCGCCGCGCAGGCGGAGTCATGAACTTCGACGCGATCCGCGCCTTCGCGGCCAAATCCCGCGGCGGCGCCCGCCTGATCGGCATCGATCTCGGCACCAAAACGATCGGGCTGGCCCTGTCGGATCTCGGCCGCCAGATCGCGACACCGCTGGAGACCATCCGCCGGGTGAAGTTCACCCCCGACGCGCAGCGGCTCGCCGCCCTGTGCCGGCAGCACGCGGTCGGCGGCCTCGTGGTCGGACTGCCGCTCAACATGGACGGCAGCGAGGGGCCGCGGGTGCAGTCGACCCGCGCCTTCATGCGCAACCTCGCGCCGATCCTCCCCCTGCCCCACGTCTTCTTCGACGAGCGCCTCTCGACCGCCGTGGTCACCCGCGCGCTGATCGAGGCCGACGCCTCGCGGGCGCGGCGCGGCCAGCTCGTCGACAAGCTCGCCGCCGCCTACATCCTCCAGGGCTGCCTCGACGTCATGCGCAACCTCGCGGACGCCGACGCGGACGACGACACCGAGGACGGGTCCCTCAGCCGCTGATCAGAGAGACGGTGCCGCTGCCGTGGCGCTCGATCCGTCCGTCGAGCTCCAATTCCAGCAGCACGCTCTGCACGATCCGGGCACCGACCCCGGCGCTCCGCGCCAGCTCGTCGGTGCCGACCGGACTCGGGCCGAGCAGCGCGACGATCCGCGCCCGGTCGTCCTGCGGCTCCGGTGGCCGGTCGTCCCGGGCGGGGCTCGGGGCGGACGCGCCGGCGTGCCGCTGCGGGAGCGGGTGAAGCGGCGCGTCGTCCGCGTCGAGGGCGATCTCGTCCCAGAAGTCCGGCTGCTCGGCGAGGTCCGGCCGCGCGCGCGCCGGCGTCGCCTCGGCGTCCGGGCCGCGCTCGATGATCGGGCCCAGCACCTCGAGGACGTGGGACACCTCGGCGACCAGGGTGGCGCCCTGGCGGATCAGGTCGTTGGTGCCCTCGGCGCGCGGGTCGAGCGGCGAGCCCGGGACGGCGAAGACCTCCCGATTCTGTTCGAGGGCGTACCGCGCCGTGATCAGCGAGCCGGAGCACCGGGCGGCTTCCACCACCACGGTCCCGTAGGACAAGCCGGAGATGATCCGGTTGCGCCGGGGAAAGTCGCGCCCGCGGGGCTCCCAGCCCATCGGCATCTCGGCGAGGACGGCGCCGCCCTCCGCCAGGATCGCCTCGACCAGGGCCGCGTGGCTCGCCGGGTAGATCCGGTCCTGACCACCGGCCATGACGGCGACCGTGCCGGTCCGCAGGCTGGCCTTGTGGGCGCGAGCGTCGATACCGCGAGCGAGGCCGGAGACCACCGTCAGGCCGCCTTCGCCGAGACCGCGGGCGAGCCGCTCGGTGAAGGCGAGCCCCGCCGATGAGGCGTTCCGCGAGCCGACGAGGGCGGTGGCGGGCCGGTTGAGGATCGGTGCGCCGCGCAGGGCCAGGAGGGGCGGCGCGGCGTCGACCTGGGCGAGGAGCCGCGGGTATTCCGCCTCGCCGGTGGCGACCAGCCGGCCGCCGAGTCGCGTCAAGGCCGCGACTTCGGCCTCGGCTTCGCCGCGGGTGGGTGGCACGACCCGCCGTCCCTGGCGGCCGGTGAGCTCCGGCAGGGCCTCGAGGGCGGCGGCCGCGCCGCCGAACCGGTTCACGAGCCTCCGGAAGGTGCGGGGGCCGACGCCCTCGGTCCGGATCAGTCGCAGCCAGTCGAGCCGCTGGGCCTCGGTGAGCTGCATCCACCACCCCCACCCCTGCCCGAAGGTCGGCGCGGCGCGCCGGCACTCAGCCCTTCTGGCCGATGCGCCCCTCGGTGCCGGACGCGAGTCGGCGGATGTTGGGCGCGTGCTTCCACCATAGCAGCAGGCCGAGGAGCAGGAACAGCAAGGCCTGTGTCGGGGCACCGAGCGCCCAGAGGACGAGGGGCGTAGCCGCCGAGGCGGCGAGCGCCGCCAGCGACGAGTACTTGAGCGCGAAGGCGAGCCCGAGCCAGATCGCCGCGAACGCCGCGAGGGCAAGCGGGCTGAAGGCGAGCAGTACCCCGATGAAGGTCGCGACGCCCTTGCCGCCCTTGAAGCCCAGCCAGACCGGGAAGAGGTGGCCGAGGAAGGCGCCGAGCCCCGCGGCGAGCGCCGGGCCCTCGCCCAGCTGGCGCGCGATGAGGACGGCCGCCGTGCCCTTGAGGGCGTCGCCCAGCAGCGTCGCCGCGGCGAGGCCCTTGCGGCCGGTGCGCAGCACGTTGGTGGCGCCGATATTGCCGGAGCCGATCGCCCGCACGTCGCCGAGGCCGGCGAACTTCGTGAGAATCAGCCCGAACGGGATCGAGCCCAGGGCGTAGCCGAGGGCGAGACCGCCGAGGGCGGCCGGGGTCGCCAGATCCGGCGGCATCATGCGGCCGCCGCGAGGTCGTCGACCGCGTGGACGATCCGGCCGCCGACCAGCGTCAGCACCGCCGCGCCCTGGAGGCGCGCCTCGTCGAAGGGAGAGTTCTTGGAGCGCGACTTCAGCCGGCGCTTGTCGAGGACGTAGGGGAGGTCGGGATCGATCAGCACCAGGTCGGCGGGGGCGCCCACCGCCAGCCGGCCGGCCTCGCGGCCGAGGATCCGTGCCGGATTGACGGTGAGCGCGGCGACGAGCTTGGGCAACGCGAGGTCGCCGGTGTGGACGAGGCGCATCGCGGCGCCGAGCAGGGTCTCGATGCCGAGCGCCCCGTCCGCCGCCTCGGCGAAGGGCAAGCGCTTGGTCTCCACGTCCTGCGGGTTGTGGTCGGACACGACCACGTCGATCACGCCCTCGCCGAGGGCGCCCACCACCGCCTGCCGGTCGGTCTCGTGGCGCAGGGGCGGCGAGAGCCGGCAGAAGGTGCGGTAATGGCCGATGTCGTTCTCGTTGAGGACGAGGTTGTTCACCGAGACGCCGCAGGTCACCGGCAGGCCGTCCTGCTTGGCCCGGCGGACGATCTCCACCGAATCCGCGCAGGAGATCATCGCCGCGTGGTAGCGGGCGCCGGTCAGCCGCACGAGGCGGATGTCGCGCTCCAGCATCACGGTCTCGGCCTCGCGGGGGATGCCCATCAGCCCGAGGCGCGAGGCGAGCTCGCCCTCGTTCATCACGCCCTCGGCTACGAGGGCGGATTCCTCCACGTGCTGCACGATCAGCGCGTCGAAATCCCGGGCATACGTCAGGGCGCGACGCAGCACCTGGGCATTGGCCACGGCCCGGAGCCCGTCCGTGAAGGCGACCGCGCCGGCCTCCTTGAGCAGGCCGAACTCGGTCATTTCCCGGCCGGCCAGCCCCTTGGTGATGGCGGCCGCCGGCAGGACGTTGACGCTCGCCGTGTCGCGGGCTCGCCGGAGCACGAAGTCGACGATGGCCGGCTCGTCGATCACCGGGTTGGTGTCGGGCATGCAGACGAGCGTCGTGACGCCGCCCGCCGCCGCCGCGGCGCTCGCCGAGGCCAGGGTCTCGCGGTGCTCGGCTCCCGGCTCACCCACGAAGGCGCGCATGTCGATCAGCCCGGGGGTCAGCACGCGGCCGGCACAGTCGACGCGCTTCGCGTCGGCCGGGGCGCCCGGCGCCGCGCCGGCGGCGATGTCGGCGATGCGGCCGTCCCGCACCAGCACCGCGCCGGCGGTCTCGCGGCCGGTCGCGGGATCGAGGAGGTTGGCGTTCGCCAGAAGGTAGCTGCTCACTGGGGCGCCCTCGCGGAAGAGGCCGGACCGTCGAGGCGCATGGCGAGACCGGCCGCCGCCATGTGCGCCTTCGCCTCGGCGACGCTCGCCTGCCCGAAATGGAAGATGGAGGCCGCCAGCACGGCGCTGGCGCCGCCCTCGGCCACGCCGGCCACGAGGTCGTCGAGGCCGCCGACGCCGCCCGAGGCTATCACCGGCACGGTGACGGCGTCGCTGATCGCGCGCGTGAGGGCGAGGTCGTAGCCGGAGCGGGTCCCGTCCTTGTCCATGGAGGTGACGAGCAGCTCGCCCGCGCCCTTCTCGGCGACGAGGCGCGCGAAGGCCACGGCGTCGATCTCGGTCGGGTCGCGGCCGCCGTGGGTGAAGATCTCCCAGGCGGCCGGCGCGCCGGGGGGCGAGACGCGCTTGGCGTCGATCGCCACCACGATGCACTGCGCGCCGAACTTCTCGGCGGCCCGGGCCACGAGGTCGGGATCCTTCACGGCCGCGGTGTTGATCGCGACCTTGTCGGCGCCGGCGAGCAGCAGCGCGCGCACGTCCTCGACGGTGCGCACGCCGCCGCCGACCGTGAGCGGCATGAAGCAGGCCTCGGCGGTCCGGCTGACGATGTCGAGCAGCGTGCCGCGGGCCTCGCGGCTCGCGGTAATATCGAGGAAGCACAGCTCGTCGGCGCCGGCCGCGTCGTAGACCTTGGCGGCCTCGACGGGATCGCCGGCGTCGCGCAGGCCCTCGAAGCGCACGCCCTTCACGACGCGCCCGTCCTTCACGTCGAGGCAGGGGATGATGCGGGTCTTCAGCACGGGCGGCGTCTCATGTCGCGAGTCTCTGGATATCACGCCACCGGGCCGCGCGCCGCAGCGATCGCGGCCAGGGCCGCCTCCGGATCGATGCGGCCGTCGTAGAGCGCCCGGCCGGTGATCGCGCCCGCGATCAGGGCGCAATCCGGCTTCAGCAGGCGGTGGACGTCGTCGATCGACGCGAGGCCGCCCGAGGCGATCACCGGGATGCGCACGGCCTGGGCGAGCGCCAGGGTCATCTCGACGTTGAGGCCCTTCAGGATCCCGTCGCGGGCGATGTCGGTGTAGATGATGGCCGCGACGCCCGCGTCCTCGAACCGGCGCCCCAGCTCCTCCGCGGTCATGCTGGAGGTCTGCGCCCAGCCCTCGACCGCGACGCGGCCGTCCTTGGCGTCGATGCCGACCGCGATCTTCCCGGGATACTTGCGGGCGGCCTCCCGGACGAAGCCGGGATCGCGCACCGCCGCGGTGCCGATGATCGCCCGGGCGACGCCCTTGCTCAGCCAGCCCTCCAGGGTCTTCATCTCGCGGATCCCGCCGCCGAGCTGGACCGGGATCTTCACCCGCGCGAGGATCGCGTCGACCGCCTCCGCGTTCCGCGGCGCCCCCGCGAAGGCGCCGTCGAGATCGACCACGTGGAGCCAGGAGAAGCCCTGCGCCTCGAAGATCGCGGCCTGCGCGGCCGGATCGTCGCCGAAGACCTTGGCCTGCGCCATGTCCCCCTGGATGAGGCGGACGCAACGCCCCTCTTTCAGGTCGATCGCCGGGTACAGGATCACGGGCGCTTCCGTCCTTCTTGCCTGGGCCGAACGGCGCTCACGGGCGCCAGTTCAGGAAGTTGGCGATGAGCGCGAGGCCCAGCCGCTGGCTCTTCTCGGGGTGGAACTGCGTGCCGGCGACGTTGTCGCGTGCGACGAGGGCGGTGACCGGGCCGCCGTACTCGGCGCGCGCCACCACGTCGTCCGGGCGCTCGGCCTTCAGCGCGTAGCTGTGCACGAAGTACGCGTGCAGCCCGTCCTCGCCGGTGGGAATGCCGGCGAGCAGCGGGTGGTCGCGCTCGGTCCGCAGGGTGTTCCAGCCCATATGGGGGACCTTCAGCGCCGGGTCCGACGGCCGGATCGGACCGACGTCGCCGGGGATCCAGCCGAGCCCCGGCGTGGTCGTGTACTCGAGCCCGCGGCTCGCCAGCAGCTGCATCCCGACGCAGATCCCGAGGAACGGGCGGCCGGCCCCGTGGGCGACCTGCGTCATCGCCTCGACCATGCCGGGGACGGCGTCGAGACCGCCGCGGCAATCCGCGAAGGCGCCAACACCGGGCAGCACCACGCGGTCGGCCGCAGCCACCACGTCGGGGTCCGAGGTCAGGCAGATCCGCGCGTCGCGCCCGCTCTCGCGAGCGGCGCGCTCGAAGGCCTTAGCGGCGGAGTGGAGGTTGCCCGACCCGTAATCGATGATCGCGACGGTCTCGGTGCTCATGCGCGTCTCGCCCGGGAACTCACCGGGCGCCTTCCTGGGCGGGGAACAGCCCGATCACCGGCTCGGCCCGCCGGCTGGGGCCGCTCGGGAACGGGGCCCGCGGCGCGGCCGGGCTCGCCTCGAGCCAGCGGTTCAGAGCCCGGGCTTCGGCCTCCTCGGGCGTCGCGGCGACCACCGCGTCGCGCGCCGGCCAGCCGCGCCGCGCCAGCGTCCAGCGGCGCAGGCTCGAAGCCTCGAGGCCGATCAGCCAGCCGGCCAGCAGGGTGACGATCAGGCCGGCGCCGGCCGGCAGCCCGAGGGCGATACCGGCGGCGGCCAGCGCCACGAGCCCGACGAGCACGAGCAGGGCGGCGAGCCAGAGCCGGTGGAACAGGAACCACAGCACCGTGAAGGCGAAGGCCGGCCAGGAGAAGCCGTCCCGCACCAGCAGCGCCCGGTCGAGCCCGAGCGATTCGCCCGGCCGCGCGTCGGCTGGCAGGTGGAGCGTGTAGCTGCGCATCCGCATCGCGAAACTCCGACAGCGTGCGCCGCGACGGCCGCGTGGCCGATCCGGGCGCCCGGCGACAACAGGTCTACAGGGAGCCCTTGGTGGAGGGAACGCGCCCCTCCTCCCGCGGATCGATCGCCACGGCCTTCCGCAAGGCGCGGGCCAGCCCCTTGTAGCAGCTCTCCGCGATGTGGTGAGCGTTGTCGCCGTAGAGGGTCTCCACGTGCAGGGTCAGGCCGGCATTCATCGCGAAGGCCTGGAACCACTCGCGCACCAGCTCGGTGTCGAAGGTCCCGATCTTCTCCACTCGGAAGGTCGTGCGGAACACCAGGAAGGGCCGGCCCGAGATGTCGACGCAGACCCGGGTCAGCGCCTCGTCCATCGGCAGGTGGATGTCGGCGTAGCGCGTGACCCCGCGCTTGTCGCCGAGCGCCTTGGCGAACGCCTGTCCCAGGGCGATGCCGCAATCCTCGGCCGAGTGGTGCTGGTCGATATGCAGGTCGCCGTCGACCTTCACGTCCAGGTCGAACAGGGCGTGCCGCGCCAGCAGATCCAGCATGTGGTCGAGGAAGCCGATCCCGGTGGCGATGTTCGACCGCCCGGTCCCGTCGAGATTGACGGAGACCGCAATGTCGGTCTCCGCGGTCTTCCGGCTGATGGAGGCGCTGCGCATTTCGGTCTGGACTTCGCGTCGGGGGCGGCCAGGGCCGCCCGCGCCTTCTAGAGGGACTCGTCGCCGAATGGAAAGGGCGGCCGGCTAGCCGTTGAGGACCCGCCCCGCCACGGCGTCGAGCTTGGCGAGCAGTGCCGGGTCCCGGACGGCGGGCGCCGTCATGATCGCGCCGGCGAGCGCCCGGTGCGAGCCCGCCGGGCACGGCTCGCGCTCGGCCGGGAAGTCGCGGGCGAGGCGGGCCACGAGGCGCGCCGCCTTGTCGGCGTTGGCGCGGGCGACCGCGATCACCGAGGCGACGTCGACCGCGTCGTGGCCGGGGTGCCAGCAATCGTAGTCGGTCACCATCGCGATCGTCGCGTAGGTGATCTCCGCCTCGCGGGCGAGCTTGGCCTCGGGCATGTTGGTCATGCCGATCACGTCGAAGCCCTGGGCCTTGTAGGCGCGGGACTCGGCGAGGGAGGAGAATTGCGGCCCCTCCATGCAGACATATGTGCCGCCGCGATGGACCGCGATGTCCTCGGCCTTCGCGGCCTGGGCGATCCGCGCCTGCAGGCCGGGGCCGACCGGATGGGCCAGGGACACGTGGGCGACGCAGCCGTCGCCGAAGAACGACGAGGCGCGCCCGTGCGTGCGGTCGACGAACTGGTCGACGAGCACGAAGAGGCCCGGGGGCAGGTCCTCGCGGAACGAGCCGCAGGCCGAGAGGGCGACGAGGTCGGTCACCCCAGCCCGTTTCAGGGCGTCGATATTGGCGCGGTAGTTGATGCCCGACGGCGAGAGCCGGTGGCCGCGCCCGTGGCGGGCCAGGAACACGACCTTGGTGTCGCCGATCCGCCCGACGCGGAGGGCGTCCGAGGGCTCGCCCCAGGGCGACGCCACGCGCTCCTCGCGCACGTCCTCGAGACCCGGCAGGTCGTAGACGCCGGAGCCACCCATGACACCCAGTACCGCTGCGCTCATGCCGGAATCCCTCAACGCGCGACGCCTCGGCAGCGCGGCTTATCCCACCCGGCACCTCATCCTGAGGTGCCGGAGCAATGCGGAGGCCGCGAAGGAGACCTCCCGAAGCCGCTCTGATCCCTGGAGCCCGCCTTCGAGGCCCGATGACGCGATCACCTCAGGATGAGGTGGTGCAGGGGACGGGCAGTGTCGGAAGGAGGACCGTCGCGGCGGGCGAGCGGTAGCATGGAGAGCCGACCAAAAAAAGATGGACCTCCCGAGGGAGGCCCATCCGAACAGCGGACTGATCTGGCCGGCCTCAGTAGGTCTTGTGCAGCTCCGGCTGGAGGCCGTGGACCTCGCCGCCGACATCGGCCCAGATCTTCTTCTTCACGTAGTAGAGCAGCCCCGACAGGATGATCAGGAACAGGATCACCCGAAAGCCCAGGGCCTTGCGGTCCATCATGTGCGGCTCGGCCGCCCACATCAGGAAGGCCGAAACGTCCTTGCCGTACTGGTCGACCGTCTCGGGCACGACCGGCTGGCCCTGATCGTTCTTCGGGTACGAGACCTGCCCGTCGGTGATCGGCGGTGGCATCGCGATGATGTGGCCGGGATAGTACTTGTTGTAGTGGCCGCCCTCCGGCAGCGCGAAGTCCTTCGGCGGATCCTCGTAGCCGTTGATCAGGGCATGGATATAGTCCGGCCCCTGCTCCGAGTAGCCGACGAAGGGCAGCCAGTCGGTCAGGAAGTAGAGCGAGCCGCGGGAGAAGGTCCGCGCCTTGGCGATGACCGAGAAGTCCGGCGGTGCCTTGCCGCCGTTGGCGGCGGCGGCCGCCTGGTCGTTCGGGAACGGCGGCGGGAACGTGTCGGCCGGCCGGCCCGGACGGTCGAACATGTCGCCGGCATCGTTCGGCCCGTCCTTCACTTGGTAGGTCGCGGCCAGCGCCTTGACCTGCCCGGCCGAGAAATGCGGCCCGCCCTCCTGCGCGAGGTTGCGGAAGGAGACCAGCTTCATCGAGTGACAGGCGGAGCAGACTTCCTTGTAGACTTGGAAGCCGCGCTGCAGCTGCGCGGTGTCGAAGCGGCCGAACACGCCGGCAAAGCTCCAGTTCACGCGGGCCGGGATCGGCCCGCCATGCCCTTCCTGGGCAGAGACCGGCACGGCGCCGATCAGCAGGGCCGCCAGGGCGGCCGCGGCGGTCGTCGAGAGGACGCGGGTCATCATCATGGTCCTGTCGTCAGCCCGTCAGCCTTTGGTGGTCGGAGCGGCGGCGGCGCCGGCCGGCATGCCGGACCCGCTCACCTGCTTGCCCGGCCCGGTCACGCTCTCGAGGATCGAGCCCGGCAGCTTCTTCGGCGTCTCGAATAGGCCGCAGAGCGGCATGACGATCAGGAAGTGCGCGAAGTAGTAGGCGGTGCAGACCTGCGCGGCGAGCACGTAGCCGCCCTCCGGGGGCTGCGAGCCGAGCCAGCCGAGGAGCAGCGTGGCGCCGACGAAGACCCAGAAGAACTGGCGGTAGAGCGGCCGGTAGTTGCACGAGCGGATCCGCGACGTGTCGAGCCAGGGCGCGAAGGCCAGGATGATCACCGCCGAGAACATCAGGATCACGCCGCCGAGCTTGCTCGGGACCGCGCGCAGGATCGCGTAGAACGGCAGGAAGTACCATTCCGGCACGATGTGCGCGGGCGTCACCGCCGGGTTCGCCTGGATGTAGTTGTCGGCGTGGCCGAGATAGTTCGGCTGGTAGAACAGGAACCAAGAGAACAGGATCATGAACACGCAGACGGCGAACACGTCCTTGATCGTCGCGTAGGGCGTGAACGGGACCGCGTCCTTGCCCGACTTGATCGGGATGCCGACCGGGTTGTTCTGGCCGGTGACGTGCAGCGCCCAGACGTGCAGCACGACGACCCCGGCGATCATCCACGGCAGCAGGTAGTGCAGCGAGAAGAAGCGGTTGACCGTCGGATTGCCGACCGAGTAGCCGCCCCAGAGCAGGGTCTGGATCGTGTCGCCGACCACCGGGATCGCCGCCAGGATGTTGGTGATGACGGTGGCGCCCCAGAAGCTCATCTGGCCCCAGGGCAGCGTGTAGCCGAGGAAGGCCGTCGCCATCATCAGCAGGTAGATCACGACGCCGAGGATGTAGAGCACCTCGCGCGGGGCTTTGTAGGACCCGTAGTAGAGGTTGCGGAACATGTGCAGGTACACGGCGACGAAGAACATCGACGCGCCGTTGGCGTGCGCGTAGCGCAGCAGCCAACCGTAATTCACGTCGCGCATGATCTTCTCGACGGAGGTGAAGGCACCCGTCGCCGAAGGCTCGTAGTGCATCGCCAGCCAGACGCCGGTGACGATCTGGATGCCGAGGAAGGCGATCAGGATCGCCCCGAAGGTCCAGAAGTAGTTCAGGTTGCGGGGAACCGGGAAGGCCACGAACGAGGAGTGCACCAGCCCGACGATGGGCAGGCGCGCCTCGAACCATTTGGCCACGCGGCTCTTGGGGACGTAGGTGCTGGCTGTCGCGCTCATGCTTCCGTCCTCCTCAGGCCGCTTCCTTGCCGCCCTCGCCGATCCGGATCTTGGAATCCGTCTCGAAGGCGTAGGGCGGGATCGGCAGGTTGATGGGCGCCGGTCCGTGGCGCACGCGGCCCACCGCGTCGAACTGCGAGCCGTGGCACGGGCAGGCCCAGCCCTCGAAATTGCCCTGGTGGCCGATCGGCACGCAGCCGAGATGCGTGCAATTGCCGTAGACGACGAGCCACTGGTCGTGGCCGCTCTTGACCCGCGTCGGGAAGGCGGCCGGATCGATCATCGCCGAGAGCGGGACCGCCTTCATGTCGGCCACTTCCTTGGCGGTCAGCTTGCGCACGAAGATCAGCTTGCCGCGCCAGAAGACGTTGACGATCTGGCCGTCCTGGATCGGCGTGAGATCGACCTCGATCGGCGCGCCCGCGGCGATCGTGTCGGCGTCGGGCGCCATGGAAGAGATCAGCGGCCATACGGCGGCCCCCGCCCCGACCGCCAGCCCGGCGCCGGTCGCCAGGAACAGGAAGTCACGGCGGCTGCCGTCATGACCAGAGACCGCGGGAGCGGCGGCTGATGTGTTCGCCAAGGTTCGGAACTCCATGCGTCGGCGTCAGGGCCGCAGGTGCCCTCGTCCCGGCTCGGTCCGGGAACAAAGCATTATGGTTCTAATCTGAGCAATGAGACCGTCTGCCGCCCCCGAGTCAAGCCGCTGTGTGCGGCGCGGCGATAAGGTCGTCCCTCGATCGTAGCGGTATGTTGCCGGCAATCGCGCCAGCGCACCGCTCAGGCGACCACGCTGTCGTACCGCGGCGTCCCGTCGTCGAGGAAACCGCCCGACTGGCGCGACCAGAGGCCGGCGTAGACGCCGCCGGCGGCGACCAGCTCGGCATGCGTCCCCTCCTCGATGATCCGGCCGCGGTCGATCACGACCAGTCGGTCGAGGGCCGCGATGGTCGACAGGCGGTGCGCGATCGCCAGCACGGTCTTGCCGGCCATCAGCGTGTCGAGGGAGTCCTGGATCGCCGCCTCGACCTGGCTGTCCAGGGCCGAGGTCGCCTCGTCGAGGATGAGGATCGGCGCGTCCTTCAGCATGACCCGGGCTATGGCGATGCGCTGGCGCTGCCCGCCGGATAGCTTGACGCCGCGCTCGCCGACCTGGGCGTCGTAGCCGCGCCGGCCCTTGTGGTCGACGAGGTCGGCGATGAACGCGTCCGCGTGGGCGAGGCGGGCCGCCCGCTCGATCTCCGCCTGGGTCGCGCCGGGGCGGCCGTAGGCGATGTTGTCGCGGATGGAGCGGTGCAGCAGGGACGTGTCCTGGCTGACCATCGCGATCGCTTCGCGCAGGGATTGCTGCGTCACCGTCGCGATGTCCTGGCCGTCCACCAGGATGCGCCCGCTCTCCACGTCGTAGAGCCGCAGGAGCAGCCCCGCCAGGGTCGACTTGCCCGCGCCGCTGACGCCGACCAGCCCGACCTTCTCGCCCGGACGGATCGTCAGGGAGAAATCCTCGATGACGGTGGCGTCGCCGCGCCCGTAGTGGAAGCCGACCTCCTCGAACCGGATCTCGCCGCCGGTGACGGTCAGCGTCCGCGCGTCCGGCGCGTCGACGAGGCCGTGCGGCCGGGCCATCGTCTGCATGCTCTCCTGGACCACGCCGACGTTCTCGAAGACGCCGCGCACGGTCTGCATGACCCAGCCCGACATGGCGATGAGGCGCAGGACCAGGGCGAGCCCCGCCGAAGCCTCGCCGGTACTCATGCCGCCGTCGCGCCACAGGACGAGGCAGGCGGCGCCGGTGGCGATCAGCAGCGCGCTGTTGAGCAGCCCGAGAAGGCTCGTGGTCAGGGTCACCAGCCGGAACTGGTGGAGGTAGGCGGCGGTGTGGACCTCCACGGCGTCCTGGACGGCGGCCCGCTCCTCGCGATCGCGGGCGAAGAGCTTCACCGTCAGGATATTGGTGTAGCTGTCGACGATGCGGCCGATGAGGGTCGAGCGGGTGTCGGCGGTCTTGTGCGAGCGCGCCCGGGCCCGGGGCACGAACCACGCGGTCAGGGCCGCGTAGGCGGCGATCCAGAGCAGCACCGGGACCGCGAGCCATGGCGAGATCGCGCTGAACAGCCCGACCGCGGTGATCGCGTAGATCGCCACGTACAGCAGCGTGTCGATGAAGACGACGGCGAGTTCCCGCACCGCCGGGCCCACTTGGACGACGCGGTTGGCCAGACGGCCCGAGAAGTCGCCCTGGAAATACGAGAGCGCGTGCCCGAGGGTGTAGAGATGCGCCCGCCAGCGGATCTGGCTGGTGGATTGCGGCACGACGAGCTGGTTGGACAGCACCTCGTGGGCCCAGATCGACAGCGGTCGCACCACGGCGATCAGCAGGACCACCAGCCCGAGCTCGACTGCGTGGTCCGACAGCACCGTCGCCCGGTCGGCCGAGCCGAGCAGGTCGATGAACCAGCGCATCACGAGGTAGAGGGAGGCCTCGACCGTGCCGGCGACCACCGCGATGACGAACAGCGCCGCCAGGGCGGCGCGGATCGGGCGCAGGTAGAACCAGGCGAAACCGAGAACCGACCGCGGCGGCATCCGCGCCTCGTCGAAGGGCGCGAAGGGGTCGACGCGGCGTTCAAGCCAATCGAGGAACATGTTTACGGAGGCGTGACGCGGCGGGAGCCCCTCATGTAAGCGCCTCCCGCCGCGCGCCAACCGCGCGGCGTGGTCGCGCCGCGCGGCCTCAGCGGTTGAGGGCGAGCGCCGCGCCGGACTTGGTCAGGGCGCCTTCCAGGCCGCCGCCGCCCTGGCGAAGCCGCGCCGCCACCGA
The DNA here is from genome assembly GCF_000974725.1 of Methylobacterium sp. ME121. Classification (NCBI taxonomy): domain Bacteria; kingdom Pseudomonadati; phylum Pseudomonadota; class Alphaproteobacteria; order Hyphomicrobiales; family Methylobacteriaceae; genus Methylobacterium; species Methylobacterium sp. ME121. The sequence goes on from NZ_BBUX01000004.1 coordinate 199,235, forward strand.
GCCGCCCGGCTGGTAGAGGTAGACCTCGCCGTCGCGGAAGTCCCAGGCCGAGACCCGCGCCAGATCCTTGTTGGCGCAGCCCGAGGCCGTCGCCCGGTAGAGGTCGAGGGCCGGCGTGCTCGAGAGCGTGACCTTGCAGTTCGCCCCGGTCGCGTCCCGGGCATCCCAGCTACCGACCACCGCGGAGCGGCCGCCCGTGGCGACCGGTGGCGGCGGCGGCGGCGGCGCGACCGGCTCGGCGATCACGGTCGGACCACCGGGCGGCGTCGCGGCCGCCTGGGCGCCGGGTGGGGGCGGCGCGTCGGGGCTCGCGGCGACGCCGGGCGGCGGCGCCAGCGGGGCCGCCGTCACGGTGCCCGACGGCATGGCCGGCACGGTGTCGAGGGACGCCTGGGGCGACGGACCCCGGGTGCGCGGACCGTCGAGGCGGCTCGAGGCGCAGGCGCCGAGGCTGGCGCTCAGACAGAGAACGGCGAACGTCGACAGGCTCGGGCGCAGCATCGGTCCACTTCGGATCAGGCTTCAGAGCGCGGAGGCGCTTCGACCCTGACTCCGTGCCAATTGCGCTGACCGCAAGGCAGCGCTCCCAGCCCGGGCCGACTCCGCTGCGGAGAGCCGGCCTTTTCGGCCGAGTGTGGCCCTCAAGCCTCACGCCCGGCCGGACTCTGCAATCAGAGCGTGCGCTCGACCATCATCTTCTTGATCTCGGCGATGGCCTTCGCCGGGTTCAGGCTCTTCGGGCAGGTATTGGCGCAGTTCATGATGGTGTGGCAGCGATACAGCCGGAAGGGATCGTGCAGCCCGTCGAGGCGGTGGCCTGTGTTCTCGTCGCGCGAGTCGATCAGCCAGCGATAAGCCTGGAGCAGGGCCGCGGGGCCGAGGAACTTGTCGCCGTTCCACCAGTAGCTCGGGCACGACGTGGTGCAGCACGCGCACAGGATGCACTCGTAGAGGCCGTCGAGGCGGGACCGGTCCTCCGGCGTCTGGCGCCACTCCTTCTCGGGCGCGGGCGTCTCCGTCTGGAGCCAGGGCTCGATGGCGGCGTGCTGGGCGTAGAAATTCGTCAGGTCCGGCACGAGGTCCTTCAGGACCGGCATGTGCGGCAGCGGGTAGATGCGGATCGCCCCGTCCTTGTCCTTGCGGGTCATGACCGGCAGGGCGTTGTCGGGGCTCTTGCACTCGTCGATGCCCATCGTGCAGGCGAGCGCGTTCTGCCCCTCGATGTTCATCGCGCAGGAGCCGCAGATGCCCTCGCGGCAGGAGCGGCGGAAGACCAGCGTCGAGTCGACCTTGTTCTTGATCCACAGGAGCGCGTCCAGGACCATCGGGCCGCAATCCTCACGGTCGACCTGGTAGGTGTCGATCCGCGGATTGGCCCCGTCATCCGGGTTCCACCGGTAGATCTTGAAGGTCTGCAGGTTCCTGGCGCCGGTCGGGGCCGGCCAGGACTTGCCCTGCGTGATCTGGGAGTTCTTCGGAAGGTTGAACTGAGCCATGGTTCTCGACGGCTTCCGCTAGAGCAGGACGCGGCGGCCGGAGGGGCAAGGCCCCGCCGCCGCAGTCGTGGTGCAGAGTTTCAGATCAGTACACGCGCGCTTTCGGCTCGATGTACTGGATCTCGTTCGACATCGTGTAGGTGTGGACCGGCCGGTAATCAATGTTCACCTGATGCCGGCTTTCGTCGAGCCAGGACAGCGTGTGCTTCATCCAGTCCTTGTCGTCGCGGTCCGGGAAGTCCTCGCGCGCGTGGGCGCCGCGGGATTCGGTGCGGTTGGCGGCCGATTCCATCGTTACCACCGCCTGACCGATCAGGTTGTCGAACTCCAGAGTCTCGAGGAGATCGGTGTTCCAGACCAGCGACCGGTCGGTGACCTTCACGTCGGCGGCGGCGTTCCAGACCTTGTGGATCAGGCCCTTGCCCTCTTCCAGCACCTCGCCGGTGCGGAACACGGCGCAGTTGTTCTGCATCGTCTTCTGCATCTCGGCGCGGAGCTCGGCTGTCGGCGTCGAGCCGTTGGCGTAGCGGAACCGGTCCAGGCGCTCGAGCGCCTTGTCGGTCGCGCCCTTCGGCAGCTCCATGGCCCGGCCGTTCGGCTCGACGATCTCGGCGCAGCGCTTGCCGGCGGCGCGGCCGAAGACCACGAGGTCGATCAGCGAGTTCGAGCCGAGGCGGTTGGCGCCGTGGACCGAGACGCAGGCCGCCTCGCCGATCGCCATCAGGCCCGGAACCACCGTGTCGGGGTTGCCGTCGCGCAGCGTCAGCACCTCGCCGTGATAGTTCGTGGGGATGCCGCCCATGTTGTAGTGGACGGTCGGGATGACCGGGATCGGTTCCTTGGTCACGTCGACGCCCGCGAAGATCCGCGCGGATTCCGAGATGCCCGGCAGGCGCTCGTGCAGGATCTTCGGGTCCAGGTGGTCGAGGTGCAGGTAGATGTGGTCCTTGTTCTTGCCGACGCCGCGGCCGTCGCGGATCTCCATGGTCATGGAGCGCGAGACGACGTCGCGCGAGGCGAGGTCCTTCGCCGACGGCGCGTAGCGCTCCATGAAGCGCTCGCCCTCGGAATTGGTGAGGTAGCCGCCCTCGCCACGGGAGCCTTCCGTGATCAGGCAGCCCGCGCCGTAGATGCCGGTCGGGTGGAACTGCACGAACTCCATGTCCTGCAGCGGCAGGCCGGCGCGCAGCACCATGGCGTTGCCGTCGCCCGTGCAGGTATGGGCGGAGGTCGCCGAGAAGTAGGCGCGGCCGTAGCCGCCGGTCGCCAGGATGGTCATCTGGGCGCGGAAGCGGTGGATCTCGCCGGTGGCCTGATCGAGCGCGATCACGCCGCGGCAGCGGCCCTCGTCGTCCATGATCAGGTCGAGGGCGAAGTACTCGATGAAGAAGTCGGTCTGGTTCTTCACCGCCTGCCCGTAGAGGGTGTGCAGCATGGCGTGACCGGTGCGGTCGGCCGCCGCGCAGGTGCGCTGGGCGGTGCCCTTGCCGTAGTCCGTGGTCATGCCGCCGAACGGGCGCTGGTAGATCTTGCCTTCCTCCGTGCGGGAGAAGGGCACGCCCCAGTGCTCCAACTCGTAGACGGCGGCGGGCGCGTTGCGCACGAGATACTCGATGGCGTCCTGGTCGCCGAGCCAGTCCGACCCCTTCACGGTGTCGTACATGTGCCAGCGCCAGTCGTCCGGGCCCATGTTGCCGAGGGAGGCCGAGATGCCGCCCTGCGCTGCCACCGTGTGGGAGCGGGTCGGGAACACCTTGGTGATGCAGGCGGTGCGCAGGCCCGCCTCCGAGCAGCCGACCGTGGCGCGCAGGCCGGCGCCGCCCGCGCCGACGATCACGACGTCGAAGGCGTGATCGTGGATGGTGTAGGCAGGCCCGCTGCCGTTGGTGCCGTTGGCGGCCATGTTCGGCTCCTCGAGATCGTTGTTGGCGGGGTCAGGCCGGCTGTCCGAAGCCGATGCGCAGGACCGCGTAGAGGCAGGCGACGGCCACGACGACCGCGTAAGCGTTGTTGGCGAACACCGCCGCTATCTTCGTCGACGGCGCGTGCACGTAGTCCTCGATGATCACCTGCATGCCGAGGCGCATGTGGACCGTCACCGACAGCAGCGCCAGGATCAGGAGGATCGAGACCAGGGGGGTCGCGACGAGGAGCCGCGCCTCCGCGTAGCCGCGGCCCGCCATCTTGGCGATGATCACCACGAAGCTCAGCATCAGCACGACGTTGGCGACGGCGGTAAGCCGCTGCAGCCACCAGTGGTCGGCGCCGTGATGGGAGACGCCGAGGCCGCGCACCCGTGCGCGCGGGGTGCGGATCGAGACGCGCGTGTCCTGCCGGACCTCTTCCTTAGCCATGTCGGCCTCCTCAGCGGACCAGAAGGGCGACCGCCCAGATGACGAGGGTGAGGGCCACCGAGCCGATCAGCGTCAGCCGGGCCATCGAGAGACGCTTGTCGCGGTCGAACCCGACGCCGGTATCCCAGATCAGGTGCCGGATGCCGCCGAGCATGTGGTGCATCAGGATCCACGTGTAGACGAACAGGATCAGGCGCCCGAAGATCGAGCCGAAGAAGCCGGCCACGTAAGAGTAGCCGACCGGGCCCGAAGCCAGAGCCACGAGCCAGATCGCGACCAGAGCAGTCCCGCCATAGAGCGCGGTTCCGGTGATGCGGTGGAACACCGACATCGCCATCGTCCAGGTCCAGCGATAGATCTGGAGATGCGGCGACATCGGCTGTGCCACTGTCGGGCGGGCGGTGGGTGCCATCGGGTTGAAGCCTCGCAGCTGCGAACTGGACCGTCTCTAATCTGGTAGCGCTAGTGGCTGAGCGGGCAACCCGCAATCCGCCATGGTGCGGCGCAATGTGCCGTCCTGGGCGACACTTTGCCGATTCTGTCACTTTAGCTGTCCCAGGATGCGCCACCACGCGTAGTCGAGCGGCGCCGCCACCAGCAGCGACAGCACCCCGAAGCTCAGGGTCAGTCGCGTCGCGTCCCGGAGGCGGACCCGCCCGAGTTCGCTCGCGAACACGATCGGGGGCGCCTGATAGGGGAAGAACACGGTTGAGTAGCCGATCACCTGCAGCGAGACGACCGCCAAGGGTGACAGGCCGCTCGCCTCCGTCATCTCGCCCGCCAGAGCCGTGTAGAGGGCTGGGGCGCCGTTGGCAGTGACGAGGAGGGTCAGCACCGTGGCGATGCCTGTGAGCACCGCGAAGTTCTGCGTCGGCGCGTCGTGCGCCAGCGGCGCCACCGTCAGAAGCAGATGGCCGAGGCGCTCGCCCAGCCCGGTCTCGTTGACCAGAGCGACGAGGCCGAGGAGCGCCGCGATGTAGAAGCAGGTCCGCAGATTCACCTGCTGGAACGCCTCCGGCGGAAGCACGCCGATCCGGGGCAGCAGGCAGACCACCGCGGCGGCGAGGCCGACCCAGGCGGGCGCGAGGCCGTGCAGGCTGTCGGTCATCCAGAGGATCAAGGTGCAGGCGAGGATCACCGCGAGGCGCCGCTCGGGCGCCGAGAGCGGCGGCCGCTCGGCCAGCGACGGAGCGGCCGAGGCGAGGTCGTCGGGGAATAACCGGACGATCAGCGCGACCAGCAGCACGCCCTTCACCAGGGCCAGGACCGGGGCGTGCAGGAGGAAGTAGGAGAGGTAGGAGAGATGCAGGCCGAGCAGGTGCTCCGCCGAGCCGGCCATGACGAGGTTCGGGACGTTGGCGGGAAGGATCGCCGCCGACAGGATCGGCGTGGCGAGGCCGACGGCCAGGACCGCGCCGGTACGCCCAGGGCGCCCGGCCGCGAGCCCGAAGGCGTCGCAGAGTGCCAGGGTCACCGGGATCATCAGGGCGATGCGGCCCAGATTCGACGGCATGACGAAGGCGATGAGGAAGCTCAGCGTCACCAGCCCGGCGATGAAGCGCCCGTAGGAACCCGAGAGCCGCAGCGCGAGCGTCCGCGCCATCCGGGCGCCGAGGCCGGTTCGGGTCATGCCCTGCCCGACCACCATGCCGGACAGGACGAGCCAGAAGGCGGAGGACGAGAAGCCCGAGAACACCGTGGCGGCAGAGCCGAGCCGCAGCAGCATCGCCATCCCGAAGAAGGCGAGCGCCGTGACGATCTCGGGCAGCAGCGCGGTCGACCAGAGGCCCATGCACAGCACGAGCAGCGCCGCCGTCGCCGCAACCAATCCCTCGCCGCTCACCGCGATCGTCCCCGCACCACGCTACACCGGAGGCGGCATCGTCATCGGATTGCAACGGTTCGCAATTCGGGAGATGTTGAGCAAGCCTTCGTGGACGGCGAAGGCTGTGGGCGCAACCGCTTCCTCGGTCGGCAGGGAGGGGTTTGCTCGGCACGGCTCTATCGGCGGGCGAACGCGGCCCGCTTCACATCGCGGCCGCGCAGCGGGATCCGGGCGCCTCGGAAGCCGGCGGAGACACGTGCGGCATCGACAGGGGTTCTCGGATCTGCGTCCCGCAGTCGACGCTCCGGGATGCCGGCGCGGAGCGTACCGTCACCCGCGGCATGACGGGCACGGGTGTCCCCGAACGGTATCGCCCGGCCTCGAGGGCCGGGCGCGGACGCGTCGCTAAGCCGGAGCGCGGGCACCGCGCCCGCGCGGCGGACTCAGTAGCCGTAGCCGTAATAGCTGTCGCAGGCGGCCGGATCGTAGGCGCCGTAGCCGTAATTGTAGGCGCAGTTGTCGTAGCCGTAGTCGAGACCGCCCAGGCCGTAACCGACGCCGAGGCCGAGCCCGAGGCCGGCGAGTCCGTAGCCGACACCGCGGCCGTAGCGGTGGCCGTAATAGCCGCGGTTGACGAAGCCGCGACCGGCGAGGCCGCGGTTTCCGACCCCGCCGAACCGGCCGGCCTGATTGTATCCGCCGGTCCGGACGCCACCAACGCCGGCCGCGCCGAGCCCCGCACCGCGGAAGCCGCCGCCCAATCCACCGACCCGCGCCCCGCCGACGCCGCCGTTATGGAAGGCGCCGCCGCCGAAGCCGCCGTTCCGGATGGCTCCGCCGCCGACCCCGGCCCCGCGGAAGCCGCCGCCGAAACCGCCGCCGTGGAATCCGCCCCCGCCGAAGCCGCCGCCGTGGAATCCACCCCCGCCGAGGCCGCGGGCCTCGGCGCCGGACGGCGCGAGAGCCACGGCCGCCAGGAGGGCGGTGGAAACGAGTGCCATACGGGTCATGGGAAATCTCAGCTTGGTGTGTGGTGTCTTTACCTCTCAACACCGCTCACAGAGGCTGTATCCAAGCTTGAGTATTGTTGACGGCGTGGCGGTCGGTCGCTGAGACGGGGCCGTGCACGCCGCGACCCTGCGCTCCTCTCCGGTTTTCGCGAGACTTTAACGGAAGGGCGGTTCGTCGAAGCTTCGCAGCTTGCGCGAGTGGAGACCTTGCCGGTCGGCCCGCAGCACGTCGAGGGCCGCCAGCCCCACCTGGAGATGCTCCGAGACCGCCCGATCGTAGAAGGCGTTGGCGGCGCCTGGCAGCTTGATCTCGCCGTGGAGCGGCTTGTCGGAGACGCAGAGCAGCGCGCCGTAGGGCACGCGCAGGCGGAAGCCCTGGGCGGCGACCGTGCCGCTCTCCATGTCCACCGCGACCGCGCGCGACTGGTTGATCCGACGCCGCTCCTGGCTGAAGCGCAGTTCCCAGTTGCGGTCGTCGTAGGTCACCACCGTGCCGGTGCGCAGGCGCCGCTTGAGCGCGTCGGCCTGCTCGCCCGTCACCGCGGCGGCGGCATCCTGGAGGGCGACCTGCACCTCGGCGAGGGCCGGCACCGGGACGTCCGGCGGCACGAGCTCGTCGAGGATCCGGTCGCGGCGGAGGTAGGCGTGCGCCAGCACGTAGTCGCCGATGGTCTGCGACTGCCGCAGGCCGCCGCAATGGCCGACCATCAGCCAGCAATCCGGGCGTAGGACGGCGAGATGGTCGGTGATCGTCTTCGCGTTCGACGGCCCGACGCCGATATTGACCAGCGTCGTGCCCTGCTGGGTCCCGTCGGCGTCGCGCGCCACCAGGTGGTAGGCCGGCATCTGGTGCCGGTGCCAGGGCGAGGCGGCAATGACCGCCGCGGGGTCGGCATCGGCCGCCTCGGCGCGGGTCACGGACACGCCGCCCGGCAGGACCAGCCGCTCGAACCCCTCTGCGCCCGAGGCGAGCCGCTCCAGCCCGTGGCGGACGAACTGGTCGACGTAGCGGTGATAGTTCGTGAGCAGGATCCAGGGCTGGACGTCGCGCCAGTCGCAGCCGGTGTAATGGACCAGACGCCGAAGCGAGTAATCGACCCGCACCGCGTCGAACAGCGCCAGCGGCAGCGGCTCGCCGGCGATCTGGTCGAATGTCCCGTCGGCGATCTCGTCGCCCACGAGAGACAGGAGCGGGACCGGGAAGTAGGTAGCGAGGTCGGCGCCGTCGACGGTCCGCCCGCGTGCGTCCAGCCCCGCCTCCAGCACGTAGGGGTAGGGAATCTCCTGCGCGCTCAGGCCGACCTCGATGGCGATGCCGTAGTCGGCGATCAGCGGCTCCAGCTGGCGGGTCAGATAGGTCCGGAAAAAGCCCGGATGCGTGACCGTGGTGGCGTAGGTGCCGGCGGCCTGGAGCTTGGCGGTGGCGCGCCTGACCCGCGGCAGCGGTCCGTCCGGGCGGTAGCTGATCCGCAGCTCCGGGTAGCGGAAGGCGAGCCGCTCCGTGGCGTCAGGCGGCGGCCCGCCGGCGAGGTATCGCTCCAGCGCGGTCCGCAGGGCTCCGGCCGCGTCGTCGTAGAGCTCGACGAGCCGGTCGATGGCGGTCCCGGCGTCGGCCACCGCCTGCATCGGCCGCAATTCCCGCTCGATCATGTCGCCTCCGTTCCTGCTGCCGGATCTACACCCCGCGCCATCCGGGGGCGAGATGCGGGGTTGCGGGCCGCGAACACATGGCCGACAAGCCGGCCGGCGCGGAGCGAGGCGGCATGGACGCGGATGAGTTCGGGACCCGTCCCGGTGAAGTGAGGGCCGCGCTGCCCGCGGCCTTCGACGCGGGCATCCTTTTCATCGGTCGGCTGCGGACGCCCTGGCTGACGCGGTCCGACTGTCCCAAGAACGGGCTCCAGACGGACACGGTCTGCACCGTGGAGGTCGATCCGGCCTACGCCCCCGCCCTGCGCAATGTCACGGGCTGCACGCACCTGATCCTGCTCTACTGGATGGACCGGGCGACGCGCGGCCTCGTGGTCCAGCGTCCGCGCCACGCCGACGGCCCTCGCGGCACCTTCTCGTTGCGCTCGCCCGCGCGTCCCAACCCGATCGCCCTGTCCGTCGTGGAACTGCTCGGCCGCGACGGCGACGCGCTCCGCGTGCGCGGGCTCGACTGCCTCGACGGCACGCCGCTCCTCGACATCAAGCCCTACTACGCCACCACGGACGCGCGGCCGGACGCCCAGGTCGACCGAGCCGGGGCCGAGCCGTGAAGCGCGCCGTCCTCCTCGGTCTCGGCGGGCTCGCCCTGCTGGCGATCGGCGGGTTCGCCGGGTGGCGCCTGCATCGGCCAGGGGCCGACGCGCGGGCCTACGCGGAGATGCGCCTGATCGCCGTGCAGGTCAGCCTCGACGAGGCGCCGCCGGACTACGTGTTCTGGGCCGGCGATTCGCAGGTGGAACTGCAGCCCGGGAGCCAGCGGCCCTGCGGCCTCGAGTTCCTCAACGGCGGCATCAGCGGCGCGACCGCGGCCAGCTACGCGGACTACCTCGCGCGCCTGTCCTTCAAGGTGAGTCCCCGGCTCGCCGTCCTGACCATCGGGACCAACGACATCCTGGTGAAGAACAACCCGCAACTGCACAAGCCGACGGAACAGTTCGAGGCCGCCGCCGAGACCATCGTCAGGCGGCTCCAGACCTTGAGCCCGCGCGTCGTGGTGACCGCCCTCCCCCCGGTCGGTCGCGAGATCGGCAAGCTGGTCGACGCGGGAGCGGTCGCGGATTACTCGCGTCGATTGCAGAACCTCTGTGGGCGGCTCGGGTGCATCTTCACGGACCCGTTCGCGGCCCTGCGCGACGGCGACACCGGCTACGCGAAGCCCGGCGCGCTCCGCGACGGGCTGCATCTCGCGGCGTTCCGGCCGGCGATGAAGGCGGTCGAACCGGCGCTCTGCAATCCGTGACGACCGAGCTGGTCGCGCTCCGCCGCGCCTGTGCCGACCGCTCGGCGGCCGCTCACTCCCACTCGATCGTGCCGGGCGGCTTGGAGGTGATGTCGTAGGTCACCCGGTTGATGCCCTTCACCTCGTTGATGATACGAGTCGCGACCCGGCCCAGGAAGGCCATGTCGAACGGGTAGAAGTCGGCGGTCATGCCATCGACCGAGGTGACGGCGCGCAGCGCGCAGACATGGTCATAGGTGCGGCCGTCGCCCATCACGCCGACAGTCTTCACCGGCAGGATCACCGCGAAGGCCTGCCAGATCGTGTCGTAGAGGCCGGCCTGCCGGATCTCGTCGAGGTAGATCGCGTCGGCCTTGCGCAGGGCTTCCAGCTTCTCACCCGTGATGGTGCCGGGGCAGCGGATCGCCAGGCCCGGGCCCGGGAACGGGTGGCGGCCGACGAAGCCCTCGGGCAGGCCGAGCTCCTTGCCGAGCACCCGGACCTCGTCCTTGAACAGCTCGCGCAGCGGCTCGACGAGCTTCATGTTCATGCGCTCGGGCAGGCCGCCGACATTGTGGTGGCTCTTGATCGTCACCGACGGGCCGCCCGTGAACGACACGCTCTCGATCACGTCGGGGTAGAGCGTGCCCTGAGCGAGGAACTTCGCCCCGCCGATCTTCTTCGATTCGGCCTCGAACACGTCGATGAACAGGCGGCCGATCGTCTTGCGCTTGATTTCCGGGTCGCTGACGCCCTCCAGAGCCGCGAGGAACATCCCCGACGCCTCCACGTGGACCAGCGGGATGTTGTAGTGGTCGCGGAACAAAGCCACGACCTGCTCGGCCTCGCCGAGGCGCAGGAGCCCGTGGTCGACGAACACGCAGGTCAGCTGATCGCCGATCGCCTCGTGGATCAGCACCGCCGCTACGGCCGAATCGACGCCGCCAGACAGACCGCAGATCACCTTCTCGGAGCCGACCTGCTCGCGGATCTTGGCGATGGCCTCCTCGCGGTAGGCGCCCATGGTCCAGTCGCCCGAGCAGCCCGCGACATCGCGCACGAAGTTGCGGATCAGCAGGGCGCCGTGGGGCGTGTGCGCCACCTCCGGGTGGAACTGGACCGCGTAGTAGTTGCGGGCCTCGTCGGCCACCGCCGCGAAGGGGGCGTTCCGAGAGATCGCCACGGTGGTGAAGCCGTCCGGCAGCTTGGTGACGCGGTCACCGTGGCTCATCCAGACCGGGTACTTCTCGCCCTTGTGCCACACGCCCTTGAACAGCGGGCAATCGGCCAGGATCTCGACCTCGGCGCGGCCGAACTCCGCGTGGTGACCGCCCTCGACGGCACCGCCGAGCTGGGCCGCCATAGTCTGCTGGCCGTAGCAGATGCCGAAGACCGGGACGCCAGAATCGAACACGAGCTGCGGCGCGCGGGGCGATGCCTCCACGGTCACCGATTCGGGGCCGCCGGAGAGGATCACGCCCTTGGGCTTCTGCTCGCGGAACGCCGCCTCGGCCTTCGTGAAGGGGACGATCTCACAGTAGACGCCCTCCTCGCGCACCCGGCGGGCGATGAGCTGCGTCACCTGAGAGCCGAAATCGACGATCAGGATCTTGTCGTGGTCGGTGTTCATCGCGGGCGATTATCCGAAGGCCGCGGCGCGTGCAACGCACAAGTCCGGGTTGTCCGACCTTCCGACGTGCCGTCACCGAAGGAATGCCGGACGCCGGTACTCAATCGTGCGCATTTCTGCCGGTCCGGCGCTGCGCGGCGCGGCCAGCCGCGCGCGGCGGTCTCGGCTGGCCAAATGCGTCGGCTCTCAGTCGAAGTTGCGGACCTTGGCCGAGCCGCCGAGGCTGATCGCGGGCTTCGCGGCGGCACCGGCGAGGCTCACCTTCTTCTGGCCGGGCGGAGTCTTGGCGCGCAGCTGCGGGGCCGCCTCGGGCGCCGGCCGCGACGGCTTGAGGTGTGCCTGCCCGTGGATCACCGAGCCGATCTCGCCGGCCACGCGGATCAGGTCGTCGCGCTCGCAGGAGCGGGCAACCTTCAGCCCGAGCTTGTGCATGTGGCTCTTGCCGTAGAGGTAGGCGGCGAGCTGCGCGCGCTTGAGCGGCGGAATCTGCTCCAGAATCAGCGGTAGGTCGAAGTCGTCGGCCCGGTACACGGAGCCCAGAACCTCGAGGGTCACCGGGCAATCGACTTCGGGCTCGGCGCCGCTGGTCGGATGCGCTTGCGTCATGGATGCCTCTCGGAGGTCGATGAATCGGGATGGGGCCCGGATGCCCCGGAGCCGGGGTCGAGTTCAACCCCTAACGAAACGGTGAGGTTCGCAATCCTGTCGTCGGCCGGCGCGGGAGTCGGGGCCGGCGCCGGCTCGGGCTTCCAGGCGCCGAGGCAACCGGTGCACACGGACTCGATCACCGCGCGGGCATGGGCCTGCCTGCGGGCCCAGAGCATCTCCCGGGCGACGCGTGCCGCCTCGGCGTCCGCCAGCGGGCGGATGCGGATGTAGAGCGGCTCCTGCGCGGCGGCCGGCGCCGGCGACAGGGCGAGGAGCCCGAGGACGGCCATCGCGGGAGCGGCGGCGCGCCACCCGCGCCGCGGCGCCGACCATGCGGGTCCCGCCATGTCTCTCTCTCGCGCCCGGACCGAGCGCGATACGTCGCCCGTCAGGGTAAACCGCGTCTTAACGGGGCGCCGCGGCCGAACGGAACTTCACCCGGCCACACCGGTAGAACCAGGGGAGCGAGCGGGAGACGGCTTGATGCCTCAGATGTTCGACTGGATCTTCTTCGCGATCATGCTGCCGTTCCCGGCCTATCTGGTCTGGGACTTCATGCGGCACCGGTAGGCGGGGGACAGCGGTCCTCACCCGCTGGACGAGGCCGCGGCGCGGACGATAGGCGGGGTCCGCTCGGGCTCACTGCCCGACAGCGCCGCCTGCTCGGCCCGGCGACGCTCCTGCGCGCGCCCGAGCCAGACGCTGTTCACGAGCCATGCCATCGACAGCGGAATCGCGGCGCCGGCCACGCTGGCGCTTCCGAGCCCTATTCCCTGGATGCCGGTGAACGACCAGGCGCCGACCTGATCACCCAGCCGGTAGACCACCGTGTCGATGAAGCTCTTGGCCTTGTAGCGATCCTCCCGCGGGACGACGGTGAACAGGACCTCCCTGACCGGCCGGGCTATGGCGAAGTTGCCGGCCCGACGCAGCACTTGGAACGCCACGATCACGCCGATCGTCGGCCAGAGGGCGAGTGCCGCGAAGCCGAGGATGCTGAAGGCCGGGAGGATCGCCAGAGTCAGGGCGACGCCGATTCGGTTCACGATCCGGCCGGTGAGGAACAGCTGGATCCCTAGGGTGAGGACGTTCACCGCGAGGTCGACGCTGGCGAAGAACGCCGTCTGCGCGCCGCGATCCGGGAAGCTCCGCTTCGCGATGCCCGCCTGCTCGAAATAGAGGAAGGTCGATGTCACCGAGAACAGCAGCAGGAACAGCGAGATGTTGATCAGATAGGGCGACGCGAGGGTCCGGGTGACGCCGGCAAGCACGCTCCCGCCGATCGTCCGATCCTGCCCGTCCGCGACGCCCCCGTGGCTGCCGGGCACCTCGTGCAGCTGCGTCGACAGCGCGGAGAGCCCGCGCATGCAGAACACCGCGACCTCGAGAAGTACCACCGCGCAGAGCATCAGGCCCCAGGTCGGGACATTCTTGGCCAGGATCGCGGTGGTGGCCGAGCCCGCGATGGCGCCGAGCGTCGCGCCGGCCGCGATGAAGCCGAACAGCCGCTTGCCCTGGGCGTTCGAGAACACGTCGACGATCGTCGCCCAAAAGATCGACACCACGAACAGGTTGAAGATCGACAGCCAGACGAAGAACACCCGGCCGATCCACACGCCCCACTCGGGGGGCGCGAGATAGAGCGTCAGCGCGAAGGCGAGGATGTTGGCCGCGAAGAACCGGTAGGTGATCGGCACGAACCGCGCCCGCGGCATCCGCTTCACCAGGTAGGCGAAGGGCAGGTTCAGGGCGAGCATCCCGACCAGGGTAGCGGTGAACAGCCAGGGCAGGTTCTCGATGCCGCCAGCGACGCCCATCTGATCCCGGATGGGGCGCAGGACGTAGTAGGCGGCGAGGATCGAGAAGATGTAGGCCCAGGACCATGCCAGCGCCCGACCCTCCCCGGGCTGAACGTCGATCAGGCGCGCGAGGGTGCCGCGGGCGGGGGCGGTTTCGGGCATGGGCCGATCTCACCGAGACGAGCTTCTTCCCCGGACAAGTCTCCCTCGGGGAGACGCGGTCGCACCCCTCGCCGCCGCAGGGCGCGGCGAGGGGTCGGGCGAAGCGCCTATTTCGCCAGTCCGAGTTTCCCGCGCATCTCAGGCGCGGTGACGTCGTGGCCGAAGCCCGGGCTGCCCATGGCGAACTTGTCGGCGTCCTTGAGCGGGCCGACCACCACCGGATCGAATCCGGCGTCGCGGACAAGACCCTCGGCGACCTTCAGCGCCTCCGGGTCGTCCCCGGCGATCGGGATCGCCATCCGACCGCCCGCGCGCCCCTTGCCGCCGTCCGCGCCCTCTTTGGCGAAGACCTTGTAGTTGGCCGCGTTGAAGGCGCGCACGAGCTTGGCGCCGGCGAAGTACTTGGCCGAGGTGGCGCCGATCCCGCTGGCCCGGACCTCGTCGTAGAGCGCGCCGTCGCGCTTCTGCGTGGCATTGCCGGCGTCGAGGACGACCTTGCCCTTGAGGGACGGGCCGATCTCCTTCGCGAGGTCCGGATAGGCCTTGTAGGGGACGGCGATGAAGACCGCGTCCCCGAACGTAATCGCCTCCTCGGGCGTGCCGGCCTTCGCCTTCGGCCCGAGCTCCGAGACCATGGCGGCGAGCTGCTCCGGGTGGCGGGAGGCGAACATCACCTCGTGGCCGTCCCTGACCCAGAGCGTCCCGATCGTGCCACCGATATTCCCGGCCCCGATGACGCCGATCCGGATCTTTTTCGGGCCGTCCTGGGCCAGGGCGGGCACGGCCGCCGGGAGAGCCGCGGCCACGGCCAGTCCGCCCGCGAGGGCGAGCGCCGCGCGGCGCGAGGTGAGATCAGACCGCATCGATGAACGTCTCCATCTGCTTGCGCTGCGCCGCATCCGGGAGCTTGCCCCGCGCGGCGCCGAGGTTGTCCTCGACGTAGGCAGCCTTCGCCATGCCGGGGATCGGGCAGGTCACGGCGGGGTTGCCGAGGACGTATTTCAGGAAGAATTGCGGCCAGCTCGCGCAGCCGAGATCCTTGGCGACCGCCGGCAGCTCCTTGCCCTGGACCGCCTTGAACAGGCGGTCGCGGCCGAAGGGCACGTTGGTCATCACCGCCGTGCCACGATCCGCGGCCAGCGGGAGCACGCGCTCGGCGGCGGCGCGGTTGTCGATGGCGTAGTTGACCTGGATGAAGTCGAGACTCTCGCGCCTCATGACGGCTTCCAGCGCGTCGAGCTGGTTGTCGCGCCAGACCGTGACGCCGACGTATCGGATGCGCTTCTGCGCCTTCAGGTCGCGCAGGGCCGCCAGATTCTCGGTCACGTCGATCAGGTTGTGGACCGCTACCAGATCGAGAGTGTCGACCTTCATTCGCTTGAGCGACCGGTCGAATTCCGCGAGCGTCGCGTCGCGGCCGGTCGTGTCCACCTTGCTGGCGAGGAAGATCTTCCGACGCAGGCCGGGCTCCGCCAGGATCAGGCCGAGGACGTCCTCGGCGGTGCCGTAGCTCGGGGCCGTGTCGATCACCGATCCGCCGAGATCGACGAAGGTTCTCACGGCCTCCCTCAAAGGCGCCACTGCCTCGGGCGCCGGTTCGACCTCGTAACGCCGGGACGTACCGATCCCGATGGCCGGGAGCATCTCGCCGGTCGATGGAATCGGCCGACGGATCAGAGGCTCCGCCGCCGCGGCGAGGCGGCCGGCGAGCGGAGCGAGGGCGGCTGCGGCGATGACGGCGCGACGGGATACGGGCATGGCCGGCCTCCGACGAATTGAGGACCCGCCGGGAGATAGGGCGCGCCCGGGATGTGTGTATTCTAAATTCTCACGCTTCCATGAGCGCGGTGAACCGTGCCGATGAGGTGAGGTTAATCTTCCTCGGGAGGGTGTTCGAATTCCGCACCCTCGGTGTCGGGGGCGATGCGGAACCGGTACTCGTCGATCGCCAGGAAGGCCCGGTGGGCGACCTGGGGATCGATCCCGTCGCGGACGACCACGGTCTGGAAGTCGATGAAGAGGCGCGCGATGCGCGCTTCCTCCGACAGGGTGGCCAGGGCGGACGAGCTGGCGCCGGCGCGCATCATGTAGCGCTTGGCCTCTCCGGCGGTATCGGGCGCGGGCAGGATGACGACCTGCCCGGCGGTTTCCGGCTTCAGCTCCGCCCAGCGGACGGGTGTCCAGGCGATGATGGCGTCGGTGTGCTTCATCGAAGGCTCCGGCAGGTGGACGGGATCCGCCTACCGGGCGCGGCCCGGATCGTCGAGGCTTCCGCTGTTCCGGATCAGGGTGCGCGCTCCAGCTGGCCGCGGATTTCGCCCTTCGGGTTCGCGGCGGTGTGGAGGTTGAAGTACAGCTTGCCGGCCGCGAGATCGGCGGCCTTGGCGTCGTCGAGGGTCGCCTCGCCGGTGAAGGGACTGCTCGCCGCCGTCACCGGAACAAGCACGCCGGCGTTCTCGCCCGCCTTGGCCGGCCCGTGGAAATGGGCGGCCGTGACCGGACCGGTGAGGCCGCTGTATCGGCCTGACCAGCTCAGGCGCTTGGTGGCGGGATC
The DNA here is from genome assembly GCF_000974725.1 of Methylobacterium sp. ME121. Classification (NCBI taxonomy): domain Bacteria; kingdom Pseudomonadati; phylum Pseudomonadota; class Alphaproteobacteria; order Hyphomicrobiales; family Methylobacteriaceae; genus Methylobacterium; species Methylobacterium sp. ME121. The sequence continues at coordinate 215,642 of NZ_BBUX01000004.1, forward strand.
GAAGGTCGCGGTGACCTCGCCCTCGCCATGGGACGCGGTCGCCGGGACCTCGCTGCCGCCGTTGAGGGCGGCGCGGTAGGTGACGTCCTTGCCCGCCGCGACGGCCGGACCGGCGGCGAGCGGCAGCCCGAGGACGAGAAGGACGGCGATGCTGGTCGTCCTGCGATGGCTCATGCGCGCTGTCATCGAACGCTCCGTGATCTCACGGGCCGTCGCGCGGCCCGCGCGGCAACCTAGCGGCCTCGGGCGAGTCGGACATGGCCGCCGCGTCGGCGACCGTCGGCTTCGGGTGACAGCCGAGCATTTCCTTCCGCGATCCGTGCGGCGCGGAACGCGACAGTCCCCCGTCCGCGATTTGCGCACGGAGAACCGTTGACACCGAGCGCCCGCTCTCCCTATACCGCCGCCACTGCACGCATCGTCCTCGCGGACGATCGCGGCTCGTGGCGGGGTAGCTCAGCTGGTTAGAGCAGAGGAATCATAATCCTTGTGTCGGGGGTTCAAATCCCTCCCTCGCTACCAAAAATACTCTCAAAATCGCAGGAATTTACGTTCTAGGCCCTGGACCCATCGTCCGGGGCTTTCTCGTTCTCGGGCGGATCTCGGGCGGACTTTTTTGCACGCTTGCCGGGCGATCCGCCCGATTCCGAGCGTTCGGGCGGACCATCGGGCAGCCTCGCACCGCCCCTGTGTCCCGTTCCAGGGCACGGCCCAGCCGAACACCTCCAAAAACCTCGCGGTTTGAGGGGTTTCGTGGTGTGATGGCGTCGGCGGTCGGTGAGGTGCTGCGATGCGCGGTCAGCCCGGTTTTTCGACGTCGATGAGCGTCAGAAGGATCTCTCGGCCAAGGGCGACGCGCGGGAGCGGTTGAGCCGCATCGTCGATTTCGAGCTGTTCCGGGACGACCTCGCCCGTTCCGTGTCTCGTTCAGACGGATCGAAGGGCGGTCGCCCACCGTTCGACCTCGTCTTCATGTTCAAGGTGCTGATCCTCCAGGCCAGCCACTCGCTGTCGGACGAGCGCACGGAGTTCCTGATCACGGACAGGCTCTCCTTCATGCGCTTCCTTTTCATGCGCTTCTTTGGGCTCGGGCTGTCCGACCCGGTGCCCGACGCCAACACGATCTTGACCTTCCGCGAGGCGCTCACCCGGGCAGAAATTGCGGGAAAGCCGGCCATCGCAGTGCTGTTCTCGGTCTACGAGGCGGCCCCGCGGCACGCCGGTTTCCTGGCGATGGGTGGGCAGATCGTCGACGCGACCGTGATGGCCGCGCCCAAGCAGCGCAACACCGAGGCCGAGAAGGCGGATCTGAAGGCCAGCCGTGTGCCCGACGCCTGGAAGGCCAAGCCGGCCAAGCTCGCTCAGAAGGACCGCGACGCGCGCTGGACGATCAAATGGTCGAAGGCCACGCCGGCCGAGGACGGGGCGAAGCGCGTGGACATTGCCGTGCCGGCCTTCGGCTACAAGAACCACGTCGGCATCGACTGCCGTCATGGGCTGATCCGGGCCTGGACCGCCACCGACGCGGCTCGCCACGACGGGGCGCAGTTGCCCAACCTGGTGTCGAAAGCCAACACCGCCGGCGACGTCTGGGCTGACACCGCCTACCGCTTGAAGGCTAACGAGGCACACTTGGCGGGCAACGGCTTCCGCTCCCGCATCCATCGCAAGAAGCCGCCGGGCAAGCCGATGGCCAGGAACGTCGCCCGGGCCAACGGCGAGAAGTCGAAGGTCCGCGCGGCCGTCGAGCATGTCTTTGCCCGGCAGAAGGGGCCGATGAGGCTCGTGGTGCGGCCCATCGGCTTGGCGAGAGCTCGGACGAAGATCGGCTTGGCCAACCTGTTCTACAACATGACCCGTGCGGTGTGGCTCATCGGCTACCACGCGAGGACTGCCTGAGGGTCGGGATCGAGGGCTTATCGCCCCGCCTGGGACCAGCGTGAGGACAGCATCAGATCGCCAAAGCGCTCAGCGTCCCGCTGAACCCTCCCAGGGACCGCCGTCATCACGGTAATTGGAGGTCCCCAGCCGGTTGCCGGCGACGATCTGCGGTCACTCAGTCCAAGTGAGGCCGAGGCCGAAGGCGCGCCCGTCCAGATGCGCCTCCACCCACCGGGCGTCCGGATGCCGGTCGTAGACGTCGGCCGCGAACGTGGCCGCCTCCGCCGACTCGAACAGGTAGTATGCCACGGGGAGGTGCTCGGCCTGGCCCCGCTCCAAGATACGCTGGAGGTGCGCGACACCCCTGACGACAAGATAGCCGATCCCGCCGCGCTTCTTGCGGTACACGCCGATGACGACGGGGGCGCCGAAGAGATCGTTCATGTACGCGGCTGGGTCGCCGCCGGACCTCCTTAGCTCAGCGACGCGGCCCACGTGTTCGGCCCCCGTCGAGAACATGTCCGTCAGTTGCTGTTGGGTGAAGGGCATATCTGTCAGCCTCTTTAGACCGGCGGCGCCGGCGAGGCCTGCTGATATAAACACATCCCCTTTCACGAAGCTTAGCGAGAAAATGGATTTATTTGCGATAAATTGTAGTGATCTTGTCAGTTCATAGTATTTGGTCAAATTTGAGCGATGCTTCTAAATATTCGTTCATTTTCGCGGGCGCACAGGGGGCACACAGACCGGTGGCGTGATCCCTTTTTAAGGCAACCTCCGGATTTGACTTAAACAGGCTTCACCCCGCCGGTGACCTCAGCCACGATGGAGTCCAGCGTCGAGAGCCTGGACGGCACGACGATCCGGGCCTCCGGATCCCCGGCGAGCGACAGGCCAAGCTGGCCGCCCCCGGGGGCGTAGATTACCACCGGGTCGAGCTCAGATACCCATGCCCCCAGCATCCGGATGACCTCCGCCGCGAGGGCGGCGACCAGGCGCGCCTTGACGACCTCGAAGTCCGCGGGCCGGGTGACCGGTGGCGTCGGGCGGTCCCAGTCGGGATGGATAACTACGGCCTGGGGCAGCGTGATCCGCACGGGCGTCTCGGGGTAGATCCGCATCGCCATACCTCTGCCTGGAACCGTGCCCTTCGGCATCTTGCTGAACTTGGCTCACTCCACAATCCGCATCATCCCCTCCCCTCAGCTTTAGGCCGACCAGACGGCGGGCAGGGCGGCCCCCGTCCGGATTCGAGCGCCCCGGACCGCCAGGCGCTCCAGCGCGAGTTCGGTGTGCCCGCCCCGCGGGGTCGGGGATCTCGCCTCGCCGTCTACGTGCTCTGGCACGTGCCGTGGCACGTGCCGGGCTTGCTTCTCCGAGGGGGCGGGCCGAGAATCCGTGGCATGCCCGACGACGAGTATCCACCCGAGTCTATCCGCGTCCTCGCCGGCTTGGAGCCCCCGGTCCAGGACCCGAATGACCCCCGAGTGCGCTGGTGCCGGGAGTTCCTGGAGGACCCCCGCGAGCCCCTCCTTCCGGTCACCTCGCCCCGGGTTCGGGCTGCCCTGGAGAGCATCATGCGCGACATCGGGTTCTCGGAGGACATGATCCGGGGGCGGTTCCCCACCGCCCCCGGCGAGCGTGTCGCCCGGCCGATCGGGCCCGACTACAGCCTCGACGACATCCCCGACGACCCGCGCGCGCCAGGCGGCGTGAACGGGGGATCCCGGAAACCTGCGGGCAAGCCGATCGAGTAGGTCGGCGGAGGGTGCGGGGCGGCTCATGGGCAGGCCTCCCCCGCGGGAGTGGTCGCCCCGCTCGAATCCGAGCGGTCCAGCGCCGAGAGGATCCCCGTCGCGAGGACGCCCATCAGAAGGACGGCCGAACCGGCCGAGC